>JBEPTZ010000048.1:0-31546 GCA_041691815.1 Rhodospirillales bacterium | reverse complement strand
ATAAGAGACAGACTCACCGCCGCGCCATCGGCCGAGCCTGCCGCAGCCACGCCGCGGCTGCCCCGCATCGACCCGACGCCGCCGCCCCCGGCGGCTGAGAGGCTGGTCGCCGAGCATCTGGTGCCCGGCCGCTTCCAGGCTCACCCACCGACACCGCCACAGCGCAGCGCGCGCGACTCCGCCACGCTGCTGTTTGCCTGGAGCCTCAGCATCGGGGTGCTGGTGGCGTTCCTGATTGCCGCCACCCTGCACCGCGCCGATGTGATCGCGTTCTGGCCGCCGGCTGCCCGCGCCTACGACCTGTTCGGCCTGAAATAGCCGCTCAGTAGCCGCGTGCGATATCCACCAGGTTGGGCATCGGCTTGCCCTCCCGCGCGGCGCGCAGGTTGGCGAAGAAGATGTCCAGGCTGTAGGCGTTGTAGGTGTGCGGGTCGTCCGCCGAGGCGTGCGGGGTGACCAGCAGGTTGCGGGTCCGCCAGGCCCGCGCATCGGGCGGCAGCGGCTCGGGCGTGGTGACGTCGATCACCGCGCCGGACAGGTGGCCGGACTCCAGCAGGTCGCACAGCGCCTCCTGGTCCAAGAGGCCGCCGCGGCCGACATTGATCACCGCCGCCCCCGCCGGCAGCAGGCCGAGCCGGCGGCGGTCCATCAGGTCGCGGGTGGCAGGCGTCAGCGGGCAGGCCAGCAGCAGGAACTCGGTCTGCGCCAACGCCGCATCCAGCGCATCGGCGCCGAGCACGGTGTCGAAATCCGGATGCGGGGCGGGGCGGGTGCGCAGGCCGGTGGCGACCATGCCGTAGCGCCGCGCCTCCCGCGCGCCGGCGCCGCCGAGATCGCCGGTGCCGATCGCCAGCAGCCGGCGGCCACGCAAGGTCGGGGTGAAGTGCGACTTCCAGACACCTTCCCGCTGCTGGGTGGCGTAGGCCGGCACCCGGGCGGCCAGCATCAGCAGCGCCATCAGCACGTATTCACCGAGCTTGGGGCCGTGCGCGCCGCGGTTGTTGAGCAGCACCACGCCGGGCGGCAGCCAGTCGAACGGCATCAGCTTGTCCATGCCGGACGAGGTGCAGGAAATCAGCCGCAACTGCGGTGCCGCGACCGGGAACTGGTGCGCCAGTTGCGTGGTGGAGCCGATCAGCACCTCGGCATCGGCCATCCCGGCGGCAAAGCCTGCGGCATCGTGGCCGAAGCTCAGCGCCAAAGGCGTGCTGTCGCCGGCACGGGCGGCGGCTTCCTCCATCTCGGTCGCGGTGATGATGAACGGATCGACGCTGCCGTCGGCCGGGGGGGCGGGGGTCTGGATGTGGATTCGCATGAGCGGCAGCGTGGCACAGGAAGGCAGGAAGGTCTTCTTTTTGTGAACAAAAAGAAGCAAAAAAACTTTTCATCCGTTTTGGAGACTCCGGACTCTCCGCGGCGACGTTGTTGCAAGGCAGATGGGTTTTTTGGTTCTTTTTTTCAAAAAAGAACCCTTCCCTTACATGAGTCTCTCCGTCCACGTCTTCGGCGTCCGCTGGTTGCGGATTTCAATGTCCAGATGGTAGCGAAACTTGCGTGGCCCGACGCTGCGGATATAGGCAACCAGATCGCCCAGCCCCTCCTCCAGCCCGCGTGTGGTGCGGTAATCCAGCAGGCGGCGGGCCTTGGCGCTGCTGCAGGCGGCGTGCTTCACCTCCTGCGGCCGGTCGGTGATGTGGATCGCCTGGCCTTCGAAGCCGACGATGCCTTTCAGGGTGCGGAACAGGTGGTTGACGGTGACGAATTCCTCGTCCGGGCCGATGTTGACCACTTCGCCGACGCCGCGATCCGACAGGCCGAGCGCCAGCAGGCAGGACAGGCAGTCTTCGACATGGCTAAAGCATCGGCTTTGTTCGCCGTCGCCGTAGATGAACGGCGAGCGATTCTGCAGCATCATGTTGGCCATGATGGCGGCGACGTTGCGGTATGGGTCGTCGAATTTCTGCCGCGCGCCGATGATGTTGTGCGGCACGGCGATAGCGTATTCGATGCCGTGGACGCCGGCCAGGTTGATCAGCGCCTGCTCGGCCGCGACCTTGGCGATGCCGTACGGGTCTTGCGGGCGCGGCGCGTAGCTTTCCAGGAATGGCACCTGGTTGGTGCCGTAGCGGGCCATCGAGGAGCAGAACACGATCCGCCTGGCGCCGTTGGCGATCGCCGCCGAGAACACGCCCACCGAGCCGGTGACGATGTTGTCCATCACCATCGCCGGGACGAACACGCTGAGCCCCTCATAGGCGGTGGCGGCGCAGTGATAGACCAGCTCGCAGCCCTGGCTGACCTTGGCCATGGCGTTGAAATCGCGGCAATCATACTGGTAGAACTCGGCCTCCGGCGGCACATTGACGAGCTCGCCGCCGAGCAGGCTGTCAACGCCGACCACGTGGTGGCCCATTGCCAGCAGGCGCTCCGCCAAGTGGCTGCCGAGGAATCCGGCGATGCCGGTGATGAACACGCGCATGGCGACCTCTCAGCGGGTGAGGACGGCGCGCAAGGCTTGCCCGCCCTTGTTGAAACGGCGGGTGACAGCGATTTCGGCGAACCCGGTCATCGCCGCCAGGGCGCGCAGTTTGGCTTCGGTGTAGGCGCTGCGATGGAACTGGCCGGCGCCGTTCTGGTTGCCGAACAACATCGTCTGCAGGATGCCCCAGCGCTGATCCAGCGCGGTGCCGCAGCCGGCGTAGTGGTCGGGGTGGCCAACCTGGTAGAAGGCGCGAAACTGGTCCTCGGCGTTCAAAAAACAGGCGCAAACCCACTCGAAATCGGGCATTTCGACGGTCAAAACCCCGCCAGGGCGCAGAATTCGCGCCATCTCGGGCCAGATTCTGGCCTCCTCGTCGAACGAGAAATGCTCGAACACATGCTCGGCCAGCACCGCATCGACGCTGGCATCCGGCCACGGCAAGGCGGTGAGGTCGATATCGTCGCGAACGCCGGCAGCGCGGGCAACGCTGTCGATATTGACCCAGCCTGGCAGCAGGTTGGCGCCGCAGCCGATATGCAGGCGGATCGGGGGGGTTGCGTCCATGCCGTATCCCTCAGGCCGCGCGGCGATGGGCGTCGCCGGCGAGGGCGGCGATTTCCAGCTGCTCGGCGGTGAAATCCTCGTCGTTCAGGATGGTCTCGGCACCGCGCACCACCTCGGCCAGCGCGCGTGCATTCCAATGCATGATCGTCGCATCGAGGGTGGCGAGGCGGGCGGTCAGCGCCGGCAGATGGGCGCGCAGGGTGGCGGCCTCCTTTCGCATCGGAGCGAGCCAGCGGCTGCGGAACACCTCCACGGCCAGGCGCATCAGGCCGGCGCGCTGGGCGACCTCCAGCCTTGTGGCGGCGAAGGTCTCCAGATGGGCGTAGGCGGTGGTGATCAGCGGCGTGCGCCAGCGCAGTTCGCCCAGCGCGTCATCGAGGGCCACGCCGCGCATGCCCTGCTCGGTGGCGGCGCGGGCCAGTTGCAGCACCGGCTTGCCGCCGTCGCGGCGCAGGTAGAGTGGCGCGGCGACGTGGCGGATTTCGCCGTACAGCGCCAGTTCGGCCAGCAGCGCATGGTCCCAGCCGGCCCGGCAGCGGATCGGCGCCAACTGGTCGACCGCGGCGCGGCGGTAGATGCCCCAGAAACTCGGCGAGCTGGTGTAGTGCTGCATGACATGGCGGGTGCGGGCCAGGGGGTCCCGGCCGACCGCGTGCAGCGCGTGGCTGGCCGGGTAGGGCTGTTGCCCGGGCATACCGTCGCGGAACACCGCGCCCTGGGCGTGGCACATCGCTGCATTCGAATGCACGAGCAGAATTTCAATCGTCCTGGCGATGAAATCCGGCGCGATCAGGTCGTCGGCGGATTTCGGCAGCACGAAATCGGCATCGCCGAACCAGAACGCCCGCTGAAATCCGCCGATCGCGCCGCCATTATGGCGGTTGGTCTTGCGGCGGATGCGCGGGTCACGCGCGGCATAGGCGGCGAGGATATCGGGCGTCGCGTCGCCGGAGCCATCATCGATCAGCGTCAGGGTGAGGTTCGGCCAGCTCTGCGCCAGCACACTGTCGATCGCGGCGGCGACGGTGGCGGCGCCGTTATGGACGAACAAGTTGACATCGACGAAAGGCAGCGCAGGCATTTTGTCCCGCTCCAGGTCTGGGCGGGATGATGACGGACCCGGGTTGAAGGGAGATTAACGGGAGGAGGAAGGTCTTCTTTTTGTGAACAAAAAGAAGCAAAAAAACTTTTCATCCGTTTTGAGGGTTCCGGAGGCACCGCCGGTTTGCAACCAATCGGGCGGCGTGGTTGGCTCGCAGCATGCCGAGCGTACCCCCCCTGTCACACCGCCTGAGCATCCGCGTCGACCTGGCCAGCGGCGGGCGGATCGGGCCGGGCAAAATCGCGCTGCTGGAGGCGATCGCCGCCAACGGCTCGATCTCCGGCGCCGGGCGAGCGCTGAAGATGTCGTACCGGCGGGCCTGGGAACTGGTGGAAGACCTCAATCGCGGCCTGGGAGCGGCGGTGGTGCAAACCGCGGCCGGCGGCAGCGGCGGCGGCGGGGCACGGCTGACCGCGGCAGGCGCGCTGGTGGTGGCGGAGTATCGGGCACTGGAGGCGGCCACGGCGGCGGCGGCGGCGCCGTACCTGCAGAAACTAGGGAAATTGAAGGAAGGGTAGGAAGAATCTTCTTTTTGTGAACAAAAAGAAGCAAAAAAACTTTTCATCCTTTGAGTGTACGGAGTCTTCAAGGGATGAAGTTTTTTGCGCGCTTTTTTTCAAAAAAGGCGCTGCTTCCTTACCTGAGATACCGCGCCGTGAGATGCGCAGTGAAAGCGCTGGGGTCGAGCGGTTTGCCGGTGGCGGCGCGCAGCAGGTCGTTGAAGCCGAGCAGGCTGCCGACGCCGTGCACCTTGGCGCGCAGCCAGCCCAGCAGCGGGGCGAGGTCGCCGCGGGCGAGGCCGGGGTCGAGGTCCGGCACGGCGCGGCGGGCGGCGGCCATCAGTTGGGCGGCGGCCATGGCGCCGAGGGTGTAGCTGGGGAAGTAGCCGATGGCGCCGTCGTACCAGTGGATGTCCTGCAGGCAGCCCTGGGCGTCGTCGGGGGGCGTGATGGCGAGCAGGCCGGCGAGGCCGTCGTTCCAGGCGCCGGGCAGGTCGGCAACCAGGAGGTCGCCGTTGACCAGGGCCTGCTCCAGGCGAAAGCGCAGGATGACGTGGGCGGGGTAGGTCATCTCGTCGGCATCGACGCGGATGCAGCCGCGCTCGATATGGCGCCAGAGGCGGGAGAGGTTGGCGGGGGCGTAGGCGGCGGGGTCACCGCCGAAGTTGGAGTGCAGTTCGGGGGCGAGCCAGGCGATGTAGGGGTCGGAGCGGCAGGCCTGCATCTCGATGATGAGGGACTGGGATTCATGGGCGGCCATTCCGGCGGCTTCCCCCACCGGCTGACGGGCGTAGGCGGTGGGCAGGCCGCGTTCGTAGAGGGCGTGGCCGGTTTCGTGCATCACCCCCATCAGGCTCTGGCCGAAATCCTGCTCGTTGTAGCGGGTGGTGATGCGCACGTCGGTCGGCGTGCCGCCGCAGAACGGGTGGGCGGAGCGGTCGAGGCGGGAGTGCGCGGCTTCCAGCCCGGCGCGGGCGGAGAGGCGGCGGCACAGCGCCTCCTGCGTTGCGGCGGCGAACGGGCCGGCGGGGCGGATGACGGCGGGGCGGGCGGCCTGCAGCGCCTCGGCGCGCGGCAGGGCGTCGGCCAGGAAGGTTTCGTAGGCGGCGAACACCGGGGCGACGTCGGCGGCGCCGATGCCGCGCTGGTAGCCGTCCATCAGAGCGTCGTAGGGGGAGAGGCCGAGGGCGGGGGCGAGGGCGGCGGCCTGCTGGCGGACCAGCGAGACCACCTCGGCCAGATGCGGGCGGACCAGGGCGAAATCGGCGGTGCGGCGGGCCTCGCGCCAGATTTTCTCGCAGGCGGAGTTGGCGCGCGCCTGGGCTTCGACCAGATCGGCCGGGATGGCGGTGGCGCGGGTGTGGGCGTGGCGCAGCAGCGCGAGGTTGGCGGCGTCCCACGGGTCGGATGGTGGCGCGGCCTCGGCGTCGGCGAGGTCGTCGGCGACGTCCGGCGCGGTGGCCAGGCCGTGGGCGAGGCCGGCCAGCACCGCCAGCTGGTCGCCGCGCGCGGCACCACCGCCTTCCGGCATCATTGCCGAGGCATCCCAGCCGAGCATCGCCGCGGCCTCGCCAATGGTGGCGATGCGGGCGGCGCGGGCGGTGAGGCGCTGGTAGGCGGTGGGGGCGTTGGGGATCATGAGCGCAGCACCTTGCGGGTGTAGAGGATGTAGAAGATCAGCAGGGTGATGGCGAAGCCATACCAGGTGATGATGTATTCGAGATGGTTGTTCGGCGGCTGCGGCAGGTGGCGCGCCGGCGCCGGGATGCCGGAGGGCGGCGCTTCGCCCATGGCGATGATGGCGAACGGGGTGACGGCGGGCAGGCCGAGCGCACGGGCGATGGTGGCGGGCGCCAGCGTGTAGAAGCGGCGGGCCTTCGGGTCGTCGGTGGCCGAGAAGGTGCCGGGGGTGTCGGGAGCATGGACATAGCCGATCACCGTGGTGGGGCCGACCGGCGGCGCCCCCTCTGGCTCGGCCGGCAGCGGCACCCAGCCGCGATCGATCAGGATCGGCAGCGCGCCCGGCCGGTCCAGCACCGCGAGCTGCTGGGCGCCAAGCATCAGGCCGCGCCTGGTGTTGCCGGTTTGCGAGCCGTAATAGGCCAGCCCGTCGGGGCGGAAGGTGCCGGTGACGCTGATCTTGGTGTACGGTGGCGGGGTGGCGCCGAGCGGCACCGGGGGCTGCGATTCGGCACTGGCGATCTGCTGCAGGATGCCGAGCTTCCAGTGCAGCCGCTCGACCTGCCAGGTGCCGAGTGCCAGCAGCACCGCCAGCATGACGACGGTGGACAGGGTGGGGATCAGCAGGCGGCGGGCACGCGAGGTCATAACCCCATCTCGGTGGCGCGGTGGCGGAACTGCAGGGCAACCAGCGCCGCCTTCATCGGGCGCATCAGAGCCACGCTGCCCGGCAGGATGATGCTGGGCCACAGCAGCGCATGCACCCAGAACGGCGGCTCGAAGCGGAATTCAACCCAGAACGCCAGGCCGACCACGAAGGCGCCGAGCACGAAGATCACCAGCACCGCCGGGCCGTCGCCGGAATCGTGCGCCCGAAGGTCCAGGGCACAGACCGGGCAGGTTTCGCGCACCGTCAGCAGCCCGCGAAACAGTTTGCCCTGGCCGCAGCGGGGGCAGCGGCAGCGCAGCGCGGCCTGCCACCAGGGCGGCGGCGCTGCCTCGGTCATGCCAGGGCGTCGATCAATCGGGCGCCGGTCACTTGGGCGTCGATCACTCCGGGGCGATGACGCCGTGGCCCCACCAGTAGATGCAGATGAACAGGAACAGCCACACCACGTCCACGAAATGCCAGTACCAGGCCGCCGCCTCGAAGCCGAAATGCCGCGACGGCGTGAAGCCGCCGCCCAGCGCGCGGAAATAGCAGACGATCAGGAACATCGTGCCGACGATGACGTGGAAGCCGTGGAAGCCGGTGGCGAGGAAGAACACGCCGGGATAGACGCCGCCCCACAGATGGAACGGGGCATCGGAGTATTCCACCACCTGGAAGAAGGTGAAGCTCGCCCCCAGCAGCACGGTCAGCGCCAAGCCGGTCAGCAGGCCCCTGCGGTCGCCCTCCAGCAGCGAGTGATGCGCCCAGGTGACGGTGCAGCCGGACAGCAACAGGATCATGGTGTTGAGGAACGGCAGGTGGAACGGGTCGAAGGTCTCGACCCCGGCCGGCGGCCAGACCGCCGCACCGGTGACGCCCAGCACATGCTCGGGGAACAGCGCGAAGTGGAAGAACGCCCAGAAGAAGGCGACGAAGAACATCACCTCGCTGCAGATGAACAGCGCCATGCCGTAGCGCAGGCCGAGGCGCACCACCGGGGTGTGCACGCCGGCGGTGCGGCTCTCCCTGATGACATCGCGCCACCAGAAGAACATCACGCACAGCACGCCGACGATGCCGATGATCAGCGGCAGGTAGGTGGGGTAGTGGGCGACGATGGCGATGCCGAACAGCGTCATCGCGCCGAAGAACGCGCCGATGATCGGCCACGGGCTGGGATCGACCAGGTGATACGGCTGCTTGAGGCCGGAATGCGTGATGATGGTGCCGCCGTGGGGGTCGCTCATGCCATGTCCATCCGAGAGAGTGCCCGCATCATCGCCAAAATAGCGCCGGCATCAAGGGCGAATGCGGCGCGGCGCTGCGGGAGGGGAAGTGCCGCCGGGGTGAAAGACGCCGTCATTCCAGCCGCCGCCCGACATGCGGACCGGCGGCGGCCAGCGCTCCGGCGCGCTCGGCGTCCACCACGCTGCGGAAGAAGGTGTAGGACAGCGTGATGCTGTGCACATCGGCGGTGGCCGGATCGGTGGCCAGCGCCGGGTCGACGTAGAAGCTGAGCGGGAACTGCATTTCGCGCCCCGGCTCCAGGGTTTGCTGGTCGAAGCAGAAGCAGGCGGTCTTGTGGAAGTATTTCGCCGCCTTGTCGGGGGTGACGTTGTAGGTGGCAACGCCGGTGATCGGCCGCTCGCCCTGGTTGGTGGCGGTGTAGAAGGCCAGCCGCTCCTCGCCCAGTTGCAGCCGCACCGCGTGTTCGACCGGGGCGAAGCGCCAGGGCAGCGCGGGATGGGTGTCGGCGTTGAACCGCACCTCGATCGCGCGGGCGATGACGCCGGGGCTGACCGAGGGTCCGATCTTCGGCGTGCCGCCATAGCCGGTGGCGGCGCAGAACACCCGATACAGCGGCACCGCGGCGAATGACATGCCGACCATGCCGGCCACCACGCCGCCCAAAGTGAGGGCCAGCAGGCGGCTTCGGCGGGGCCTGTGCGGGGCGGCCATCGCGGCTACTGCTGGCCGGAAAGCTTGACGATCGAGATGGCGAAGAACAGCGCCACGATCGCCAGCAGCACGATCAGCATCGCCCAGTTGCGGCCGCGCCGCCGGCGGGCCACCGCCTCCGACTCGGCGCGCGACAGCGGCACCTTCTCGATCTCGTTGTCCATGCCCATGGCGTGCTAACCGACCAGCCGGTCGACAGCCATCGCGGCGAACAGCACGAACAGATACAGGATGGAATACTTGAACGCGGCACGGGCCGGCGCGTCATTGGTCAGGCTGACCCCGGCGGCATCCTGCCGGTCGCGCGCCACCCGCCAGACCGCGACCAGGAAGCCGAGCCCCAGCACCAGCGCGGAGAGCCCGTAGATCGGCCCGGCGACGCCCAGCGCCCAGGGCGACACGGTCAGCGGCACCAGCAGCAGCGTGTACAGCACGATCTGCCGCCTTGTTTCCTTGGCGCCGGCCACCACCGGCAGCATCGGCACGCCGGCGCGCTGGTAGTCGCTGTTCGCCCACAGCGCCAGAGACCAGAAATGCGGCGGCGTCCAGAAGAAGATGATGGCGAACATCAGGATCGGCATCAGCGCCAGATGCCCGGTCACCGCGATCCAGCCGATGATCGGCGGGAAGGCACCGGCGGCGCCGCCGATGACAATGTTCTGCGGCGTGCTGCGCTTCAGCCACATCGTGTAGATGAAGACGTAGTAGCCGATCGATACCGCCAGGGCGACGGCCGCCATGACGTTGGTCGCCAGGCCCATCACCAGCACCGAGGCGACCGCGAGTACGATGCCGAAGGCCAGCGCCTCGCCGGCGGCGATGCGGCCGGCAGGGATCGGGCGGTTGCGGGTGCGGCGCATCACCAGGTCGATGTCGCGGTCGTACCACATGTTGATGGCACCTGCCGCCCCGGCGCCGACCGCGATGCTGAGCACCGCGGTGAAGGCGAGCACCGGATGCAGGCTGCCGGGCGCCACCAGCAGACCGATCCAGCCGGTGAACACCACCAGCGTCATCACCCGCGGCTTGAGCAGGGCGAACCAATCGGCGGCGGTCGACAGGCCGGCGACGCCAGCGCCCAGGTCGGCAGCGGCGCCGAGCGGCCGAGGGGACTGTGCGGCCCCCTGACCGTCGCCAATAACCGCAGTGTCAGTCATGTCATGGTCCGATCAGCGCGCATGCTCAGCGGATGCGCGGCAATTCCTCGAAGGTGTGGAAGGGCGGCGGGGAAGAGACCGTCCACTCCAGCGTGGTCGCACTCGGCCCCCAGTAGTTGTCGGCCACAGGCTCCTTGTTGGTGAAGGTGCGGAAGCAGACGTAGAGGAAGAACAGCACCGACACCCCGGCGATCGCGGCGCCAACCGAGGAGACCAGGTTCCAGCCGGCAAAGGCGTCCGGATAATCCGGATAGCGGCGCGGCATGCCGGCGAGGCCGAGGAAGTGCATCGGGAAGAAGGTTACGTTGACGCCGACGAAGGTGATCCAGAAGTGGATCTGGCCGAGCTTCTCCGGGTACTGATGGCCGCTCATCTTGCCGATCCAGTAGTAGAAGCCGCAGAACAGCCCGAACACCGCGCCCAGCGACAGCACGTAGTGGAAATGCGCGATCACGTAGTAGGTGTTGTGCAGCGTCTCGTCGATCGGCGCGTTGGCCACCACAACACCGGTCACGCCGCCGATGGTGAACAGGAAGATGAAGCCAACCGCCCACAGCATCGGCGTCTTCATCTCGATCGAACCGCCCCACATGGTGGCGATCCAGGAGAACACCTTGATGCCGGTTGGCACCGCGATGACCATGGTCGCGGCCATGAAGTAGGCGCGGGTGTCGACGCTCATGCCCGAGACGAACATGTGATGTGCCCACACCACGAAGCCGACCACACCGATGGCGATCATCGCATAGACCATGCCGAGATAGCCGAAGATCGGCTTGCGCGAAAAGGTGGAGACGACGTGGCTGATGATGCCGAAGGCCGGCAGGATCATGATGTAGACTTCAGGATGGCCGAAGAACCAGAACAGATGCTGGAACAGCACCGGGTCGCCGCCGCCCTGCGGGTCGAAGAACGAGGTGCCGAAATTGCGGTCGGTGATCAACATGGTGATCGCACCGGCCAGCACCGGGATCGCCAGCAGCAGCAGGAAGGCATCAACCAGGATCGCCCAGGCAAACAGCGGCATCTTGTGCAGCGTCATGCCGGGCGCGCGCATGTTGAAGATCGTGGTGATGAAGTTGATCGCGCCGAGCACCGAGGAGATGCCGGCCAGATGCAACCCGAACAGCACGAAATCAACCGCCGGGCCGCTCTGATAGGTCGAGTTGGACAGCGGCGGATACAGCGTCCAGCCGACCCCGGCGCCCTCGCCGAAGAAGTGGCCGCCCAGCACCAGGCAGAGCGCCGGGGGCAGCAGCCAGAAGCTGATGTTGTTCAGCCGCGGGAACGCCATGTCCGGCGCGCCGATCATCAGTGGCACGAACCAGTTGCCGAAACCGCCGATCAGGCCGGGCATGACCGTGAAGAAGATCATGATCAGGCCATGCGAGGTGACCAGCGCGTTCCATTCCTGACCGGTCTGGACCAGGTGCATGCCGGGTTGCGCGAGTTGGGCCCGCATCTCCATCGACAGAAAGCCACCGATCAGCCCGCTCATCACCGAGAAGAGCAGATAGAGGGTGCCGATATCCTTGTGGTTGGTGCTGCACAGCCAGCGCCGGAAGAAGCCCGGCTTGTGGTGCTCCGCGTGGGCATGGCCGGCATGGGCGAGATCAACCGCGTCGCGCGTGTGATCGGAAGCACTCATCTTAGCTCTCCTTCATGCACCAACGGATCGGTCAGTGCTGAATTTCGGCAACGGCCACCGGGACCGGCAATTGGGCAGGTTGGGCCGCGGCCATGGTCGCCGGTGCCGCTTGCTGGTTCACGGCATACTTCTTTTTCGCCATTTCCACCCAGGCGGTGAACTCGGCCTGGGTGACACCACGAACATCGATCGGCATCCGGCTGTGGTCGGTGCCGCAGATCTGGTTGCATTCACCGTAATAGGTGCCGGGCTTGTCGATGCGCACCCAGGTCTCGATGGTGCGGCCGGGGATCGCATAGCGCTGCACACCGAGCGACGGGACGAAGAAGCTGTGGATCACATCGGCGCTGGTGGTCAGGATGCGAACATTCTTGCCGATCGGCAGCACCAGCGGCTCATCCGCCGCCAGCATGCGCGGCTGGCCCGGCTTGAGGTCTTCATCGGCAATGATTCGGCTGGCGAAGTCGATATTGCCGTTATCGACGTAGGTGTATTCCCAGTACCACTGGTGCCCGGTGACCTTCAGCGTCATGTCGGCATCGTGGGTCCGGTCCTGGTAATACACCAGCCGGAAGCTGGGGATGGCGATGCCGACCAGGATCAGCACCGGGATGGCCGTCCAGGCGACCTCCAGCAGCGTGTTATGGGCGGTCTGGCTCGGCGTCGGGTTGCGCTTGATGTTGAAACGATACATGCACCAGCCCAGCAGGATGGCGACCATCAGGGTGATCAGGACGATGATCACGTTCACCACGTCGTTCAGGTGGTCGACGGCCACGGCCACCGGGCTGCCGGGAGGCTGCATGCCCATCTGCCACGGCAGCGGTTCCACCACGTGGGCGTCCTGCGCCCAGGCAGCACCCGCCAGCGCGGTCATGCCCACAACCAGGGCCGCTGCCGCCCAGCCGGCGGTGATCGAGAATTTGGCGAAAAGCCGCCGGAGGTGGTGCATCGGCCGATTCATCCCGCTGAGAATACGCGCTGCGAAGCGAAGGCCCCTACGCGGCCCCCGCTGCATCCTGTGGGCTACTAGACCCAACGCCGGAGATCAAGGCCCCCCGTTGCCGCGTTGCGCAACGATCGTGGCCGATGCGCCGAGCGCAGCCTCAGTTGGTCAGCTGCGCCAGGGTGAACAACCCCAATGGAGGCATCGCGGCGAGGTTTGCCGCCTGCCGGTCGGCGGCGGGAAACAGCGCGTCCACGGCGAAATCCGGGTGCCAGCCCAGCGCCCGCGAGGCCGGCGCCAGGGCGCGTTCCACCCACCAGCGCGGGCCGCGCTCGGCGGCAAAATGGTTGATGAACAGGATATGCCCGCCCGGCCGCACCACGCGGCGCATTTCGGCCAGCAACCGCCGCGGATGCGGCACCACGGAGGCGACGAACATCGCCACCGCGATGTCGAATCGCCCTTCCTCGAACCCGGTCGCCTCGGCATCCAGTTCCAGCAGCGCATCCACGTTGGTGAGATTCCGCTCGATGACCCGCGTCCGGGCATGGACCAGCATCTCGGCAGACAGGTCGATGCCGATCACCCGCTTGTCCCTGGTGTAGTGCGGCAGCGCCAGGCCGGTGCCGACGCCCATCTCCAGCACCTGGGTGCCGGGCAGGCGATTGACGACATCGATCGCCCGCCGGCGCGCGAAGGCGGAAATGCTGCCGAACGACGCATCATAGATGCGTGCCCAGCGGCGATACGCCACCCTGACATCGTTGGCATCCAGTGCGGTATGCGGCGCGATCGAGCGCTCGGGTTGCGTCGCATGGCTCATACGCTGATCCTTCCGCAATCTTGGTTCGTGGCGCTCAGACGCGCGTCACAAGACAGTCCACGGTCGGCCACGCAACCGGTCGGCCATATCAGCGACTCGAAGCGTAACACAATCGAAGTGAATAAGGGAGATCCCCCTGGTGCAGGACGCAGACCAGGATTGCGTACAACCATTACTGGCCATCGCAAACCGGTGCTGCGCGCCTGTCTAGGCCGGTATCTGTCCGCGACGCAAGCGCCGCACTCAGTCGCGCGCCACCAGTTCCACCGCGGCGGCACGCCCGTTCTGCTGTTGCTCGATCTCGAAACCGAGCTTCTGGCCTTCGTTCAGGCTGCGCATGCCGGCCTTCTGCACCGCGCTGATATGCACGAACACATCCTTGCCCCCGGTATCCGGCGCAATGAACCCGTAGCCTTTGGTCGGGTTGAACCACTTCACGATTCCGTTCGGCATCGCCGCTCCGCCTCTTCCCCTCTGGGGGCGTCGGATACCGGAAATGCATGCCGCCTCGCCAGCATCCTGCATCACTGGACGATTGCTCCGCACGGCTCCCCGGACGCCCTCGTGAACGGGACGGCACGTGGCGTGCTGCCCCAACACATCGGCGGAATGTCCTTGTTCTGGCGCAGGATCACACCCGCCGCCAGCAAACGATACGCGGACGCCGCGGCGCCCGCAACGCCCCGTTTGGGCACAGCCGCGCCTGCGCCGCACGAACCCGCGGCGCGTCCCGCGATCAGGCGGCCGCGTCGTCCCGGCGGTCACGCACTTTGACATAGGCCAGCTGGGCGTGGGCGGCGCAGTACGGCTTGCCGGCCAGCGCCTCGGCGTCGCAGAAATGGAAGGCCTTGGTGCCCGGTTCGCCGATCGGCCAGCAGCAGCTGGCCATCCGGCCGCTGCGGAACGGCGCCGGCCGCACCGCCACCGGGCGGGACACCGGCAGCGCCGGGCGTGGCGCCGGCCTCACCGTCACCGGGGCGGCGGGTGGCGGCGCTGTCGTGCCCGCCGCCTGGCCCGGCACCGCCGGCAGCGGCGGCAGGGTCGGGCCGGTCATCCGGCGGGGCGGCGCCGAACGCGGCGGCGCATTGCCGGGTGCGGCACCGTCGCGGCGGATCGGTGACGGACGCGGCGGCAGGTTCAACCGGTGCGCCTTGCCGACCACGGCATTCTTCGAGATGCCCATCCGCCGCCCGATCTCGGCGGTGGAAAGCCCTTCCGACCAGAGCCCGCGCAGCCGCGCGATGATCTCCTCGTTCCACTCCATGTCGTGGGTCCTTCCAGATAGAACACAACATAGGGTAACTGGAACGCGCCGGCAGGCAAAGTGCCTTCGAGTCGTGAGACGCAAAAACTTGTGGAAAACTTTGCCGCGACCGCAATATCTGGTGGTTTCTAGAACAGCAGCCCCTTCCTGAGCATGCCGTGCACGCCCTTTTCGCCGTTCACCGTCTGGGTCACGTGGAAATCCACCGCCAGCGAGCAGAACTGGTAGGCTTGCTGGCGCGACAGGTTGGAGCGGCTGCAGATGAAGGCGATCATCTCGCGCAGCGCCTGCTTCATCGCCAGGTCGAGG
The DNA here is from genome assembly GCA_041691815.1 of Rhodospirillales bacterium. Classification (GTDB taxonomy): domain Bacteria; phylum Pseudomonadota; class Alphaproteobacteria; order Acetobacterales; family Acetobacteraceae; genus 70-18. Next base: position 16,460 of record JBEPTZ010000048.1, on the reverse strand, counting down.
TCCTCGTTCAGCCCCATGGTGATGAAATGCGTCGCGGTTTCGGCGCGTGGGAAGGCCAGCAGCGGCGCGGCGCCGGTTTTCTTGTGCAGCGTGAAGGTGAAGGTGCCGGTCAGGCAGATCTCCAGCGCGTTGATGCACACCTCGCCATCGCCCTGCACGCCATGCCCGTCGCCGGCCGAGAACAGCGCCCCCGGCGCCCAGACCGGCAGGAACAGCGTGCTGCCCTCGCCGACCTCCTTGTTGTCCAGGTTGCCGCCATGCTCACGCGGCTGGACGGTCGAGATCGTGCCGTAGGCCGGCGGCGGCGCCACCCCCATCACCCCGAAGAACGGCGCCAGCTTCAGTTCCACGCCATAAGGCAGCCGGCAGGTGCGGGCCGCCCGGTCCACCGGGATATGGGTCAGAAAGCGCTCGGGAAAATCCTCCGGCAGGGTGCCAGCCAGCGGGCGGAAGCCGCAATACCCCCAGTCGGCGCCGAGTTCGATCCGGTCGATCTTCACTTCCAGCATATCGCCGGGCTCGGCACCCTCAATCGCCACCGGGCCGGTGATGATATGCCCGCCGCCGCGCGGCGGGTTGGCGGCATGAATCGCCGCCAGCGCCGGCGGAATGGCGAAGCCGGCGCCGGGCGGCGGCATCACCTCGGGGCTGCCGGAGACGCACTCCAGCACCACCGTGCTGCCCGACGCGACGGTCAGGACCGGCGGATAGGCGGCGTCGAACGTGCCCCAGCGAACGGTTTGCGGCGTGGCGGCGATGCGGTAGCCCGTCTGGCTGGCTGTGATCATGGCGTGCTCCGAGCGAAAGGAGCCGCATCGTCGCCCAGATGCGTCGTGCCGACCAGAGGGCGGCGCCGCGCGGCCTGGCTAGCTGTGGTTCGCCGCGGTCGACTGCGTGGTGGTGGTGGCGGCGGCCGGCGTCGCCGGACCCTTGATGGTGCCGGACGGCTTCTCGGCCGTGGCTTCCATCGAGGCGTCGTCCTCCTCGGCCATGTTCTTCTTGAACGACTTGATGCCCTTGGCCATGTCGCCCATGATTCCGCTGATCTTGCCGCCGCCGCCGAACAGCAGCAGGCCCACGGCCAACACGATCATCCAGTGCCAGATGCTGAAACTACCCATTGGTTCCTCCGCCCGTTCGAGCCGACGCGCCAGATCGCCGCGTCAAGGTTGCGCCCCGTCTCCCCTAGGACATGGCCTGACGGCGCGGCCGATGCAAGCGATGTTTGCGCCCGGTGCGCAGACTGAACGAACCGTAATGCCGGCTCAACCGCCAGCCAGCCGGGCGCGGGGTGGCGGCCGGCCGCGGGTATCGAGCGCATAACGTGCCGCCGGCGCGGTCGCGCGCAGCAATTCGTCATGCGTCGCCGGGCGGCGCGGCAGGATGAAGCCGTAGGTCGCATAGCTGTGGATGCCAAGCTGGCGCACCGGCGGGTACCACACCCGCACCGAAGACCAGTCATTCTCCCCGGACACGTCCACCACCAGCTGGTCGCGGTCCAGTTCCCCCGGCACCCAGTTGGCCTGCGTCACCTGCACCCGCCGCGCGTCCAGGATGCGCGACACCACCGAGACGTGGCCGGACGGCAGCCGTCCGGAGCGGCGGAACACCAGCACGCTGCCCAGCATCGGGCGGTCGGCGCGCTGGTAGCGGCCGCCGGCCTGGTGCCACCAGTCGGCCGCGTCGCCATACAGCGCGATGCCGGACAACTCGCGGGCGAACGGCGCGCAGGCCACGCCGGGCGCCCGCGACGAACGGCCCATCGCCACGCCGTACTCCGATCCGGTGTCGGAGGACGCGCCGCAGGCCGCCAGCCCGGCGGCCAGAACCGCGAACACCAACAGACGCGACAACAGGCGGATCGGGCGCATGGCTGAGACATTACTTCAACAACCGCCCTCAGGTCACGCATTTCGCGCCAGGATCAGCCTCCGAGCAGCGTCCCCATCACATAAGCCTGATGCGCCCCCAGCGCCGGCCCGGTCCAGCCGACCACCGAAGCCGGGTCGGCGCCGTCCAGCCGGATCGCCGGGCCGAAATGCAGCGTCCGGCCGATCAGCGGATCATCGACCTGCTGCACCGACTTGCGGGCGCGCAGATGCGGGTCGGCCGCCGCGTCGGCGATGTCGAACAGCCGCGCCGCCGGCACATCGGCCGCCTCCAGCAGCGCCTCCGCCTCGGCCGCCGGCAAGCCGCGGCTCCAGCCGGCGATAATCCCATCCAACTCCGCGACATGGGCACAGCGGTCGGCATTGGTGCGGAAGCGCGGCGCCTCGGCCAGCTCCGCCCGCCCGATCGCCGCCATCAGCCGGCCGAAGATCGGGTCGGAATTGCCAGCGATGCACAGCCACTTGCCGTCCGCACAGGGATAGGTGTTGGTCGGCGCGGCGGTGGCGATGCCGGCGCCCTGCGGCTGGCGCACCCGCCCGTCCAGCGCGTATTCCGGCAGCATCCCCTCCATCAGGCTCAGCACCGAATCGACCAGGCAGACATCTACCACCCGGCCGCGCCCGGTGCCGGTCACATCGCGCTCATACACCGCCGAAAGCAGCCCGATCGCCGCATACAGCCCGGCCAGGTCATCGCCGATCGACACCCCGCAGCGCGGCGGCGGCAGGTCCGACGCGCCAGCCGGATGCCCGGTCAGATGCCGGATGCCGCCGATCGCCTCGCCGATCGCGCCGAACGCCGGCTTGTCGCGATACGGCCCGTCCTGCCCGTAGCCGGAGACCCGGGCGATCACCAGCCGCGGATTGACCGCGTGCAGCACGTCCGGCCCCAGCCCCAGCCGCTCCAACTGGCCCGGCCGGAAATTCTCCACCAGCACATCGGCCCGCGCCGCCAGCCGCAACGCCGCCTCGCGCTCCCGCTTCAAATCCAGCACCACCGACAGCTTGTTGCGGCCATGGATGCTGAACCACACCGGATTGCCATCGACCTTGGCGCCCCAGCCGCGCACCGGGTCGCCGCCCGGCGGTTCGACCTTGATCACCTCGGCACCCAGATCGGCCAGCACCCGGGTGCAGAACGGCCCGGCGATATAATGGCCCATCTCCACCACCTTCAGGCCAACGAGGGGTCCGCTACGCGGCGGCGGCACGGGCATGACAGGCTCCTTCAGGGTCGAACGCACGGTAATGTGATGTAGATAATGTTACCGAAGGCAAAATGCGCACTCTTGTTAACGCTGCGTTGATACCCACCCTGTCAAGATGATCCTGAAGCAAAGTGACTGGCTTCAGTCTCCTCCCTGACCGCATGCGAGTGCGGCACCTGACGGGCGGCACGACATAGTTCGCGCCGCCCTTTTTTTGCCGGTTGACCGACGGCGGTCCTGGCTACGGCGTGCCCTGCTCGCCGAGATCCCACCAGATGCCGGTATAGGCGGCCAGCCCCTCGCGGGCCGGGGCGATCAGGAAGTGCTCGTTGGGGCCGTGCTGCTTGCAGCCGTTGTAGCTATGCGGAATCCACACCAGCGGCACGTGCAGGTGGTCGATGAATACGTCGCCAGGCAAGCCGCCGCCGCTGTTGGGGATGACCTGGACGTGTTTGCCCAGCGTCTTCTCCATGCTGCGCACCGTCCAGCCGACCCAGGGGTTGGCAAGGTCTGTGCGGCTGGCGGGCATGCGGATGCCGGCATTCTTGATCTGCACTTCCGGGAAGCCGGCGGCGTCCAGATGGCTGCGCAGTGCCGATTCGAAGATCGCCGGGTCGCTGTCCACCGTGTAGCGAATCTGGCAGTGGGCGCTGGCCTTGGGCGAGACGGCGTTGACCGGGTTTTCCGGCCGGCCGGCGAGCATGGCCAGCGGGATGAAGCTGGTCCAGCCGAACACCTTTTCGGCGGCCGAAAAACCTGGTTCGCCCCAGTCGGGGTCGATGGTGGCGGAGTCCTCGCTGGGCAGTTCCAGCCCGGCCAGGGCGGCACGCACCTCGGCCGGCAGGCCGTTGCGGGGCAGCCAGTCGCGCACCAGAATCTTGCCGTGGCGGTCGCAGATCGCGGCCAGCGCGTGGGCCAGCACGATCGCCGGGTCGGTGATCATGCCGCCCCAGTTGCCGGAATGGACACCACCGGCGCGCAGTTCCAGCACTAGGTCGAAATGGAAGGTGCCGCGGGTGCCGGTGGTGACGGTGGGGATGCCCGGCGCCACGCGCGGGCCGTCCGACGCGATCAGCACGTCGGCGGCCAGCGCCGGCGCGTTGGCGGCGACGAATTCCTTGAGCCCGTTGGAGCCGCGTTCCTCGCTGGTTTCCAGGATCAGCTTGAGGTTGAAGCCGAGCTTGCCGCCGCGCGCGGCGATCGCGTGCTCCAGCGCGGTGAGGTTCAGCGCGTGCTGGCCCTTGTTGTCCGCGGTGCCGCGGCCGTACCAGCGGTCGCCCTGCTCGTTGAGTTCCCAGGGTTTCAGGCCGGCGTCCCACTGGTCGTCCAGGCCGCGAACGGTGTCGCCGTGGCCATACGTGATCGCGGTTAGAGTGGCACCCGGCTCCATGCGCTCGGCGAAAAGGATCGGCCCGAAGCCGAGCTTGGGGTTTGGGTGTATGGCGACGGTGAAGCCCATGCGTTTCAGCCATGGCTGTATCGCGTGATCGAGATACCGTTGAAGATCATTCGCGTGGTCTGGCTCCTGCGAGGTGCTCGGGATAGCCACCAGTCCGGCGAGGCGGTCGCGAAAACCCCCACCGTCAAAAAACTCAAGTGCTGTCGCGATTGCCTGTTCACGCGTGGTCATCTGAACGCCCCTTCTATCGGTGACCGACGATACCGAGGACGGTCGAATCGCGCCACCACACGATGGTTAACCGAACTCATCGCATCGTATAGCGTGTGCGTATAGAGTGCCGGTTCGCGCAAGATTTGCTGAAAAGACCGCGCGCCGGGATGATCATGCGCAATTTTTCGGACGGAGCGCGATGTCACGCAACGGGCCTCTCATTGCCGGAGACCTGCGCGGCCGCCGGGCGATCTCCTACCTGCGATTCTCGTCATCTCCGCAGGAGAAGGGCTCCACCATCGAACGCCAACAGGCGGTTCTTGATAGCATCCTGTCACGCTGTGGGCTGGTGCTGGACCAAGCGCTGATGGACAAGGCGTTGAGCGCGTCCACAGGGCATCACCGCAAGCGCGGCCACTTGGGCGACTTGCTGAAGTTGGTCGAACGAAAGGAAATTGCGCCCGGAATCGTCCTGATCGTGGAGGCTATCGACCGACTAACACGCGAGCGGTTTTTCGATGCCTTTGACGTGATAAAAACCCTGATTAAAGGCGGCCTAATTCTCGTGACTGGCGACCTGACCGTCTGGGATGATGAGGCGATCAACAGCCCGATGAACCACAAGCTGGTCGCGGAAATCAATGCGGCACGGGCATATACCGACCGCCTCAGAGACCTGTCTTCCGCCGCACACGCGTCACGCCGTCGCAAGATGGAGTTGCTGGCGGACAATCCCGTCGCGCCGGGGGTCATATTGAACTCCCGTCCGCCGGGCTGGCTCATCCGAGAGGGCATGCACTACGTGCTGCATCCCGACCATGCGCAGACGGTTCGGATCATCTACCAGATGTGTCGTGACGGCAATTCAGTCCGGCAGATCGCGGCAAAGCTGAACGGCGACGGCGTAGCCCTTTTAGGCAATGCGGGGGGCGTGGGAACGGAATGGCGCGCCCCGCGCGTCGGTCAGATATTGCGGGACGAGAAGGTTCTCGGATTTGTGCAGCCCTGCATCCGCGTTGGTAACAAGCGGGTGCCAACGGGCAATCGCGTGAAGCTGTATCCTCAGGTGATCGACGCCTCGGCATGGGTCCAAGCGCGCGAACTTCTGACTTCGCGGCGTGACCAGTTGAAGGGCCGCCGTGGCCGCCTCGTCGCAAACCTGTTCACGGGCAAAGTTTTTTGCGCGACCTGTGGCGGAGCTATGCGTGTGGACACGGGGGGACGCACCCGAAAAGATGGGTCACGCCAGCGCAAGCTTCTATGCGCACGCTTTGCTGAGTCGAAGACCTGCGGCGATAGGACACGCTACGATCTGCATCACTACGAGCCGCTGATCCTACTGGAAATTGCTGCCCGGTCATCCGTTGTCCCTCGCGGCACGCCCCAGAGCACGAGAGCAGCCGCCGAAACTTTGGCCGCCGTCAGGATCAAGGTGGAGATGTTGGCCGAATCCATCGCCACCCTTGCGCCACGCATCGGGTCGTCCGCCACGCTCGCCGATCAGGTCGAGCGGATGAGCAAGGAACGAGACGCCTTACGTCGGAAAGCCGACGTATTGGAGGTTGAACAGCAGGCCGCATCAGCAGGCGTCAGCCGCAGTCGCGAGGTGTGGGACTTCATCAAAGCGCTAATTCGTCCCGCTCTCTCGGGCGACGCGGGCGCACGTGAACGCCTGCGCTCTCTCCTGTCGCGGGTCGATTTTCGGATTGTGGGTGATCGCGAGACACCCATCGGCGGGGTGCTTCTGACCGTGGCCGGGGAAACCGTGACCATCGAGCCCGCTGGGTATCAGGACGAACCCGATGACTATCAGGGAGAGTAATTTAGTGTAGAGAGTCTCCAATACCGTGGAACGACCTTGTATCGGTATCGCCATTTTCCTACGCGAATAAATCGTTGCGCCTAAATCACCGTCTACGCAGATAGTCGTTAATCAATTTTGATGCATTTTCAAAATTTATTTCAAAAAATTCTCTATCCTCACGAACACGGTATTCGTCGAATAGCAAATGAATTTCCTTCTCCGCATCCTTCGCCTTTTTCACTTCCCACACTGCCCTTACTCCGAACGGGACGATGACACCGGTTGCACGATTTATTTCCTTAACTCTTATTTCGACAGATCGCTGAGTCACACCGATCTTCAAAATGGTCGGTAGCATGCGCGTCGATAAAATGTAGATATGTCCGTTGTCTGTTCCGTCCCTCATATCCTCTACGTCTTGATCAACGGGATTCAGGAACGAGTGGAGGTATCTTAAAATATTCTTTGATAGGACTGCGTCCACTGCGATCTCCGCCGCCGGAAAATCTTGATTCTTGAGAGCAACGCGGAGTGCGCCGAGATTTTTGGAGATACCATCTGCAAAACCTCTGGAGGGACGTCCCAACAGACGCCAAACGGTTGACCAATCCCACTGATCCTGTTTAACGGTCCGTGTAAATTGCCCTTTCACATGACTTATCGCATCAAGATGAAGTTCGGTCGGGCTCCGTGGAAGATTTTCGATTGCGGATAATACGACGCGGATAGCAGATTCCGTCTTTTCTCGGTGAGCTAACTTTAGTGGCGCATCTCCGAATCCGTATTTTGCATGCACGCGCAGCATAACATTCGTACCTTCTGAAAGGCGATGTAGCGTAGATGAGCCGATGAAGCGCCTATATCCAGCACAGCATAAACATTTGCTCGGCCGTTGGCCAAGCCGTCCGCACGCATAAATCATAAATTACGCACCAGATTTCTATTCGTTGTTTTCCAAACGCTTGACTGGTGCAAAAATCCGGTGCAAAAATAAAGCTGAAAAAAGAGACTTACGAGCAGGACAGGACAACCGCAGGCAGGCCCATTTCCCCATCATCCGGCCGTGTCCCACGCGCCAAGTTGGAAAATCGGAGAATCTCATGGTTTACGGCTATGCGCGGGTATCCACGGACGGCCAGAGTGTAGCGGCACAGATCGCCGCCTTGACGGCCGCCGGGGCCACAAAGGTGTTTCAGGAAACGGCGAGCGGGACCAAGACCAACCGCTTGCAGCTCAGCCGTGTTCTCGGCCAGCTCAACGCCGGCGACGTGCTGCTTGTCACCCGGCTTGACCGGTTGGCCCGTTCGACCCGCGACCTGTTGAACACCCTCGCCAATGTCACCGAGCGCGGCGCGGGCTTCCGATCCTTGGCCGACGCATGGGCCGACACAAGCACGGCACATGGCCGGTTGATGTTGACCGTTCTTGGTGGCTTGGCTGAGTTCGAGCGAGAGCTAATCCGCGTCCGCACAGGGGAGGGTAGAGACCGTGCCAAGGCGCGAGGCGTGGCCATGGGCCGTAAGCCCAAACTCTCCGCCCACCAGCAGCGAGAGGCCATCCAGAGGCGCGAGCAGGGCGAGGCTGTGCGGGAGATAGCCCGCAGCTACAACGTCAGTCACAGCACCATTTCGAGGTTGTCGCCATCCCCATGACACCTAACCCCCGTTTGGTTCGAGGTGAGCTGGTAACTTCGCCCGCCACTCGCTCATCAGGATCAACGTGCCTTCGACCGTCTCGCCACTGTTGACGAGGGCCAGCTCGCCTACTGGCGTCGCGTCATCCCATTGGAAGTGGTCGGAAAGGTAATCGAGTGCATCTCGCTTGTAAGCGGTATCGAGATTATCGAGCTGGTCGCCCTTGGTTTCGAGGATCGTAATCCTCTTGTTTTCGCCTTCCGTATGCACAGCAAAGATGAAGTCTGGGTATATTTTTGCCCTCTTCCAGCCCTGTATGCCGTATTGCGCTCGGGCCACGTTCCGGTGCCACCAAGAGAGAGCCTTCTCGCCATCGAGATAGACCGCAACATGCTGTTCGTCGCTGTTCAGCTCGTTTTCGTAGACTGGTGAGAACAGACTCTTTTCCAATGCTCCCCCGGCCCTGTTTACCAACTGGCGGGCGTTTTCCGGTTCCGAGGTTTCGACGGTGAACGGCATCCGCCAATTACGGCCATCGAGCCGCAATCGGAATTGGACGCGCCCGGCTTCGACCTCCGCCTTGAACAAGGCTTCTGCCTGCGCATTGCGGGCCTCATCCAGCCCCTTGCGCAGTTCTTCAACGATAAGGCTGGCGAGCCGGCCGAGCTTGGCGTCGTCGAATCCACGAGCGCGGAGATGGCTGACCGTGGCGACGACGATTTCCCGGCCGACGAACGGGTTGATGACAATATCCGAGATCATCCGCACGGCATGTGCTGGATCGAATTTGAGCATTTCGGAATTGGCCGAGACCGTCTCCCCTACAAAGAGCTCCTTGCCATCATCGGATAATCTGATCCGTTGGAGCTGGCTTTCGGCCGCTTGGGCATTTTCGGGAACGCGGTTCGCCAAGTCGACCGGGTTAAAGCCCCGCCAATCGATGGCCGAGAGCACATCGGTTTCGTAATCGAGATCGCGGGCCTCTGCCCCGCCCACAAGCATGACCTTGGGCAGATAGATTTCGGTCGATCTGAAAGCCGGGCGGCGCTTGATCGTCCGCGTTGTTTTGCCGCCAGTCGCCGTGTCGCCTTGCGTGACTCGCAGCACCAGATCGCCAAGGCCGTCTTGTTCGAGGCCGTCCTTGATCGCCCCAACAACGGAGGCCGTGTCTGCATGGTGGGTAATCACGTGACACTCATCAAGCGCCTCGATCCCAGTTTTCAAAGCGCCGGGTTGCCGCAGGATGCGGCCGACGAGCTGCGTCATCGCCTTGAGGTTGGAGCTGGCAGAGAGGCTGCATAGCACATAGGCGAAGGGGCAGTCCCACCCCTCTTGCAAGGCTTGCTTGGTGATAATCGCCCGCACCCGATTGGTGGGGGAAAGCAGGTCTTGATTCTCGGGGTCGTTCAGATCGTTCTGCTGCGCCGTCTTGATCGCGACCTCGGCCCCGCCGAATCCGGCCGTCAGCAGCCAGTCCTTCACATCATCGGCGTGGATATGGCCGCTTTCCCGCTGATCGGCCCCGGTCCGCTCGACCTGAACCAGCATGATCGGCCGGATGTACCGCCCGGTATCGGCTTGGAGACGACGGGCCTCTGCATCGAGGCTGTTGAGCTTGGCGAGCGCGGCGTTGAGGCTGGCCTTCCAATCGTTGCCTTGGCGTGGATCGAGGTTCAGGGGCATCTTAATCATGCCCTCCCGGTCCAGCTCTCGGCCGGTGACTTCCACGAGGAGGTTGGCATAGCGTCCTTCGCGTGGACTGCGGCCGCCGCGAGGCTGAATGTCCTGCGGCGTTGCGGTCAACTCAAGCACGAAACACGGATTGAAGCCGTAGAGCGTGCCGAAGGCGAGGTCCGAGATGGCCCGGTGCCCTTCATCCATCACCACCACGGGACGGATGATCCGCAGCGCGTTACCCAACGAGTCCTTCACCATCGGGAACATGCCTGTATAGGCGGACAGGTTGGGCGTGACGTCGAGCGCCGCTCTGTGCGCCTGCTGCTCCCCTTCCGGGGGGAAGAACCCGTGAACGTCACCCCGATCCTGAAACATTTTCAGGGAATCTTGGGTTTCACGGTTGGCCGATTGCAGCATCAGCAGCATGACGCACAGGTTCGTTTCTACGTCCCGCGCATCCAGCCGGTCGGTCTTTTCCATGACCCGCACGTGGCCCGCAGCGGCCCGGTCGAGGGCTTGCCGGTAGGGGTGCTGGCGGTCCTTCAGCCGCTTGATGGTTTGCGTGTAGATCGCCTCATTCGGCACGATCCACAGGACAAAGCCGGTGTTGCGATCCAGATAGCGACCCATGATCCGGGACACGGCCGACACTGCGAGCCAAGTCTTGCCGCCGCCGGTCGGGACTTTCAGCACCGCGTTCGGCACGGGGCGGCCGCAACCGTCCGAGCGCGGCGAGAAGGGGGTAGCGCTGCGGGAGGCAGGCAGCTTGCCCGCCGCCTTCATTGCCTCCCATGCCTCTTTCGAGAAGTCTGGCGCGGCAAGGCCGAGATCGGGGTCGAGCGCCGCAAGCGCGGCCATCCTGTCCGCCCGCACCTTCTTGCCTTTGAGCAGGTCAAGATACGCATCGAGCGCAGCAGCCACCCGGTCCTGATAGTCGAGTTGGCGAAACATGGCGTCAGTTCCGCTCGATCCGGTAGAGCGCAAAGGGCAGCGGCACGAATTCGACCGGTATATTCCGTTCGGCCAGCATTTTTTGGCTCACGAAGCGAGCCGGAGCGATGACCAGATGGCGCGTGTCCGGGGCAGTCGCCGCGAATTGCTTGGCACGGGCGAGCGTCAGTGCGGCATCGGGTGACTTAAGCCAATCGAGATCGGGCCTGTAGATCAGCCAGATATGTAACCCTTCGATGCCGCCGAGATAGAACTCAGCCTCCCGTACGTTGGCAGGATCGAGAGCGTGATTCGTCGCCATGTGAAACAGGGCTGCGCCGATCCCCTCGTAGGCAGGCAAGGTTTCACCACTCAGCACCTTGTCCAGTTCGACCGGCTCGCCAAGCGTGCAATAGGTGAACGAGCCGCCGAGACCTGTTTTGTATTCATCGTCTCTTGCGGCTGGTATCCCATCGATGAGGCGTCGTACACGCTCGGCCGTGAGCTCATCTGCGTAGCTCTCGCACTCAACGAGAATAAATTTACGGCTTCCGTCGTCCCGCTGGTTCAATTTCATGACAGCATGTGCGGTCGTGCCCGATCCAGCGAAAGAGTCAAGAACAACTGCATTTTTACCTGCCGTAAAAGATAGAAGCCACTCTATCAGTGTGAAAGTTTTTGGATTTTTGAATGCCTGTTTTGACTCTGGAAATATTTTTTTCAATTCGTTAGCGCCACGACGACCATCAATTTCGACGATTCCGGGCATTTTTTCCTTGTAGTTCTTTAGGTATATTTTAATTCGAATAAGTTGATTTGGATCTTCGCTGAAGATAATACGATCTTGAGCCAGAAGTTCGTCGCGTGTTTCAGTGGGAAATCGGTATCCCATTAGCGGTTGCGGTACCAGTTTTCCCGTCTTTGGGTTCATCAATTCCCAGCGATAGCCCTCCCTTCCGGGATTATGAACGCTTCGCGAGGCGGTAAAAATCCCCCCATGATCAATTTTGCTGTATTCTTGAAGTGGACCAAGCTGAGATTTGTACAGACGAAACCATTCATCATACGACGAAGATATCTCTTCATCTGAATATTCACTTCGGATAAAATCTGCTTCCTTTGAAAGAAGAAATTCTTTGAGGTCCGACCAAGGAGCGCTCCATATAGGCACCACCTCCTCGCGATTCATGCAAAATACATGAATATACTCATGTTCTACGGCAATGTTGGTCGGGTTGTTGTCTGTCGCATTTTTCCAAATAATTGTCCCGAGATGCGGGTTGTTTTGAGGATTATTGTTATCCCCAAATGTTTCGTGCAGAAGATGCTTGAATAGCGCCACTTCGTTGTCGTCGATGCTGGCAAATATTACTGCGCCGGGTTTCATCAGCTCCCGCAGAAGTTGAAGGCGGGGCCACATCATACACGCCCATTTGTCATGGCGGAGAGTATCGTCAACCGTAATTGGATTACTGTCCAGCCACTCCCGGATCATCGGGGAGTTAACCTTATCGTTATACGACCAGTCGCTTTTGCCGGTGTTGTAGGGCGGGTCGATATAAACGCAGTCCACCTTTCCCGCGTAGAGCGGGAGCAGGGCCTTGAGGGCGTGCAGGTTGTCCCCATGAATGATGAGGTTGCCGTCGAGCGCGACCGGCCCGATGCCCCTATCCGGCTGCGGGATAAGTGGCCGAAAGGGCACGGCCAGATGATGGTTATAAACGAACTCTTTGCCCTTAAAGCTCAATTCAGTCATGGTTTTTCCCAGATACGTTGACGGCGGTGGTCCCAACCGAGGCGCAGGATGCCTCAATGGCGACCAGTCGCTGATATTCCTCGACGGACAGCACGACAACGACTGGGCGGCCGTGCTTCTCTATCGTCACAGGCTCAGCCCGCGCGAGGTCGATCAAGCGGCCAAAATTATATTTTGCGTCCTTGGCGGACTGAGATTGCATCGCCTTCCCCCCACGACTCGTCACGTCGAGATGATTTTGGCCAATTTGGCCAGAACCGCAAGAGGTCATAACCGTCCCACTTTCAGCAGAGGCGGCTGAATTGGGCCGCGAGCCACACCAAGCAGACCAAGCGCCACCGGCAATCAGGCAAGGACAAGCCCCCACGGTGGCCTGACCTCTCAGCCGATTAGATCGCGGGCGCGGTCTCCGCTTGTCGTCGCGCTTTAGGCCGGGACGCCACATTGGCCCGAGACACAGCCTCATACGGCCGATGCAATAGGCTGAGCTGTCGCGAGCCGATATGGCTGCTACCCGTTCGGCTGGTGGTGGCTGTGCTCTACGCTCTACCCCACCCTCTGCATCATGCGCCGCCGCGTCTGGTCTGGTGGACCCGCCACACTTCGCGCGTGAGAGCGTATAAACTTCCTCAGCCGGTCGGAATTATGAGGCGCGGCGACGGCGACAGTCGCTCCAAATGTCTGGGGAAAGATGATCAACATCCGACGGTACAGCGAGATTCGAGAGGCGGCCTTCGAACGCATTGCCGCGCGTCGCGAGTTCGAGCGCATTTGCAAGGCCATTATCGTCGAAGCCTTGGCAACGGGGGCTGAGCCATGGGACTGGCAGGAGGAACTGAGCCGGCCATCGAACTCGGAGGACGAGAACAAAAGCGCGATTTCGGATACGGATTGAGCCCACATCCGTCAGATATACGAAAGCGCGTATCGGTCGCCACGGTTTGATGAAGCATGCTTTTGCGTCTGGGTTCCATGGAAAATGTCTGTCTGAAGATCGCACCCGATTTAATACAAGGCATTGGAAATTGGAAAAAATTCTCCATAAATTGCGGAAATTCTTGTTTTGGAAATCTATAGAGAATAATTATTCCTTGAGGTAATTGCTTAGTGTATTTTTAGTCAATCATAATATTATCATGATGGTTGTATCAAAATCATCTTCGGGAGTATCGTTTAAGTTAATTATGAGAAGAATGACTTTGCGAATTATGGTTCCCATACTTCTTAACGGATTGGTCGCGATCCGATTTCAGGGTGAATTTATTGAAATTCTGTCGGATTTCTCTTTCGGTCTGATCGATCCGGGTGAATCATTTCCAGAATTATTGTTTTGCTCTGACCTCAGGGTGTATTTTTTCCGACGGTATTTTTTTTGTGTTGATTTCTGTCCGTGATTTCGCAGGTGATCATTTTCTTTAATTTTTAGAGCAATAATTTAAGGAAGCAAGAAGAAGAAAGTTTTGCGGCCTCTCATGTCACACAGGAGGCGTGTTAATCCCCCCTCGGGAAAAACAGAAAAACATCTCGTAAGACGCCGTATCCTCACAATGCGATACGCGCTGGTTTTCGGTTCCCGAAGGAGGGAGGTCACTCTATCGTCGTGGTTCCAATCCAGTCGGCAGGGAGGTAATCTCTGCAACCAACAGGCATCCGCTGTCGGTGATACTGGCCCCATCCGTGAACAACGACTTCTAAGGTTTCGCCACGAAAAAATCGTATCAGCCTTCGAAAATTGGCGCAGGGCTTATTCCCGGTAATCATCCGGACTTTCACCTATCTACCACGCGTTGTATAATCACTATGCGGGTCGTGATCCTGTTACCAGAATCACACTCACTCACAACAAAATTGAAACGATTTCTTGTGAGCCACCAAGTTGTCACACTACCAACCCGTAGGATTGATGAAGACAGAGCTTGGATTTGATATAACTACCTCGTGTGTAGGAGGAATTTAGTTATATTTTTTGGCTTTGTGCTATTCGTTGAAATAAATCAACATGGTGCTATACACTGATTCTAAGGGCGAATTCGTGCCCACAAAGCGGACCGGCCGAACCCATTTTCTAACGCCACGAGGGCGTACCTATCAGAGACTATCCATATGTCTCGCGTCCAATCGCGAATTAGCCGTGCGGTCCTGCGTCCCACGTTCCAGCATGTAATCTATGAACCGCCTCGGCGGTTTGGAAAGTTATGAATTACCGGTAGCCACGCTTTGCTACCGGGGTGCCGGTTCTCAGCGATCTCATATTTCTATTTACTCTGAATGGACATTCAGAATTCGTGTCTGGGTCGGATGACCGTTCACAAATTATTTCTGAATATTCGAAGAAATTCATCTGAGATTGTATTTTTTCGTGCTTCGGATGCGGGTGATGGCTGATCGACCCACGGCATCGGGCGGCATTGCAGGGCGAGATCGTAGCATATGAAAATGCGCGACCTCGCCAGCCGGTTCGCGACGCGTATTCGATAGCCAGTCTTCTCATGTGTCACTGGGTCACGGACGACTCTCATGTCGTATGCATTTGGCGCATAGTGCTCTGCTGCCATACGCATGCAGTGATAGACGCGACAGAACAGCGTCTGCCCGAGCGCGGCGCGCGTCAGACCGGGTAGGTCGATGACTTCCGTCAAATTGGTGTTGATGAGGCCGCTACGCTGCTGGTGTGGCGCACGTAGATCGGCGGGGCTTGGGAGAATTTTTTTCATGCAACTACTTAGCCGTGTGATTTCCTATCAAGTGCGTCTGGTGGCACTTGGTCACGGAAAGCGAAACCCCGGCTTCATCCAGATTTTCACCTGCGGAACACACGCCCGGCGCTCGTAATCACGGCGGATCGCGCCGACACCAACGAGCAGTGTCAGTACGCGGCTAACCTGTGCAGGCGTGGTGCGGGCCTTCTCTGCAATCCACTGACGGTTGGCCTTCACCCGACAGTCCATGGAGAGATCGGCCTCGCTCCAAAGCGCAGCCCACACGCGCACCGCGACGCCGCCACACCGCTGCGCACTCAGCCAGTTCACTGCGTCCCACAGGTGGTCAATGTCCGCTTGCGCCATCTGGTAAGGGTTCGACATGGAAGTCAGGTTCCATCACGTGCAGCGGGTCGACGAGGAGCTTGTCCCTCAGGCTGACCAGTAAGTCGCATATGCACCAGACGGGCGGTCCATGGCAATTCACGATAATCCGCCCCTCGGCGCATCGCCTCGATGATCGGAGCGCGGAAAATCGTCAGATCAAGCAACTCGGTATCAGAACGGGAGTCATCCTCGGAGACTTCCTGATCGCAAAACATGTGCAGAATCCTGAGGATGGTCTCGACCGGGATGACCTCGGCGAATAACGGCTGCTGCCATGGCTCGCCCGTGGAAATAGATATCACTTGGGAACTCCCCGGCGCGTTGACGAACGAAGCCGCCTTCGGCGATCCCGCGCGGGGGGTGTCCAGTCGATGAAAAAGCCGCACTTCTGCGCCTCGGCACGGTCCCGCGCGCCCGAAGGCGGCAACAGAAAATAACACTCGAAATGGCGTTACCATACCCGTAGGTCAGCACGGTGCGGAAGGCCGGGTTCTCGATGCGCTCGGCGACCAGGATCGGGCCGAAGCCGGGTTTCGGGTTGGGGTGGATGGCGGCGGTGAAGCCGAGGCGCTCGACCCAGGGGCGGATCGCCTGCTCCAGGTAGCGCCAGACATCCTGCTCGTGATCGGGGTCCTGCAGCGTGCTCGGGATGGCGACCAGTTCGGCCAGCCGGTCGCGGAAGGCGCCGGAGTCGAAGAAGGCCAGGGCGGCTTCGATCGCCTGTTCGCGCGTGCTCATCGGGATGCTCCTGCTTTGCGCGCAGGATGCCGGGGCGCGGGCGATCGGTCCAGAGCGGGGCCAGGGCAATCGCATTTCAGAAGATTGCCAGGAGGCGGGTGAGGTAGGCGTTATCCCAGCCGGCTC
>JBEPTZ010000047.1:0-31569 GCA_041691815.1 Rhodospirillales bacterium | reverse complement strand
GGGATCACAGGCAGATATCGGGATCACAGGCAGATATCGGGATCACAGGCAGATATGGGGATCACAGGCAGATATCGGGATCGCCCGGCGCCGTCAGCCAGACAGGCCCAGATCCGCCAGCATCTGCGCCACGTCGCGCGCCGCCGGCCCGGCGCAGGCCTCAATGCCCGCCATCAGGCCGGGCAGCGCCGCCGGCGTGGCCGCCGCCATCCCCGCACGGCAGGCGCGCTCCAGCGTGATGGCGCCGATCGCGGCGGCCGCCCCGGCCAGGCCGTGCGCCGCGCGCCGGAATCCCTCGGCGTCGCCGGCCGCCTGCGCCTGGCTCATCACCGCCACCAGGCGAACCAGATCGCCCTGAAAGGCGGCGGCCACCGCGCGCATGCCGGCCGGGCCGATATCCTCAAGCAGTTGGGCCGCGAAGGCACGGTCGGTCATCTGCGGTCCTCGCGCGTCGTTTCGCGGGCAAGGCGATGCTGCTGCATGCCGCAAGCCGGCGACGAACGCAATTCACGCTTCCGCAACTCACAGCCGCCCGTGATCGCCGGTCGAACGGCTCGGTGCCGCTGCTGTGGGCGTCCAACGACGAACCACGATCGGTCGGCCGCCGGCACCACGGCGCGTCGAGCCATGCCGGCGAAGCACATGCCCGTCAGGCCAATAATGCAGCACGCGGACGGCCGGCGTCCATCAAAGGCGTCGGTTCTATCCAGCCGTCTGTGTCTCGCGCTCCACCATCGCCCGATAGAGTCCCGCCAGCCGCGCCGTCATCGGTCCCGGCATCCCGGCCGGCAGCACGCGGCCGTCGATCGCGCGCACCGGCGTCACGCCGCCGAACGTGCCGGTCACGAACGCCTCGTCCGCACCGTAGACGTCCAGCAAGGTGAAGTTGCGCGCCGCCAATGCGATGCCATGCTCGCCGCACAGCCGCATCACCGCCGCCCGGGTGATGCCGTTGAAGCAGGCGTCACCGGTCGAGGTCAGCACCTCGCCACCGCGCACCATGAAAAAATTGGTCGCGTTGCCGCTGGCCACGTAGCCCTGGTCGTCCAGCATCAGCGCCTCGTCGGCGCCAGCCTTGTAGGCCTGGATCAGCGCGGTGATCAGGTTCAGCCGGCTATGCGAATTGAGCCGCATGTCGAACTGGTCCGGCCGCGTGCAGCGGATCGCCGATGTCATCAGCGACAGCCCGACGCGCGCCAGTTCCGGGTTCGGCAGCTTGTATTCGGCGATGATCACCACCGTTGCCGGCCCGATCGTCGAGCGCGGGTCCTGGCTCGGCGTGCGCTTCAGCCCGCGCGTCACCATCAGCCGGATATGCACCCCGTCCTGCATGCCGTTGGCGGCACAGCAGGCATACAGCGCCTCGGTGAGCTGTTGGCGCGACAGCCCGATATCCAGGTCGATCGCCCGCGCGCCGGCGAACAGCCGGTCCAGATGCACCTCCAGGAACAGCAGCCGCCCGTGATGCAGCCGCAGCCCCTCCCACACCCCGTCGCCGGCGATGTAGCCGCCGTCGAACACCGAGACGCGGGCCTCGGCGCGCGGATACAGCGTGCCGTTGATCCACACCCGCACCGCGGCGTTGCGCGGGTCCTCGGCGATGTCCTGGCTGCCGGCCATCAGCCTTGCCGCAGGCTTTCCTTGGTGATGCCGGGCACGCTGGCCGGGTCGATGCCCTTGCTGGCGATATAGGCCTTGTACAGCGCCGCGGTGGTGCCGTTCTCGTAATAATAGGTCAGTACCGTGGTCATGAAGTCGCGGAACGTCTTGTCCGCCTCGCGCCGCACCCCGGCGCCGGCAACCGCGGTCACCGCCGGCTTCGGCACCACCACATGGCCGCTGCCGATGCGGATGCGATAGGCCAGCAGCGCCGGGTGGTACAGCACCAGCAGCTTGGCCCGGCCGGACTGGTATTCCAGGATGGTCTGGTCGATGGTGGGCAGCCGGGTGACTTTCGCCTTGTGCATGTTGTCGGTGACCCAGCGCTCCATCGCGGTGCCGGCCGGCACTGCGATGGTCATCTCCGGGGTATCCAGATCGCTCCAGCTCTTGGCGCCGAGATCGTCCCGGCTCATAAAGCCCAGCGCGTAATACAGCACCGGGGCGAACGGAAAATCGATCGCCGTCGCCCGCGCCGGTGTCGGGTCCAGCACGAACATCATGTCGAACTGCCCGGCCTGCAGCCCTGCCGGCGCGGTCGCCCAGGTGGTCTCGACGAACTCCACCTTGCGGCCGACATCATGGGCGATCTGCTGCGCCAGGGAGACGCCGAAGCCATGCCAGGCTCCGGTTGTCAGGTCTTTCGCGTACCACGGCTCCGATGGCGTCACCCCGAGGCGGATGCTGCCGCGGGCGGCAATCCCGGCCCAGGTGGAGCCGCTGTCCTGCGCCGATGCCGATGTGGCGACCAGCCCGGTTGCGGCCGCCGCAAGCCCCAGGCTGCGAAACTGGCGTCGGCCGATCTGCATCGCGAACCCTCCCTTGACGACGCCGAGTTGACACCCGGCTATGCGCCGCCGTCAACCGCGCGGCGATCGCCGTGCGGCCGCTGGCGGCCCGGTGTTACGACGTCGGCTAAGGCGCATCGGAACCGGCGGCGGCGGGCGGCTTCACGGGCTCGGCCTTTTTTGCCGCCGCGACGGCTTTGATGACATGCGGATTGGCCGGCATCCGCAGCGCGATGTCGCGCAGCAGTTCATCGGCCTCCGCCACGCGGCCGACGGCGAGCAGGCACGTGCGCGCCTGCAGGTAGCCGTGGATATCGCCTGGAGACGCCGCGCGCTGCCGCGCCCATAGCTTGATCGCCTCATCCCAGTCTTCCATGCCCTGGGCGGCTTCGGCCAGCGCGCGATCCAGGTGGGCCGGCTCCTTGACGATTTTGCGGGCACGTTCCACCACCCGAAGCGCCTGCTCGACCTTGCCCTGGCGGCGCAGGTAGGTGGCGGTTCGCATGTAGCCCCAGGCGTTGTCGGGGTAGTAGCGCTGCATCGCGCGCCAGTATTGTGCGGCCAGCTTCGGATTGTTGCGCCGCTCAGCGATGATGGCGGCAACATCGAAAAACTCTGGCGTGATGTCCTTCTTGCGCAGCAGCGGCGTGACGAACGCGGCAGCCTCGTCGTAGCGCTCCGTGTCGAGCAGCTTGCGGAGTTGGTCGATCTCGCTGGTATATTTCCAGGCGGCGGGGCCGCGGCGGGTGGCCAGGCCGCTCAAACGGTAGACCGTGAGATAGGCCAGCGCGAATACGCCGGCGATGGCGGCGGCGTAGGGCCAGAGCTCGTTCAGCGCTCCGAAGCGGCTCATGCCCCTGTTTCCCCGCCAGGGTTACCGGCGCTGCCATTTCCGGGCATTGGCACCCCCTGTCGCGTGAGCAGCGCATCGGCCATCACCACCCCCTGGCCGGGCGACAGCACGATCAGCGGATTGATCTCGGCCTCTGCCACCTCCGCCAGGCCGGCCAGGCGGGAGAAGCCGGCGATGGCGCGGGCCAGCGCCGGTAGATCGCCCGCCGGCAGGCCGCGATAGCCGCGCGCCGGAGCCAGGCCACGCACCTCGCCGATCATCGCCATCGCCTCGGCCTCGGTCACCGGCGCCAGCCGTAGCGTCACATCGCGGTAGATTTCCGCCAGCACGCCGCCGACGCCAAGTGCGACAATCGGCCCGACCAGCGGATCGCGCCGATAGCCGAGAATCACCTCGGCGACGCCTTTCACCATCGGCTGGGCGATGAACCCGGTGATCGCGGAACCCAGCCGCGCGATCATCTCGGCACAGGCCGCGCGCAGAGCGGCTTCGTCGGCGATGCCGAGCGCCACGGCACCAGCCTCGGTTTTGTGCGCGATGCTGGCCGAGACCGCCTTCAGCGCCACCGGATAGGCGAGCGGCGGCGGGGCAGCGGGGTCGACACGCACTGCGCGGTCTTCCAGGCCGAGGGCGGCAAACACGGCGCGGGCGCCCGGCTCGTCATCGGTGGCCGGGAGCAAGGCGGCAGCCACGGCGAGATCGCCGAGCGGCGGCGCGCTGCGCGGGGCGCGCCAGTCGAGCAGCGCCTGCACCGCGTCGGCGCAGGCCTCCGGGGTGCGGAAGCCGGCGATCCCGGCCCCGGCCAGCAGCCGCAGCGAGGCGTCGGCCTGCGGCAGGATGAACACCGCCAGCGGCAGCTTCCCGTGCGAGGCGATCACCCCGGCCAGCGCATCCTGCGGGCGGAACTGGGCGGAACTGCCGATCGCCGCGATCGCCAGGTCGGCATCATCGGCGCCACGCGCGGCATTCATCGCCGCCACCACGGTGTCGCGCCTGGCGCCGGCCAGCGTGGTGTCGACCATCTTCGCGGTGGCGATGCCATGAACACCCAGTCGATCGACCACCATCGCGCCGCCGCCGCCGGTGGTGGTAACCACCTGGGCCGCACGCTTCGGGCTGGCCAGCGGGCGGGCGCCGATGAACAGCGGCGGCGCTTCCAGCAGCGTGTCCAGCATATCGACGCGGGCGATGCCGATGGCGCGAAAGAAGGCGTCGACCGCGGCATCCGAGCCGGCCAGCGCGCCGGTATGAGTGGTTGCCAACGCCGCCCCAGCCTCGGAGCGACCAAGCTTATAGGCGATGATCGGTTTGCCGGCGGCATGCGCGCGGCGCGCCGCCTCCTCATACATCTCCGGCCGCCGGATGGTCTCCAGGAACAGCAGGATAGCATCGGTCTCGGGGTCATCGACCAGCATCCCGGCGATCTCACCGGCCGAGAGATCGGCCTCGTTCCCGGTGCCGAACACCTTGGCGAAGCCGAAGCCGCGAGCGGCGGCACGCGACAGCAGCGTGCCCATGATGCTGCCGGACTGCGACACCACCGACCAGCGGCCGCCCTGCAGATCGTCGGCCTCCAGCGCCGCATTCACCGAGCAGGCGACGCGGCCGGGCAGATTGATGATGCCCATCGAATTCGGCCCCAGCAGCCGCATGCCGCCCGCGCGCGCCACCGCCACCAGCCGCGCCTGCAACGCCGCGCCCTCCGGCCCGGCCTCGGCAAAACCATCCGCCAGGATGCAGGCGACCGACACGCCACGCGCGGCGCAGTCGGCCACCGCCTGCTCGACATGCTCGGTACCGACCAGGATATAGGCCAGATCGACCGCGCCGGGTACATCCGCCAGCCGGGCATAGGCCGGCTCGCCCAGCACCTCGGCGGCGCGCGGGTTCACCGGAAACAGCGCGCCGGTATAGCCGTGGCGACGCAGATAAAGCTGCGCCCGCGCAGTCAGCCGGCTCGGGTCCGAAGAGGCGCCAATCAGAGCGATGCGTTGCGGCGCGAACAGGGCTTGCATGGGACCTCGCTCAACAAAGGAAGCCCAGGGGCTTCGCCCCCGCACCCCCACCAGGGGCCGAGCCCCTGGACCTCATCGATGGGTTCCAAGGGCCCGGCCCTTGGCGGGGTGCGGGGCAGAGCCCCGGCCTTACTTCTCTTAAACGGGGTCCCAAGAAAACACATCGCCCGAGCGATCGAGCGGCATGAACGAGGCCTTCAGCGCCGGGAACGCGTGCTCGGCGACCAGCGTCGGCGTCCAGCCCTCGCCGCGATGGATGCCGCGGATCGGCCGCGCCGAGGACATCAGGAAGATCTCGTTATAGCGAGTGGCAAACACCTGCCCGCTGACCCCGCGGGCGGCGTCCGACGCCAGGAACACCGCCATCGGTGCGTTCTTGTCCGGCGTCATCTGCTGGATCTTGGCAACCCGGGCCTGCTGCTCCGGCGTATTGGCCGGAATCGAGCTGGTCATGCGGCTCCAGGCGAACGGCGCGATGCAGTTGCTGCGCACGTTATACCGCTGCATGTCGAGCGCGATCGACTTGGACAGCGCGGTGATGCCCAGCTTGGCCGCCGAATAATTCGCCTGCCCGAAATTCCCCAGCAGCCCGGAGGTGCTGCTCATATGCACCAGCGCCCCGCTCTCCTGCTTGCGGAAATGCTCGGCGGCGGCGCGCGAGGTGAAGAAGCAGCCGTTCAGATGCACGTTGATGACGCTCAGCCAGTCATCCTCACTCATCTTGTGAAAGATCACGTCGCGCAGGATGCCGGCATTGTTCACCACCGCGTCGATCCGGCCGAAATGGTCCAGCGCCGCCTGGATGATGCGCCGCCCGCCGTCCCAACTCGCCACGCTGTCGGTGTTGATCTCGGCCTGGCCGCCGCGCTGCTCGATGATCTGTTTGGTCTGCTGCGCCGGCGTATCGGACGAGCCTTCGCCGGTCAGCGACGCGCCGATATCGTTGATGATCACACGGGCACCCTCGCTGGCCATCATGATGGCGATCTCGCGGCCAATGCCGCCACCGGCGCCGGTGACGACCACGACCTTGCCGGCCATCATGGTGCCGGGTGTGACGGTTTCGGGCATGGGCGTTTCTCCGTGGGTGATATCGCGAGGTGAACCTAGGGGGCGACGCTGGGGTTGTGAACCCCGGGCGTGGCCGCCTCCGGCGGCGGCAGGTCCTGGATCTGCGCCATCAGTTCCTCTTCGGCCGCCAGGTGCAAGGCGATGATGGCGTCCAGCACGTAAAGCAGCCGCCGCGCCTCGCGCGCCTCGCCGTCGGTGGCGGATGCGGCGTCCAGCCGCTCGACCAGCGCGGTGAAGCGGGCGGTCTGGTGGGCGATCTCGTCATGCATGCGGGTCATCGCCCCCAGCGGGTCGCGCCCGCCGAGCCGCCGCGCCAGTTCGGGGAAGGTGTGCCGCTCCTCGGCCGCCTGGTGCGGCAGCAGCAGGGTGCGCAGGCTCTCACTGATCGCCCGCAGATCCTCGACCGGAACCGGACCGGGAACATGCAGCCTGTCCGCGGTATGCCGCATGCGCTCGACCAGCCCGCGCATCTCGGCGTGATCGCGCATGATCCGCGGCACCCCGGCGGTCACCGGCAGCGGCGCCGGCGGCCGGTCGCCGGTGAGCACCCGCAGCGCGTTGAGGATCACCGCGATATCGATCACCTCCTGCAGCAGCGCGCCGGCGACCGGCGGCAGATAGCCGAGCGCCGCCGCACCCATCGCCAGCGCGGACAGGCCCATGCCGGCGGCGATCGACTCCAGTGCGATGCGCCGCGCGCGCCGGGCGGCGGTAATGGCGCTGGCGACGCGGTCGATGCGGTCCACCAGCAGCACCACGTCGGCGGCTTCGGCCGCGGCGGCGGCGCCATGCACGCCCATCGCCACGCCGACATCGGCCGCCGCCAGCGCCGGCGCATCGTTGATGCCATCGCCGACCATCAGCACCGCGCCGCCGGCACGCTCAGCCCGCACCAGGGCGATCTTGTCGGCCGGACTGAGATCGGCATGGATTGCGTCCAGGCCCAGCGCGGTGCCGACCGCCTCGGCGGTCTCGGCGCGGTCGCCGGTGACCATGACGATGCGACCGATGCCGGCGGCGCGCAGTTCGCGAATGGCGCGCGGCGCTTCCGGCCGGATACGATCGGCCAGCAGCAGCACCCCGGCCACCACGCCATCAACCGCCACCCAGGATGCCGCAGCCGCCGCGGCGGCAAGCCGGGCGGCGGCGCCCTCGGTGGGCAGAACCAGGCCGGCGGACTGCAACAGCCCGGCGCTGCCGACGACAACGCGGCGGCCCTCGATGCTACCCGACAGGCCGCCGCCGGGGATTTCCGCCACCTCCGCCGGCCGCGCCAACTTCAACCCGGCGCCGCTGGCGGCCGCGACGATGGCGACCGCCACCACATGCTGGGACATCTGGTCCAGGCTAGCGGCCAATCGCAGCACCTCGTCGGTCTCGAAGCCCGGGAGCGGCTCGACGCCGGCGAGCCGAGGGGTGCCGGAGGTGAGCGTCCCGGTCTTGTCGAACAACACGCTGCGCACGCCGGCCAGCCGCTCCAGCGCGCCGCCGCCCTTGACGATGACGCCGTGCCTCGCCGCGCGCGAGATGCCGCAGACCAGCGCCACCGGCACCGCCAGGATCAGCGGGCAGGGGGTGGCGACCACCAGCACCGCCAGCGCCCGCTCGGAATCGCCGCCCAGCCACCAGGCCAGCCCGGCCACCGCCAGGGTGATCGGCAGGAACCACAGCGCCCAGCGATCGGCCAGCCGGGCCATCGGCGGCCGCTCGCCCTCGGCCTGCTGCACCAGTCGGATGATCGCGGCATAGCTGCTGTCGGCGGCGGCGGCGGTGGCGCGCAGCACGAACGGCCCGCCGGCATTGACCACGCCGCTGCGCGCCGCCTCGCCGGGCGAGCGACTGACCGGTAGCGGCTCGCCGGTCAGCATCGACTCATCCAGTACAGCGGTGATGTCCTCGATAGTGCCGTCGACCGGCAGGATCTCGCCGGCCTTGATCAGCAGCAGCTGGCCGGCGGCAATGGCGTCCACCGGTATGTCGCTGACCGCCTCGCCCTGCTGCAGATGCGCGATGCGCGGCACCCGCGAGACCAGCGCGGTCAGCTCCCGCCGCGCCCGGCGCTCGGCGAATTCCTCCAGCGCACTGCCGCCGGCGACCATCAGCGCGACCAGCGAGGCGGTGAAGCTGTGGTCCATCGCCAGCGCCGCGATGATCGCCAGCAACGCGATGATATCGACGCCGAGGCTGCCGCCGACCAGCGTGCGCAGCGCATCGCGCGCCACCAGGGCGGCCACCGGCACCGCCGCGGCGGACCAGCACAGCCGGGCCAGCAGCGGCTCGCCAAGCCCGGCGGCCACGCCACCCGCCGCCATCAGCACCAGCACGGTCAGCAACAGCAGGCGACGCGGCATCGAACTTCCCCGAACGGCAGTGGCGTCAGCCACATTAGCACGCCCAGGCCGAAGTCGATTTGTTCCAGCGCATGCGGCGCCACCCCCGGCCCTTGACGCGGCGCGGCCGATGGGCCATTTCCAGACAATCAGGACCGTTGGGGTCCGGTTAAGGCGGAACAGCGATGCTTCGGCTCTCGAAACTGACGGATTACGCGGTGGTGGTGCTGATCCGCCTGTCCGATGAATCCCGCGAGCCGGTGCAGACCTCGCCGGGCATCGCGCTGGCCACCGGCGTGCCGGAACCCACCGTCGCCAAGGTGCTGAAGGCGCTCGGCGCCGCCAGCCTGGTCGCCTCCCAGCGCGGCGCCCGCGGCGGCTACCGCCTGCGCCAGACGCTGGACCGGGTGACCATCGCCGACGTGATCGCCGCCATCGATGGCCCGATCGCGCTCACCGCCTGCGTCGAGGGCTCCGGCGGCTGCTGCGACGTGCAGAACATCTGCGCCGTGAAGGGCCGCTGGGACCTGGTGAACGACGCCATCCGCACCGCCCTCGGCGGTATCACGCTGGCCGAGATGCGCACCGCCTCGGTTCCCGCCGTCTTCCGCCTGCCTGCCCACGCATCTATCGCCGCCGCCGAATAGAGGACGCTGCATATGGCCGCCGTTGAAGAGACCATCGACACCCTGACCGCCGTCACCGGCTCCACCTACAAGTGGGGTTTCACCACCGATATCGAAATGGATATCGCGCCGAAAGGATTGAACGAGGACATCATCCGGCTGATTTCGGCGCGCAAGGAAGAGCCGGAATGGATGCTGGAATACCGCCTCGCCGCCTATGCCGCCTGGCTGAAGATGGAAGAGCCGAACTGGGCGATGCTGAAGATCTCGCCGATCGACTACCAGGACGTCCACTATTACGCCGCGCCGAAGAAGCCGCGGCCGAAGTCGCTCGCCGAGGTCGACCCGGCATTGCTGGAGATGTACGAAAAACTCGGCATCCCGCTGCGCGAGCGCGAAGTGCTGGCCGGTGTGGTCGGCTCCGACGAGAACGAGCGCCCGCCGGTCGCCATCGACGCCGTGCTCGACAGTGTCTCGGTGGCCACCACCTTCCGCAAGAACCTTGCCGAGGTAGGCGTTATCTTCTGCCCGATCAGCGACGCCATCCGCGAGCATCCCGAGTTGGTGCGCCAGTATCTCGGCAGCGTGGTGCCGAAGCAGGACAACTATTTCGCCGCGCTGAACAGCGCGGTGTTCACCGATGGCAGCTTCGTGTTCATCCCCAAGGGCGTCCGCTGCCCGATGGAACTGTCCACCTATTTTCGCATCAACACCGCCAATACCGGGCAGTTCGAACGCACCCTGATCATCGCCGAGGAAGGTGCCCAGGTTTCCTACCTGGAAGGCTGCACCGCGCCGCAGCGCGACGAGAACCAGCTGCACGCAGCCGTGGTCGAACTGGTGGCGATGGCCGACGCCCGGATCAAATACAGCACGGTGCAGAACTGGTACCCCGGCGACGAGGACGGCCGTGGCGGCATCTACAACTTCGTCACCAAGCGTGGCGACTGCCGCGGCGCCCGCAGCAAGATCTCCTGGACCCAGGTGGAAACCGGCTCGGCGATCACCTGGAAATATCCGTCCTGCATCCTGCGCGGCGATGACAGCGTCGGCGAGTTCTACTCGGTCGCCGTCACCAACCATAAGCAGCAGGCCGATACCGGCACCAAGATGATCCATATCGGCCGCAACACCACCAGCACCATCGTCTCCAAGGGCATCAGCGCCGGGCAGTCGAACAACACCTATCGCGGCCTGGTCAAGGTGCGCCCGCAGGCCGCCGGCGCCCGCAACTTCACCCAGTGCGACAGCCTGCTGATCGGCAACGACTGCGGCGCCCACACCGTGCCGTACATCGAAAGCCGCAACCCCACCGCCCGGCTGGAACACGAGGCGACCACCTCCAAGATCGACGAGGACCAGTTGTTCTACTGTCGCCAGCGCGGCCTGTCGCAAGAGGATGCGGTCGGGATGATCGTCAACGGCTTCTGCAAGGATGTGCTGAAGGAGTTGCCGATGGAATTCGCCGTGGAAGCAACCAAACTGCTCGCCGTGAGTCTCGAAGGCTCGGTAGGCTAAGGAATCCAATATGCTCGAGATCAAGAACCTGGCTGCCGAAATCGACGGCAAGCAGATCCTGAAAGGCATCGACCTGGTCGTGCCGGACGGCGAAATTCACGCCATCATGGGCCCCAACGGCTCCGGCAAGTCCACCCTCGGCTACGTGCTGGCCGGGCGCAACGGCTATACCGTCACCGCCGGCACCGCCACCTTCGACGGCGTCGATATCCTGGCCATGGAGCCCGAGCAGCGCGCCGCCGCCGGCCTGTTCCTGGCCTTCCAGTATCCGGTCGAACTGCCCGGCGTGAACAACGCCAACTTCCTGCGCACCGCGATGAACGCCCAGCGCCGCACCCGCGGCGAACCCGAACTCAACGCCGTCGAATTCCTCAAGCTGGCCCGCGCCGAAACCAAGCGGCTGTCGATGCCTGAGGACACCCTGAAGCGCAACGTCAATGTCGGCTTCTCCGGCGGCGAGAAAAAGCGCAACGAGGTGCTGCAGATGGAGTTGCTGCGCCCGCGCATCGCAGTCCTCGACGAAACCGATTCCGGCCTGGATATCGACGCCCTGAAGATCGTCGCCGATGGCGTCAACGCACTCCGCTCGCCCGGCTTCTCGGCGGTGGTCATCACCCATTACCAGCGCCTGCTCGACCATCTGGTGCCGGACCGTGTGCACGTGCTGGCCAACGGCCGCATCATCCGCTCCGGCGGCCCGGAACTGGCGCTGGCGCTGGAGGCCGATGGCTACGCGGCGATCGTCGCGGAGGCGGCATGAACGCGATCCGTCCGCCCTCCGCCCTGCAGCAGGGCGCCCAGGCCTTCCTCAGCCGCTATGACGGCCTGAAATCCAGCCTGCCCGGCGATCCCGGCCTGCGCGAGGCGGCGGCCGACCTGTTCCGCGCCGGCGGCCTGCCCGGCGCCCGCGAGGAAGCCTGGCGCTACACCTTCCTGCGCCCGGTCGCCGAGGTCGATTTCCACACCCCACTGCCGGCGCCGGCCGATTGCACCGCGCTGCTGGCCCGCCTGCCGGCCATCGACGCGCCGCGCCTGGTGTTCGCCGATGGCCGCTACCGCGCCGACCTCTCCACCCCCGCGACCCCGGCAATCATCGCCACCGGCGCCCCGGCACTCGGCCCGCTGGCCCGCCCGGAGCAGGACAAGCTGGTGGCGCTGAACACCATGCTCGCCGAGGACGGTGCGGCGATCACCGTGCCCGCCGGCACCGACGCCGGCACCCTGGTGCTGGTCAGCCTCGGCACCGGCGCCGCCGACCGCGCCACCGCCTTCCACCCCCGCCACGCCGTGCATCTGGCCGCCGGCAGCCGCATGACGCTGATCGAGATCTTCCTCGGCGAGGGCTCGTATCTCGACAACCCGGTGCTCTCCGCCACCGTCGAGGCCGACGCCACGCTGACCCATCTGCGCCTGCAGGACGAGGCCAAGGCCGCCTTCCACCTCTCCACCGTCTACGCCGATGTCGCCGAGCGCGGCACCTATGACAGCTTCGCGCTGAACCTCGGCGCCCGACTCTCCCGCATGGAAGTGCACGCCCGCCTCGGCGGCTCCGGCGCGGCGGCGCACCTCAACGCCGCACAACTGCTCGGCGGCGAGCAGCACGGCGACTTCACCACCGTGGTGCTGCACGACGCCCCCAACACCCAATCCCGCCAGACCGTGAAAAACGTGCTGACCGACCGCGCGCACGGCGTCTTCCAGGGCAAGATCGAGGTCAACCGCCTGGCCCAGAAAACCGACGGCTACCAGATGAACCAGACCCTGCTGCTGTCGCCGGGCGCGGAAATCAACGCCAAGCCGCAACTGGAAATCTACGCCGACGACGTCAAATGCAGCCACGGCTGCACCGTCGGCGAGCTGGATGAGAACCACCTGTTCTACCTGCGCAGCCGTGGCCTCAGCCTCGCCGAAGCCCGCGCCATGCTGATCCGCGCCTTCCTCTCCGAGGCGCTCGACCCGATCGCCCACGACGCCGGCCGCGCCGTGCTCGAGCAGGCGGTCGCCAACTGGTGGGAGCAGCACTCGGTATGAACGCGCTGCCGCCGTTGTTCGACGTCGCCAAAATCCGTGCCGAGTTCCCCATCCTGTCGCAGCAGGTGCGCGGCAAGCCGCTGGTCTTCCTCGACAGCGCCGCCTCGGCACAGAAGCCACGCGCGGTGATCAGGGCGATGGTCGAAGCGATGGAGACGCAATACGCCAACGTCCATCGCGGCCTGCACTGGATGAGCGAACGCACCACCGACGCCTACGAGGCCACCCGCGACGCCGCCGCCAGCCTGCTCAACGCCTATGACCGCAGCGAGATCGTCTTCGTGCGCAACAGCACCGAGGCGATCAACCTGGTTGCCAACACCTTCGGCCGCGCCATGCTGAAACCGGGCCAGGCAGTGCTGATCTCCGGCATGGAGCACCACTCCAACATCATCCCCTGGCAGATGCTGCGCGACTCGCACGGCACCGAACTGCGCGTCGCCCCGCTCACCGAGTCCGGCGAACTCGACATGGCCGCCTACGAGGCGCTGCTCGCCGACGGCAAGGTCGGCCTGGTCGCCATCACCCACATGTCCAACGTGCTCGGCAGCTACACCCCCGCCGAGCGCATCGCCCAACTCGCCCACGCCCACGGCGCAAAGGTGCTGTTCGACGGCAGCCAGGCCATCGTCCATCGCCGCGTCGACGTGCAGGCAATCGGCGCCGATTTCTACGTCTTCACCGGCCACAAGCTGTATGGCCCCACCGGCATCGGCGTGCTGTGGGGCAGGCGTGAACTGCTCGACGCCATGCCCCCCTGGATGGGCGGCGGCGAGATGATCTCGACCGTCACCTACGAACGCTCCACCTGGGCCGAGGTGCCGCACAAATTCGAGGCCGGCACCCCGGCGATCCTCGAAGGCATCGGCCTGCACGCCGCGATCAAGTTCGTCGAGCAGATCGGCTACGACGCCATCGCCGCCCACGAGGCCCGCCTCACCGAACACGCGCTGTCCCGCCTGTCGGCCATCGACGGCCTGACGGTGATCGGCCACGCCCAGGATCGCGGCGGCGTGGTCTCCTTCGCGCTCGACCGCGCCCACGCCCACGACGTCGCCACCCTGCTCGACCGCCAGGGCATCGCGGTCCGCGCCGGCCATCATTGCGCCGAACCGCTGCTCGCCTCGCTGGGGCTGGACAGCACGGCCCGCGCCAGCTTCGGTATCTACACCACACCCGGGGAGATCGACTCGCTGGCCGATACCCTCGTCCGCATCAGGGAGTTTTTCGCCTGATGTCACAAGGGGCGACGATGTTCGACGATGTCCGCGACCTGTATAACGCCACCATCATGGAACGCGGCCGCAAGCCGACCCATATGCGCCGGCTCGAAACCTTCGACGCCACCGCAAAGGGCGACAACCCGATGTGCGGCGACCGCGTGCAGGTCTGGGTGAAGCTCAACGCCGACGGCACCATCGCCGACACCGGCTTCGAGGCCCGTGGCTGCGAGATCAGCCGCGCCTCCGCCGACATGATGGTCGAAGCCGTCCGCGGCCGCAGCCCGGCCGACACCAGGGCGCTGTTCGCCGCCTTCCGCGACATGGTGAAATCCGGCGATTGCCCAGACTGCGCCGCCCTCGAACCATTGCGCCCGCTGGCCAGCGTCAACGAGTATCCGTCGCGGATAAAATGCGCCACGCTGGCCTGGCAAGCCCTCACGACCGCCTTGGATCACGCCACCGCACTCGACCACACCGCCGAGGGAGACCAGCCATGAACGACAGCCCGATCGCCACGCAAGCCGCCGGTGGCGTCTGGACCCCGGACGGCGAAAAGCTCGGCGCCCCCAGCGAGGAGGCGGTGATCGCCGCCTGCGCCAGCATCTACGACCCGGAAATCCCGGTGAATATCTACGAACTCGGCCTGGTCTACGTGATCGACATCGCCCCGGACGGCGGCGTCAAGGTGGAAATGACGCTGACCGCCCCGGCCTGCCCCAGCGCCCAGGAATTGCCCGAACAGGTGCGCGACGCCATATTGGCGGTACCCGGCGTCACCAGCTGCGACGTCGATGTCGTCTGGGATCCGCCCTGGGACCCGTCGCGGATGAGCGAGGACGCCCGCCTCGCCCTGAACATGTTCTGAGGGGGATCGATCATGTCCACCACCACCACGCCAACCGCCCGCCCGCGCCGCCCACTGCCGCCGCTGATGGCGCTGACCGAGGGCGCCGCCACCCGCCTGCGCGCCATCTACGCCAGCGGCCAGGAGGGCATGAAGCTGCGCATCTCGGTCAACACCAAGGGCTGCTCCGGCCTCGCCTACGAGATGAGCTGGGTGCCCGAAGCCGGCCCGACCGACGAGGTGATCACCGATCTCGGCGTCACCGTGCTGGTCGACCGCAAGGCCAGCCTGTTCCTGATCGGCACCGTGATGGACTACGAGGTGAAGGAACTCTCCGCCGGCTTCACCTTCATCAACCCGAACGAGAAAAGCCGCTGCGGCTGCGGCGCCAGCTTCCACGTCTGACCCGCCCGTCTGACCCGCCCGGCCGCCCCGCCGCCGCCTGACAGGCCCGCATGAGCGGGGCCGCCGGGACGTGGGGGGAGGTATTCGCCCGCCGCCACGCCGTCCCGCTGGCCACGCTGTGCCTGGGCGTGGCGATCTACGCGCTGAACGGCTTCCTGGTCACCACCGCACTGCCCACCGCGGTGCTACGGATCGGCGGCCTGGAGCTGATCGGCTGGTCGCTGACCGTCTACCTGGTCGCCGCCATCACCGCCGGCGCGGTCGCCGCCCTGCTGAAGGCCCGCCTCGGCGCCCGCCGCGCGCTGCTGCTGCCGGCCCTGCTGTTCATCGCCGGCACGCTCTGCGCCGCCACCGCGCAATCCATGCCCCAGGTGCTGGCCGGCCGCCTGCTGCAGGGCGCCGGCGAAGGGGTGATCGCCGCGCTGTGCTACGCGCTGATCCCCGAGATGTTCCCCGCCAGGCTGGTGCCCAAGGTATTCGGCGTCGAGGCGGTGGTCTGGGCGCTGGCGGCATTCGGCGGCCCGCTGGCGGCCGGCTGGCTCACCGAAACCCTGTCCTGGCGCGCCGCCTTCCTGGTCAGCGTGCCGATGGCGCTGCTCTTCATGGGCCTGGTGCTGCGCGTGGTGCCGCCCGGCCGCCCCGCTACCACCGCCAGCGCCACCCAGGCCAGCACCAGCCCGCCGCTGCTGCGCCTCGCCCTCTGCGCCACCGGCATCATGCTGGTCGCGCTGGCCGGCATACAGGCCGAACCCTGGCGCATCGCCGCCGGCCTCGCCCTGGCAATACTCGCGCTGGCCGCCCCGTTCCGCCTCGATGCCGCCAGCCGCCTGCGCCTGTTCCCCACCGACGCCTTCAACCCGCGCAGCACCCTCGGCGCCGCCCTCTGGGTGGTGCTGCTGATGCCGGTGGCCCAGGCCGCCACCTCGGTGTATCTCGTTCTGCTGGTCGAACATGCCTGGCACTACGGCCCCACCCGCGCCGGCCAGATCCAGGCGCTGATGGCATTATCGTGGAGCGGCGTCGCGGTGCTGGTGGCGCAGGCGGCCACCGCCCGCATGCAGATATTCTGCATCCGTGCCGGCTGCCTTGCCCTCGCCCTGGGTCTGTTATGCGTGCTTCTGGCGGTGTGGCGCGTCGATCTATGGCTGCTGCTGCTCGCCCAATGCGCGATCGGTGCCGGCTTCGGCCTGTCCTGGGCCTTCCTCAGCCACGCCGTGATGCAGGCGGCGCGCGACGGCGAGCGGGACCGCGCCGCGGCGATGCTGCCCACCGTGCAGTCCGGCGGCTACGCGCTGGGCGGCGCCATCGCCGGCCTGCTGGCCAACACCTCCGGCCTCACCGCGGCGCTGTGGCTGCCGGGCGCCACGCTGCCGGTCGGCTGGCTGCTCGGCGTCGCCACCGTGCTGGCATTGCTGGCGACCCTGGCCAGTTGGCGGGTGCGGCCGGCGGCCTGAATCAGCTTGCAGCGAAGCCGAATGTCATCATAACTAACATTCGTGCAGATCACCCCTCCCGCCACCGTGCTCGGCCAACGCTATCTCCCGCATTTCGCCGATCTCTGCGCCCATCTGGCCCAGGTCGCCGCCCGCCATCGCCTGCTGTCGCCGCTGCTGGTGCTGCTCTGGTTCCGCCTGCGCCGCACGCTGTCCCGACTCGACCGTCTGGCGGCAAGCTGGCAACGCGGTCGGCACCACCGGCACCCAAGCCGCCACCGCAGCGCCAGCCCGCCGCCGGCCATCCATCCCGGCGATGCCTGGCTGCACCGCCGCACGCCCCAGGGCCATGCCTGGCTGATCCGCCTGCACCAGCCGCTGGCGCAGTTCGCCCCGCGCATCCAGGCCCTGCTCGACGACCCCGAGATCGCCGCCCTGTGCGTCGCGGCACCCCAGGCCGGCCGGCTGCTGCGCCCGCTGTGCCGCATGTTCGGCCTGGCACCGCCGGCCGGGCTGGCACTGCCGCCCCGCCCCGTATCGCCGCGAAAACCCGCGCCGCCGCGCCGCCCAGCGCCGCCGCCATTTGCCGAACATCCGCCGCATATCTGGCCGTTCGTCCCGCACCGCCTGCGCCTGCGGGTGCCCAATCTGCCGCGCCGAAAACCGCCGCCCTGGTGAGCGTCCGCTACCCCGCCAGCTTCGCCATCGCGGCGGCAAACCGGCGCCCCACCGCCGCCTCCGCGCCGTGGCGAAAATCCGCCACCACATGCCGCGAGCCTGCCACCACATGGCGCACCAGCGGCGCATTGCCGGCGAAGATCCAGCTATCCAGCACCGCATCGCCGCCGCGCCCGGCCAGCAGCGGATGCTCGGCGTCCAGCACCACGATATCCGCCCGCCCCCCCGCCACCAGCCCGGCCGGCGCATGCCCGCACGCCGCCGCCCCGCCGGCCAGCGCCGCCTCGAACAGCCGCCGCCCGGTGGAGCGGCCCGGCCCGCCGGCCAGCACCGCCCGCCGGCCGCTGGTCAGCCGCTGGGCATATTCCAGCCAGCGCAACTCCTCCACCGGACTCACCGAGATATGGCTGTCCGAGCCGATGCCGAACCGCCCGCCGGCGGCCAGATACGCCTCGGCGGGAAAAATCCCATCGCCGAGATTGGCCTCGGTGGTCGGGCACAGCCCCACCGTGGCGCCGCTGGCCGCCAGTGCGCGGGTTTCCGCCTCGGTCATATGGGTGGCATGGATCAGGCACCAGCGCGCATCCGGGGCGGCATGCTCCAGCAACCATTGCACCGGCCGCTGCCCGGTCTGCGCCAGGCAATCCGCCACCTCCTGGCGCTGCTCGGCGACATGGATATGCACCGGC
This sequence comes from Rhodospirillales bacterium, assembly GCA_041691815.1. GTDB lineage: Bacteria > Pseudomonadota > Alphaproteobacteria > Acetobacterales > Acetobacteraceae > 70-18. The sequence continues at coordinate 13,406 of JBEPTZ010000047.1, read as the reverse complement.
CCGGCCGGCGTGGCGGCCAGCAGCGCCGCCAGCGCCTCCGGCGGGACCGCCCGCAGCGAATGCGGCGCCACCCCCAGCACCACGCCCGGCATGTCCAGCGCCGCCAGAAGCTGCATCAGCCCCAGGAAACCATCGATATCATGCAGAAACCGCCGCTGCCCGGCGCCCGCCGCCACCGCCCCGAAGCCGCCGGCCTGGTACAGCACCGGCAGCAGCGTAAGGCCGATCCCGGCAGTGCCGGCGGCCGCCAGCACCCGCAGGCTCATCTCCGCCGGATCGGCATACCGCCGGCCATCCGGCTGATGGTGCAGGTAATGAAACTCAGCGACCGCGGTGAAGCCGGATTTCAGCATCTCGACGTAAAGCTGCGCCGCCACCGCCTCGAACAATTCCGGGCTGAACGCCGCCACCGCCCGGTACATCGCCGCCCGCCAACTCCAGAAACTATCCCCACCCGGCCCGGCCACCTCGCCCAGCCCGGCGATCGCCCGTTGATGCGCATGGCTGTGCAGATTGGCCAGCCCGGGCAGCCCGACCCCGGCCAGCCGCACGGCACCAGGCGGGCAGCGCACGCCATCCACCACCTCGGCGATCCGCCCATCCCCGGTGCACCGCACCAGCACGTTCTCCGCCCAGCCCGTCGGCAGCAGGGCACGCGGCAGAAAATAGCGTGCCGGCTGGTTTGCCTTCATGGCCCAGCATAACCCAGGCCTTGGCCGAGCGGGGAGGGGGCATGGCTGGGAATATTGCCAGTCCTGGCCTATCCTGGCCCGAACCGACACCGAGGAGCCACCGATGCGCAACGCCGAAGAAATCTGGACACTGGTCGACGCCAAGAAAGCCGAATTCGAAGCCCTGTCCGACCGCATCTGGGACGCCCCGGAGATCGCCTATACCGAATACGCCGCGGTCGCCGAGCATACCGACATGCTGCGCGCCCAGGGCTTCCGCGTCACCGAGAACATCGCCGGCATCCCGACGGCAGTGATGGGCGAGGCCGGCGATGAAGGCCCGGTGATCGCCATCCTCGGCGAATACGACGCACTCCCCGGCCTGTCGCAGGAAGCCGGCGTCGCCGAGCCGAAACCGCTCCCCGGCAGCGGCCTCGGCCACGGCTGCGGCCATAACCTGCTCGGCTCGGCCTCGCTGCTGGCCGCAACCGCGGTGAAGGACTGGCTGGACGCCAACGGCATCAAGGGCCGGGTCCGCTACTACGGCTGCCCGGCCGAGGAAGGCGGCGCCGCCAAGACCTTCATGGTCCGCGCCGGCGCCTTCAAGGATGTCGACATCGCCATCACCTGGCACCCGATGCATTTCATGGCGGTCAACGACGCACGATCGCTGGCCAATACCCGCATCGATTTCACCTTCACCGGCCGCTCCAGCCACGCCGCCGCCGCCCCGCATCTCGGCCGCTCGGCTCTCGATGCCGTCGAACTGATGAGCGTCGGCGTCAACTACATGCGCGAGCACATGCCGAGCGACGCCCGCATCCATTACGCCTATCTGGATGCCGGCGGTGTCGCCCCCAACGTGGTGCAGGGCCGCGCGGTGGTCCGCCACCTGATCCGCGCCCGCGACCTCGCCGAGTTGCAGGGGCTGGTGGCGCGGGTGCGCAAGATCGCCGATGGCGCCGCGCTGATGACCGAAACCACGGTGACCGCGCGGGTCCACAGTGCGGTTTCCAACCTGGTCGGCAACACCCCGCTGGAGCAGGCGATGCAGGCCAACATGGAGCGCCTCGGCCCGCCGCCGTTCGACGACGCCGACCGCAAATTCGCCGACCAGATCCGCGCCACCCTCTCCGACGAGGACATCGCCGCGCCGTACAAGCGCTCCGGCCTGAAGACAAGGCGCGACCAGCCGCTGGCCGACAGCGTGCTGCCGCTGGGCCAGATCGGCGAGCCGATGATGGGCTCCACCGATGTCGGCGACGTCTCCTGGGTGGTGCCGCTGGTGCAGGCCGACGGACCGACCTGTGCGGTGGGCACGCCGTTCCATTCCTGGCAACTCACCGCCCAGGGCAAGACCCCGATGGCCAAGAAGGGCATGGCGCATGTCGCCAAGGTGATGGCCGCCACGGCACTCGACGCCCTGCGCGACGGCAGCCTGATCGCCGCCGCCCGCGCCGACCTGGCCGAGCGCACCCGCGGCATGCCCTATGTCTGCCCGCTGCCCGAGGAGGTGAAGCCACCGGTGCAACCGCGAAAGGCGTAGGACAGGAAGGTCTCGACCCACGGGATTCGGCGGGCTAGGCTGGCCATGCCAGCGATTTCGGGAGGGTTCATGTCCAGCCTGGGCTCCACCGCATGAACCAGGTCATCCGGCTGCAACGCACCTCCGAGGATACGTTGTGGGCCGTGGTGGCATCCGTGGGGCGACGCAACCGGGTGGCGGAAATCTTCTCCAACCGCGCCGCCGCACTGGCCGACCGCGCCTGGCGGGAACAGCAGGTGCAGGCCTATCTGGGCTTCCTGACCACCTGCGAACAACCGCCGCCAAGCTACAGCGTCGCCCCGGTGCGCCGGGCCGACCTGCCGCGCGGCTGGACGCCGCTGCCGGCGCTGGGGTTCTTGCGGGGGCGGTTTATCTAGGGTCGGGAAGGCCTTCTCGGTGCGAGAAAAAGAAATTTTCTCATCCACTCAGCAACACTCGCGGGCTGGAGGCGGCGGGGCCTCTACGCCGCCATTGTTGCAAGCCGGGCGGAACTCTTCTGGTACTTTTGCCAGCTTGGCACAATCGTTGTTTGCCGACAATATCGTGTTGTTCGGGCCAACGAAATGGGCCGAGCTTTGACCGTAGGTCGGATTGCCTGGTATTTGGCGATACTGCCTTGGCGAGTGTTCAAATGTTGAAGGCACATTCAACTTTTTCGCCATGTGATTTGTGGCCGGGCCGATTCGGCTCCCTCACTGGTGCGGCGCTTTACTGTGACGCCACTGCGGCCGGGCGCCCCTTACGATAACGTGCTCAAACAAAAAAATAATCGCGGCAAGAAGATTGCGGGATTCTACCCGCGAGCCGCATACGACATTGCAACGCCGCGTGATATCAGCGGCAACGGAGTTGGTGCGATGCTCAATTGGAAGCGCTCCATTTGGTTTATCCTGGCAATCTGCGGTGCTTGGCTCGCGAGTCTCACCCCGGCTGGCGCGACCCCCGTCACCGCCACGACCAGCTACAATTTCAGCGGCGGCTGCCTGAATTGCGCCGGCACTGGCCAGGGCGTGCTGACGCTCAGCGACTACACACTCGGCGACCTCATCGAAATGTCGAATTTCCTTAGCTTCACTTACGTTTCCGACCGGTTGAGCTATACTTTCGGTGGCGGCGACCTGATCGGCGTCACCGGCGGCCTGGCGGGTGCCATGCCGTCCGGCCTGTCTGATCTCACCTTCAACCTGCAGTACGGCACCGACCCGGAGGTGACGTTCTATAGCAACGCCGGATACTGGAGCGTCGGCCCCTCGGTTGCACCACCAACACCGGATATCGGCTATTCCGGAGGCTGGTCGGTCGCCGCGTCGGTTCCGGAGCCGATCAGTGTGGTCCTGTTCGGCTCTGCCCTGGTTGGCTTGGGCGTCGTCCGCCGCCGCCGCTGAAGCTGCTGCCGCACTGGACAATGGCGGCGCAACCCGGCACCTGGGGGCGATGGAATGGGAAGCTCCCGGCATCGTCCTCGCTGCCCGCCCCTATGGCGAGTCCGATGCCATCGCCACGGTCTTCACCGAGGCCCAGGGTGCGCATCGCGGCCTCGCCCGCGGCGCGCAATCGCGCAATGCCGCGCTATGGCAGCCCGGCAATCTGGTGCAGGCGCGCTGGGTCGGGCGGCTTGCCGATCAGTTGGGCAATTTTTCCGCCGAGATGATCCATCCGGCCGCGGCACTGGTGCTGGATGATGCGCTGGCGCTGGCGATGCTGTGCTCGGCCTGTGCCACCGCCGAGGCGGCGCTGCCGGAGCGGCAGGCGCATCCGCTGGTGTTCGACGGGTTGCTGCAGTTGCTGGCGCGGCTGCCGCAGGGGGCGCTGCAACTCTCGGCGCTGATCCGCTGGGAGGCCGATCTGTTGACCGAACTCGGCTACGGCATGGATCTTTCCGCCTGTGCGGTGACCGGCGCGGCGAACGGGCTGGCCTATGTTTCGCCGAAGACCGGCCGGGCGGTCAGTGCCGAGGGGGCGGGCGCCTGGGCGGAGCGGCTGCTGCCGCTGCCGGCGTTGCTGCTGGCCGAACCGTTGCGCAATGCGCCGGATGATGCCGGGGACTGGCGGGCCGGACTGCGGTTGACCGGCCATTTTCTTGCCCGCGACGTGTTCGGCCTGCAACACAAGCCGTTGCCAGCGGCACGGATTGCCTTGTACGACCGGGTTGCCGCCATGATGGAGTCGCCTGATGCCTGACGATCTGCAAGGCAAGATCGAGGATACCCGCCTCGTCGATGCGCTCAGCGAGCGCTACCTCGCCTATGCGCTGTCCACCATCATGTCCCGCTCGCTGCCGGATGTGCGCGACGGGCTGAAGCCGGTGCATCGCCGGCTGGTCTATGCGATGCATCAGTTGCGGCTGGACCCGACTGCCGGGTTCAAGAAATGCGCCCGCATCGTCGGCGACGTGATGGGCAAATACCATCCGCACGGCGACGCCTCGATCTACGACGCGATGGTGCGGCTGGCGCAGGATTTCGCCGCCCGCTACCCGCTGGTCGAGGGGCAGGGCAATTTCGGCAATATCGACGGCGATAACGCCGCGGCGATGCGCTACACCGAGGCGCGGCTGACCGAGGTCGCCAAGGCGCTGCTGGCTGGCATCGACGAGGATGCGGTGGATTTCCGCCCGACCTATGACGGCGAGGAATCCGAGCCGCTGGTGCTGCCGGGGGCGTTTCCGAATCTGCTGGCCAATGGCGCGGCGGGGATCGCAGTCGGCATGGCGACCTCGATCCCGCCGCATAATGCCGGCGAGGTGTGTGGCGCGGCGCTGCATCTGATCGCCCATCCCGACGCTTCAACTGCTGACCTGCTGGCGCATATGCCGGGGCCGGATTTCCCCACCGGCGGGTTGCTGATCGAGGAGCCGGCCTCGCTCTTGCAGGCCTACGAGACCGGGCGCGGCGGCTTTCGGGTGCGGGCCAAATGGGCGGTCGAGAAGGGCCGCATGGGCACCTGGGCGATCGTGGTCAGCGAAATTCCCTATCAGGTGCAGAAATCGCGGCTGATCGAGCAGATTGCCCAGTTGATGGAAGACAAGAAGCTGCCGCTGCTCGGCGATGTGCGTGACGAGAGCACCGAGACCGTGCGCCTGGTGCTGGAGCCGAAGACCCGCGGCGTGGAGCCGGACGTGCTGATGGCCACGCTGTTCCGCGCCACGGCACTGGAAACCCGCTTTCCGCTCAACATGAACGTGCTGACCGCCGACCGTACGCCGCGGGTGCTGGGGCTGCGCGAGGTGCTGCGGCAATGGCTGGATCACCGCCACGAGGTGCTGGTCCGCCGCAGCAACCACCGGCTGGCGGCGATTGCCCGGCGGCTGGAGATTCTCGACGGGTTCCTGCTGGTCTACCTCAATCTGGACGAGGTGATCCGCATCATCCGCTACGAGGACGAGCCGAAGCAGGCGCTGATCGCCACCTTCAGCCTGACCGAGACCCAGGCCGAGGCGATCCTCAACATGCGGCTGCGCTCGCTGCGCCGGCTGGAGGAGATGGAGATCCAGAAGGAGCACAGGACGCTGTCGCGCGAGCAGAAGGAGTTGCAGGGGCTGCTCGACAGCGAGAAACTGCGCTGGCAGCGGATCGGCAAGGAACTGGCGGAAACCCGGGAGAAATTCGGCGCCGGTCCGCTTGGCGACCGCCGCACCGAGATCGGCGCCGCACCGGCCGAGATCAGCGTCAGCACCGAGGCGTTCGTGGAGCGCGAGCCGATCACCGTGATCCTGTCCGACAAGGGCTGGCTGCGGGCGCTGCGCGGCCATATCGCCGATGCCAGCGACCAGAAATTCAAGGAGGGCGACCGGCTGCGGCTGACCGTGCCGTGCCAGACCACCGACCGGCTGTGCCTGTTCGCCACCAACGGCCGCGCCTACACGCTGAAGGCCGGCGACCTGCCGCGCGGCCGTGGCGACGGGGTGGCGATCCGGCTGCTGGCCGACCTCACCAACGAGGATGATGTGGCGGCACTGTTCGTCTGGCAGGAGGAGCGACGGCATTTGCTTGCCAGCACCGCCGGGCGCGGGTTTGTCGCCAAGGCGGAGGACATGCTGGCGGAAAAACGCACCGGCAAGCAGGTGCTGAATGTGAAGCCGGGCGTGGAGGCGGCGTTCTGCGTGCCGGTCGAGGGCGATCACGTGGCGGTGGTTGGCAGCAACCGCAAGCTGCTGGTGTTTCCGCTGGAGCAGGTGCCGGAGATGGCGCGCGGCGGCGGGGTGATCCTGCAGAAATACAAGGATGGCGCACTCGGCGACCTCAAGGTGTTCGCGCTCGCCGACGGGCTGAGCTGGAAGCTGGGCGAGAAGACCCGCAGCGAAACCGATCTGCGGCCCTGGCTGGGGGAGCGGGCGCAGGTGGGGCGGAACGTTCCGAGCGGCTTTCCCAAATCGGGGCGGTTCGGCTAGATCAGCAGCAATATCGTAGATTGCGTGACGTTGGACTGACCGACGCCGGGGAGAGACGCTAAGTGGGAATTGACCTGTACGCCTTTGATTTTCTGCTCAATTTCAAGGCGCAAGGACTCGGGGACACGCTGTGCCTGGGGCGGCAGGGCTTCCACGTCACCAAGCGCGAGGGCAACGCCGCGATTGCCCAGGAAATCCTCAGCCGGCACGACGCCGGCGGTGTGCTGGAAGACCTGATGAGTCCGGATGGCTATTCGGAAAAATTCCTGCGCTACCTGGGTGCGCGCACCGTGCTGTCGATGGACATGAGTGCCAACGAGGGGGCGGAACTGCTGTTCGACCTCAACCAACCGATCCCGGAGGAGTTCCACGACCGGTTCGACTTCATCTTTGATGGCGGGACGTCGGAGCATATCTACGATTTTCCGGCGGTGATGGACAACGTGAAGGCGATGTTGCGGCAGAACGGTGTCTATGTCGGCATCAATACCGCCAATAATATGCTCGGACATGGGCTGTACCAGTTCAGTCCGGAACTGTTCTGGTGGGTATTTTCCAAGGAGCAGGGATATTCGGTCGAGAAGATGCAGCTGATGCCGATCTTCGGCCGGCCGGCGCCGGTCGACCTGATCGACACGGCCGGCCATCGGCAGGAGGTGGGACCCACCAAGGGCCCGACCTATGTGGTGGTCGCCGCCCGGCGCACCGGGCCGCGCCCGACCGGCAGCGTCGGCATCCATCAGAGCGACTACGCGGCGGCCTGGAGCCGGCCGGTGGCGAAGCAGCCGCGTGCCGCGGTGGCGCCTGTGGTGCCGCCGTGGCCGGAACTGCGCGATACCTATACCAAGCTGTGCGCGGCGATCGCGGCGGACAGCGCGCAGTCGGCCTCCAATCCGTTTCTGCGCAAGTTCTGGGCGGCATTGCAGCGGCCCGAATCGGAGCTGGCGGAATTCATCGGCAATCGGCAGCGCGGCTTCGAATCCACGCTATGGAACGGGCACGGCAAAGCCGGCGGGCGGGGCAATGCCGGGCAGCGGCCACGCATTCCGCGCTTCACTCACCGGATCTGGATCACTGCCGACGCGACCCCGACCATTCCGCCGGATGATTTCATCGAGCCGTACCTCGCCTCGCTGATGGCGATGCCGGCGGATGCGGTGCATTTTTTCTGGTCCAACAGCAAGGCGGTTCGCGCGCATGTCGCCGCCAAGGCGGCGGCCGTTGGCTGCGCCAACTTCATGCCGGCCGACACCGCGCTGTTCGCCGGCGATGCGATCCATGCGACCGTCACCCGCCTGACCGGCGACCGCAAATACGTGCTGGCTGCCGACGTGATGAAGTTCGTCATCCTGCATCGTTTTGGCGGCATCTACAGCGATCTGGGTATCATCTACGATCGGCGGGTATTCGCGCTGCTCTGCTTGGCCGAGTACGGCCTGATGCTCGGCGGCGCTGGGTTCTTTCAGACCGGCATGATGGCTTGCGCCGCCGGAGCCGAGTTGGCCGCGCTGTTCCTGGCCGTGCTGCACCACCCCGAAAGCTTCAACCCCGCCTATGCGCTGATGAAACCGGAGCCGAGTGCCGCGGATGAGGTGCATATCTTCGCCGGGCCGGGTTTCACCGCCGCAGCGCTGCTGTTCATGCCCGGCGACGCCGATACGCTGGTGCTGCCGTCACAGTCGCCCTTTCTGCGCGGGCGCAGCCAGCGGTCCTGGTATGGCAAGGAGGCGAAGCATGGCAATGTGCTTATCACCGCAACGCCACCATCCATCCTGGATGCGCCGGCCGTGAACAGTGCGGCCGCGCTGGCGGTTTTCGCCATCCAGGTGTTCGGCAAAGCATATCGGCTGGCGGAGCAGCTTCGCATATTGCTGCTGACGGCGAGGTATTTCGACCAGCATCCTACCCGGCTAAGCCGTATCTTTCATGCGCATGGGAGCGACCGGGCGCTTGGTTGGCACAATTATGGTCATGTCTACACCTATATCCTGGGCCAGATGGCGAGGCCGCCGCGACGGATTCTGGAACTCAGCCAGGGAGCCGGGGCGGCCGCCCCAGCGCTGGCGCGCGGTTCACTGCGCGGCTGGCGGGAGGCATATCCGGCCGCCGAACTGATCGCCGCCGGACCCGCCGCACCGGGCCTGATGGCTGACGCCGGCGTGGAAGCACATCTGGTCGACCAGGCCGACCCCGACTCGGTGGCGGCGTTGTTCGCGGCGTTGGCCGGCCGGCCGCTCGATCTGGTGGTGGATGACGGGATGCACACCCTGGCGGTGTCCAGCGGGTTTCTGTCGGCGGCCTATCCGCATCTCGCCAAGCACGGACTGCATATCATCGAAGACGTGCCCAACCGGGACATCCCCGGCTGGGCGATTTTTCTGCAGGCGGCCGGCTACAGCGCGGTGCTGGTGCGATTGCCGCATTCGACCAATGCTTCGGATAACTGCCTCATTGTGGTCGAGGCCGCATCTTAGCCGGTGCCGGCGGATCAGTTCGGTTCGGAGAGTCCCAGCGCCCGGGCGGTGGCAACGATGGTCGCCCAGGTATCGACCTGCAGCGGCACGCCGTTGGCCAGGCGCTCCACGCGCGTGCGGGCTTCGGGCTCGCCGGGCACCAGCACCTCGGAGACGCCGATCGCGGTGCGGGAGGCCTTGACGTAGTCGACATAGGCGCGCGCTTCGCTGACGAAATGGCGGCTGCCGAAATGGTCGGGGTCGAGATAGATCGACAGCATGCCGTTGGTGATGCGGCGATGGGTGGTGCCGGGGGTGATCGGGCCGGAGGTGCCGCCGCCGGTCAGCACGCCGGCGAGGATTTCGCACATGAAGGCGATGCCGGAGCCCTTGTGGTCGCCGAACGCGCGGATGGCGCCGCGGCCGTCGCGGGCGTTGCGCGGGCCGGCCGGCAGCAGCGGGCCGCCATACAGCGTCGCCGGGTCGGTGGAGAGTTGGCCGTCCGGGCCGATCAAGGCACCCTCGGGCAATGGCTTGCCGCCGTTGGAGGCCACCAGCACCTTGCCTTCGGCGACCACCGAGGTGGCGAAATCCAGCAGCAGCGGCGGCTTGCCGTCGGCCTGCGGGATGCAGATGCATAGCGGGTTGGTGGAGAACCGGCGGTCGACACCGCCGAACGGCGCCACCAGCTCGCCCTGGTTGACGTTGACGAAATGGATGGAGACCAGGCCGGCGGCGGCGGCGCGCTCGCCCCAGTCGCCGATGCGGCCGATATGGGCGCTGTTGCGCAGCGCGATGATCGCCATGCCGGCGGCGCGCGCCTTGGCGATGCCGAGATCGACCGCCTGCGGCCCGATGGTCTGGCCGAAGCCGGCATTGCCGTCGACCACCGCATGGGTGGGGCCTTCGGTGACGATGGTGATGCTCTGGGCCGGCAGGGTGTCGCCGTCCTTGAGGTTCTGCACGTAGCGCGGCACGCGGATGACGCCGTGGCTGTCATGGCCGGTGAGGTTGGCCGACAGCAGGAAGCCGGCGATGCGGTCACCCTCGGCGCGGTCGGTGCCGGCCGTGGTGAAAATATCGGAGACGAAACGCTTCAGCGTGTCGGCGGCGATCAGATGGGTTGGCAGATCGGCCATGGCGTCTCTCGTTCAGCGAGGGGAGGGGGGGCAGCGAGGGGAGGGGTGTCCCGCGAGCGGGACAGGGAAGGAGGGTGCGGCCCGCGCCGGGCCGCACCCCGGGCCGGCTAGACGACGCGGCCGGTGGCGTCGTCGATCAGGTGCATCATGCTCATGTCGGCCGAGAGCGGCAGCAGCTGCTCCGGCTTGGCGGTGGTCATCGGGTCGACGCGGGCGCACATCGGTTCGCCCTTGATGAAGAAATGCACCAGCGTCTCCATGCCCATCGGCTCCACCACGTCGACATTGGCGGTCAGGTGGGCGATGTCGGGCTTCTCCTGCTGCTGGGTCTCGGTCAGGTGTTCCGGGCGGATGCCGAGCGTCACCTTCTGGCCCTTCATGCCGGCATAACGCTCCCAGCGGTTGCGCGGAACCGCCAGCCTGGTGCCGTCGGCCAGTTGCACCTGCAGGCCGCCCTCGTCGAGCAGCTGCACCGGCAGGAAGTTCATCGCCGGGCTGCCGATGAAGCCGGCAACGAAGCGGGTGACCGGGTTGTGGTACAGCTCCTGCGGCGGGCCCACCTGCTCGATGATGCCGTGGTTCATCACCACCACCCGGTCGGCGAGCGTCATCGCCTCGACCTGGTCGTGGGTGACGTAGACGGTGGTGGTGCGGACCTTCTGGTGCACCTTCTTGATCTCGGTGCGCATCTGCACCCGCAGCTTGGCATCCAGGTTGGACAGCGGTTCGTCGAACAGGAACACCTTGGGATGGCGCACGATAGCGCGCCCCATCGCCACGCGCTGCCGCTGGCCGCCGGACAGCGCCTTCGGCTTGCGCTCCAGCAGCATGTGGATGTCGAGGATTTCCGCCGCCTGGTCCACCCGCTGCTTGATCTCGGTCTTCGCCACTTTGCGCAGCTTGAGTCCGAAGGCCATGTTGTCGAACACGCTCATATGCGGATACAGCGCGTAGTTCTGGAACACCATGGCGATGTCGCGGTCGCGCGGCGGAACGTCGTTGACCACGTCGCCGCCGATCCAGATCTCGCCGGAGGTGATCTCCTCCAGCCCGGCGATCATGCGCAGCGTGGTGGACTTGCCGCAGCCGGACGGGCCGACCAGCACCACGAACTCGGAATCGGCAATCTCAAGGTCGATGCCCTTCACCGCTTGGACGTGACCTTCGTACTCCTTCACGATCTTGCGGATGGAAACCTGCGCCATGGATGGTCTATCCCTTCGTTGCGCCAGCGGTGAGGCCGGCAATGTAGTAGTCCATGAGGAACGCGTAGATGACAATCGGCGGCGCCGCGGCAAGCACGCAGCCGGCCATGATCTTGCCCCACTGGAACACGTCGCCGCGGATCAGTTCGGAGACGATGCCCACCGTCAGGACCATCTGATCGTTGGTGTAGATGTAGGCCAGCGGATACAGGAATTCACCCCAGGAGACGGTGAAGGCGAAGATGGTGGCGGCGATGATACCGGGCATTGCCACCGGAACGAAGATCTTCCACAGCATCTGGAGGTAGCCGGCGCCATCGATCAGCGCCGCTTCGTCGAGTTCCTTCGGGATCGAGGCGAAGTAGCCGATCATGATCCAGGTGCAGAACGGCGTCGCCAGCGTGGGATACACCAGCACCAGCGCCCATTTGCTGTTGATCAGCCCCAGCCCGCCGACGATCTGGAACAGCGGGATGAACAGCAGCGAGCCGGGCACCAGATAGGTGAGGAACACGCCGGTCGCCAGGCTCTGGCTGCCCCAGAACCGCATCCGCGCCAGCGAGAACGCGGCGAGCACCGAGATCACCATCGAGATGGCGACCACCAGGATGGTCACCTCCACCGAGTTGATGAAGAAGTCCTGGAACGCCGGCATGGTGATCAGTTCGTAGAAGTTCTGCAGCGTCGGGTGGGACACCAGCCACGGATTGGTGTTCTGCGCCGAAACCTCGGCGGAGGACTTGAGGCTGGTCATGATCATGTAGAATGGCGGCACCAGGAACATGATCACGAACACCACCAGCGCGGTGTAGCTGCCATACAGCGCCCACAGCCGTTGCTTGTGCAGGCTCTTGCCGCTGCGCCGAACCGGCGGCACGGCGTCGGCAGTGGTGGCGCTCATGCCCCCATCTCCTGGCTGCGCTTGTTCACGCCGCGCAACACGAAGTATGCGGCCACCGCCAGGATCGGCAGCATGAACAGGCTGATGGCGGCGCCCAGCGGAATATCGCCCGACTGGATGCCCGATACGAAGGCATAGGTGGCGAACACGTGGGTATAGTTCTCCGGACCACCCGCGGTGAGGATGCGGACGATATCGAAATTGGCGAAGGTGACGATGGTGCTGAACAGCACGGTGATGGCGATGATGTTGCGCATCATCGGCAGCGTGACGTGAAGCAGCTTCTGCGTGGCGCTGGCGCCGTCGATCGAGGCCGCCTCGTACAACTGCTCCGGCACCGATTTCAGCGCCGCCATGTACATGATCATGAAGAACGGCGTGCCATACCATGTATTCACCACGATCATGGCAATACGCGCGGTCCACTTCTGGCCCAGCCAGGGCACGTTGGCGAAACCGAACTGGTTCAGGATCCAGTTGAACGCCGAATAGGAGGGGTCGAACATCCACCACCAGCCGAGGGCGGACAGCGCCAGCGGGATCACCCATGGCACCAGCAGCAGGCCGCGCCAGATGCGCTGGTTCTTGCCGGGGATGTTCTGCATCAGATGCGCCAGCACGAAGCCGAGGAACGCCTTGAGGATCACCGAGGTGATGGCGAACAGGCAGGACTGGAAGATCACCAGCTGGAAGGTGTCACGCTTCATCAGGAAGGTGAAATTGCTCAGGCCGACGAACTGGGTCATCTTGCGATTGAGCATCGAAAGATAGATTGCATAGATCGCCGGATACAGTACCAGGCCGACGATGAGCAGGATCAGCGGCAGGCACATCAGGAACGCGATCGTCGAGCGTCGGCGCATGAATTTTTTCATGCCGCCGGGCCGCGGACCTGATACGCCAACATCGCCTTGGTTGCCGATCGCGATGGTTCCGTCTGCCATGTCATACTCCGGAGCTGGGGGCGGGCGGGACGAGCCAGTGAAGCGGGGTCAGCAAGCGAGGCGGGGGGGGGGCCCCCCCCCCCCCCCCCGCCGTGTAGGGCGGGAGGGCGTTCCGCGCGGTGTTGGGCCCCGGGGGGACCCGCGTAGGGGGGTGGCC
>JBEPTZ010000046.1:0-32765 GCA_041691815.1 Rhodospirillales bacterium | reverse complement strand
TCGTCAGGCTCATAACCTGAAGGTCATAGGTTCAAATCCTATCCCCGCAACCACCTTGACTTGCACACTCAAAGCCTCGGCATCAATGCCGGGGCTTTTGTTGTTCTGGGCACCCGCAGCCAAGGTCAGGATCGCCGCCAAGGCACCGCGGACCTCAACACGCAGATGGCCGTCCTCCGGCACCAGCACGATCGCGTCGACCAATCCGCGGATGATCTCGCGGACCTCGGCCGCGTCATCACGCGCCAGAACATCGGTGAGCGCGGCGATCTTCTGGCGATAGAGTTCCGCCAGGTTCGGATGCAGCCGCGGCGCCGGAGCCGCCGCCTCGGCCAGCTTGGCGTCGACGGCGGTTTGCCGCTGCTCCAGTTCCACCAGGCGCTTGTTGACCGCCGCCGGCGGCGTGCCGTCGGCGATGGCATCGATCAGCCGCTCCGTCTGCTGAGTGATCATCTGCCGCTCGGAACGCAGCGAGTCCTGGCTCGCCGCGTTGGCGCCCTGCTGCTTGTTCCACTCCGCGGTGAAGGCGCTGGCGAACGCCTTGAACAGGTCGGGATCCATCAGCCGATGCTTCAACCCGTCCAGCACCGTGGCCTCCAGCACGTCGCGGCGGATACCCAGCCGGTTGGTGCAGGCCGTCGGGCCCTTGTTGCGGGCGGTCGAGCAGCCGAAATGCTGCTGGCTGATCTTGGAGAAGCCGCCGCCACAGCAACCGCAGCGCATCAGGCCGGAAAACAGGTAGCGCGGCCGCTGCTTCGACCAGAACGGCTTCGCCGGTGCCGACCCGCCAGATGCGTTGCTGGCGTTGCGATCGAGCGCCCGTTGGCGCGCCTTGGCAGCCTCCCACTCGGCGTCGGTGAGGATGCGCAACTCTGGCACCTCCACCGTGGTCACCGCGCTGTCGGCATTGGCGCGGGAGCGCCGGCGGCCGCTCTCCGGGTCCTTGATATAGCGCAGCCGGTTCCACACCAGCCGGCCGACATAGAGTTCGTTGTTCAAAATGCCGGTGCCGCGGGCGCGGTTGCCATAGATGCTACTCGGCCCCCACAGGCCGCCTCGCGGACCGGGAATGCCCTCCTGGTTCAGGTCTAGCGCGATGGCACGCGGCGCCCGGCCGACAGCGAACTCGCGGAAGATATGTCGCACCACCCCGGCCTCGGCCGGGTTGACCGTCCGGTCGCCACGCACCGGCTCACCGCCTGCGCCCAGGCGCCGCACCACGGTGTAGCCATATGAATTACCGCCGCCGGACTTCCCGGCGTCGACCCGGCCGCGCAGGCCGCGGCGCACCTTGTCGGCCAGATCCTTCAGGAACAGCGCGTTCATGGTGCCCTTGAGGCCAACATGCAGCGCGCTGATCTCGCCCTCGCCGAGGGTGATCAACCGGATGCCGGCGTATTGCAGCCGCTTGAACAGCCCTGCCACATCCTCCTGGTCGCGCGACAGACGGTCAAGCGCCTCGGCCACCACCACGTCGAACGCCGCCTCGCGTGCCCCTTCCAGCAGCGCCTGGTAGCCCGGCCGCAGCGTCGTGGCGCCGCTGATCGCCGCGTCGCGCAACACCTGCACCAGTTGCCAGCCTTCGGCGGTGACCCGCTCCTTGCAGGCGCGGACCTGATCGTCAATCGAGGCGTCACGCTGAAGGTCAGATGAATAGCGAGCATAGACAGCGGCTCGTAGTGCCATTTTTCGGATCGCCTTTGCCGGAGTTCGGTCAGATCGACACGAGCCCTGACCCGATAAGATGGTCCGGGGCCGCCCCCTATGGAAGAGCCAGTTGGACCGAGACGCAATAAGGGTTGTGCCGATGCCTCTGACCACATAGCTATGTGGATTATATTTCACGTCGGCCTCTGGAGCTGTGCCTCTCGAATGACGAACGCGACGACAAGGGTGCTTCTTGAGCGTATAGGGACGAATATCCGTAGAGCTCGTCAAAATGCACGGATGTCGCAGATCGAATTGGCGGGCAGCAGCGGCGTGGATAGAAGCTACATTAGCCGTATAGAGCATGCGAAAGAGAACCCTTCCATTGATGTGCTGGCGGGTTTGGCTGCGGCGCTCGACGTCACATTACCAGATTTGATTAATGCAAAATCAAACAGGCGACCCATTGGATCACGCGGTATCCAAAAATCGAGGCGCCAACAGATACTGTTTAGCGTTACGGAGGCGGCTCCGACGCTATATTTTATGTGGAATTGCAGATTTATTGACAGAGAAAATCTTCGAAAGTGCTCCGACCGAATAAGTGGAAGTTTCTATGCTCCGAACAGAATAAATAGTTACGTAAACGATATAGGCGGTGCAATAGGATTCTCATTCTTGCAAGCAATAAATAACGCAGCAAGAGATAAGTCTCCCGAATTAAACAGGATGTGTCTCGAGGTAGCGGATGCGTGTGACGGGTTGCTGGCAGCATTAGGTTATCCCGATGTCCCAGTCCCAGTCGAAGGTGCTCCGCCTGACGCGCGATTGGGCATACCTGCCGTGCCGGATCGGCCGCTTATGAGAGAGATAGAATGCAGGAGTACGAAACTTGATCCGGAACTGATGTCGGTAAAAAGACATCTGATTCTGGACGTGTATTACGATGCATATGATGTAAGTGACATAAAATACAGAA
The DNA here is from genome assembly GCA_041691815.1 of Rhodospirillales bacterium. Classification (GTDB taxonomy): domain Bacteria; phylum Pseudomonadota; class Alphaproteobacteria; order Acetobacterales; family Acetobacteraceae; genus 70-18. The sequence continues at coordinate 30,139 of JBEPTZ010000046.1, read as the reverse complement.
TAGATTACTTTAGACGGTGCTGCAGATATATAGCGGAGTCGCCAAGGATCGTGGGAAAGCGGATGATTTTTGGTAAGGTAATTTCCGATCAGTTGTTGATGGACATATTAACAGAATACCTTCGTATGCATAGAATAAAACCAATATTTACGGATAGACACAGGCATCCAGATGGAGAGACAACGCTTTGGGTGCGCGATATTATAAGGATGTCGGCAAAAAACCTGGAAGCGTACTGCGAATTATTTAGTTCAAATTTACCTGCTGGACCCTGGTTGAAGACCGTTCGGCAGAGGCTTCTGGGTTTGGATCAGCTGACAGCACAAACCCTCTCGAAGCGCCTTCAGGTGGCTTGGAACCGAGTACAAGAAGAATATAGGTCCCGCTATGGCGTAGATATTGATGTGTCGAAACCGTGGGGCCGATTACCTCGCAGGAAATTGCACCATTAATCACCTGTGACACCGGTTCCCGCCGTGACCAGATTTTCCTGGTATGAAGGCACGACAACCAGTCTCGACGATTGATGGGCGCCGCCGAAATTCGCCCGCAAATGCTGTCGCTGCCCCCATACCAGTGGCGGAGGTTGGCGTGCTGGACGCACTTGTCCGCTCTCTTGGCCGACTCTTGGCGCGCCGGGAGATGGCGCCGGAGAGAGAAGGCGCTCTTTCAATAGAGCAGTCACCGCCTGGCCGCTCTGGGGGCGATGCAGAATGATCGCGCGCACCCGGAATATCAACCCTGAACCGGCTGTGACTGGCCCAGGCGGCAACGGAGCCGCGGAAGGTAATCGGTTCTGCTCGACCAAAGAGCTCGCCGTGATGTTCGGCTGTACTGAGCGGACGATCCGGAATTGGGTTTACCGCGGGCTGGTCATGCCGACCCGAATGGGGCGCACGGTCCGATTCAGCCTTGCTGAGGTTGAGCGGTTGTGCGCGGTCGACCCCGAGCACGACATAGCAAAAACAAGCACGTAACCGAGAAACGGGAAATCGGCCCGCACGCAATACGATCTGTTTCGTGCCGACCGTTCTCCCGATTTTCCGCGGTTTTCCGCAACTTGCCAACAACGAGGAATCGCTATCATGAATGACCTTCAATCGCCGGCGGCCGACGACCATTCAGCTCTGGAAGCGGTGCCTCTGACCATAGCCGCCGCGATCAGCGCCGTCGCTACGTGGACACACCGCACCGAGCGTCGCCGCCGCGATATTTGCTCGTCTCTCCGGATCGCCGCGAAGATCATCGGCAAGCCGCCGGAGGCAATCACACTCGACCCACGGACGCTGAGTGCAACGCTGACCGGCCGGCCACCGCGGACGTATGGTCTTGAGCCCAAGAGATACCAGAATGTGATGGCCGATCTGCGATGTGTGGTTCGGATGCTGGTGGCCTCACCGGAGGCGTCCCCGACTGCCGTCGCTGACCCGGCTTGGAGCGCGCTGCTGGATGACGCACCAGGTGATTGGGCGCGATTGCGGCTAAACCGCTTTGTTCGGTTCTGCGTCTCGAATAAAATTTCTCCGTGCGAGGTAACCGATGTGGACTTTGATAAATTTGTTGAATTTAATTCGAAGAACAAGATCGTCAGCCGATCCGGAAATGGCATCGCACGTATCGTCAAAATTTGGAACAAGATGGTTGATGACCAGCCGTACTTGCGCCTCAAGAGGGTGGAGCGTCGAAATTCGACGAATCAATACGTGCTTCCTGTTGAATCCTTCCCTCCCAATTTTGCCGCAGACTTGGAGAATTGGTGTCGAGCGCGCGGTCGCGGTGACCTTGGCGATATCTTCGACGGTCTGTCTGATGAAAATCCGTCCGCCCAGTCTGCTGCTGCTCCGCTGCCATCCCGACCCATGAGAGCTAGCACGATCGCATTGCGCCGCGCCCAGATCCTGGCAGCGGCTACCGCACTTGTGCACAGCGGTATTGACCCATCAAAGATACAGACCCTCCGTGACCTGGTGGTGCCATTCGGTAGCGTCAGGTCGATTGCGCGGTTCCACTACGACCGGCGCGCCGGGGTCGCCACGGTCGGCGTGTTTGGAGTGCTCGAGGCTCTGCGGCAGGTCGCCAAGTATCACGTGCGGCTCCAGGCTGATGATGTGATGCAGATATCCCGGTTACGAGACCGCGTTCGCCCACGGAAGGAAGGTATCGTCGCGCGAAACCGTGAGCGCCTGAGACCGCTGCAGGACGAACGGCATCGTGCTGCACTACTGCATCTTCCTGCTGAGTTGCTGCGGCAGGCCGAGACGGCAAGGCTACCCAGCCGGCGTGCGCGGCTAGGCGCCTGTGCGGTTGCGCTGGAGATATTGCTCTTCTGCCCATTGCGGATCGCCAACCTCGCCCACCTCCGGCTGGATCTTCATCTGCGCCGAGTTCTGGGCGGTGACCGGAGGCTGACACATATTGTGATTGCCGCCGAGGAGACCAAGAACGCCGCCTCGATCGATTGGCCAATCCCACCGTCAAGCCTCCCTGTGCTAAACGCATGGATCAGTCGTTTTCGTGGAGATTCGGAATGCGCGGTGGACACACCGTGGTTGTTTCCCGGAAAGTTCGGCGGATGCCGAGCCGTAAGCAGCCTGCGCCTTGTTCTTGAGCAAGAAATCGCGAGGTGCACAGGGCTGGAGATCCATCCGCACCTGTTGCGCCACTTCGCGGCGATGCTTTTTCTGAGCCACAATCCCGGCCATTATGAGACGGTCAGGAGAATTCTCGGCCACAAGAGTCTGAAAACGACCATCGACTCATACATGCCTGCGGAGGCCGACGCGGCGGCGCGACGCTTCGATGATGTGGTGATGCAGGAGCGGGCGGCGACACGCCTCGTTGCTCAGAGAACCTATCGCGGCCGCCGTCGCAGGATGGGCGCCGCCACCAAGCCGAAAAAAGCAACCTCAGGCGCGCGTCGTCCGCTCAACGGGGACGGTCGTGATGCCTAAACGAATGCACGACGCCGATCGCCATTGGCGATTGCTGACGGAATGGCCGCAACCAGACCGGGAAGTCTGGCTCAGTGCCCTCGTCCCGGCCCACCCGCTCGATATCCCACATTATGGGCAGCAGCTTGCCGCGGACAGCAGGGCGACCATTGAGCGCGCCTACGGCAGATATCTCACCTGGCTGGATGTGCATGGGTTGCTTGACCCACGCGCGCCGGCAGAGAGGCGGGTAACGCCGCACCGGGTTGCCGCCTACGTCCGCGACCTGGAGGCTCTCGGATATTCCGGGCAATCGCGCTTGCTTCTGCTGTCGGGACTGCGGTGCGCGATGCGCATCCTGACGCCGAGTGTTGACACCAGATGGATTACCCGTCCGGCTGGCGTCTCAATCTCGTCACGACTTCAACGGCCGCGTTCGCCCATGATCGTGCCTGACAGCTTGGCGCTCTATAGCTGGGGCCTCAAGCTGATCAGCGAGGCAGCACGCGAGCGGGCGAGGCCTATGTGGCTGACGTCCTACCGTGACGGCGTCCTGATCGCGCTCCTGGCATCCCGTCCGATAAGGGTCAGGACACTCGCCGGTCTCACAATTGGCCGCCAATTGATCCTCGCCAGTGGCGGATGGCGAATGGTGCTTGAGCCTGAAGATATGAAGAATCGGCGCTCGTTGGAGCTTCCGCTGCCCATCACCCTGACGGAACCCTTGGAATATTATCTGAAAGCCGTGCGGCCAGCGTTGATAAATGGGTCTGACGGCCAGGAACTGTGGATCGGCCGGAACGGCTTGCCTATGACGAAAGCGACGATTAGCAACATGATCAGGCTTCGCTCTAAAAAAGAATTTGGTATCGGAATTGGGCCACATCGCTTCAGGCACGCAATGGCGACCTCTGTGACGATAAAAGACCCACAGAACTCAATGATTTCGGCGCAATTGTTGGCGATCAGTCACTCGATGGTCCAAAAGCACTACGATCGCGCCTCGGACAGCGTCGCTGCTCGACGATATCATGAGGCGTTGATCGGAGAGCGCGAGCGGTTGGCGCATCTGGCTCAGCGCTTGTTCAAGGGTATCGCCGGGGGTTCAGGAACGGGGGAGAGCGAAGATGCCGCTGTCGCTGCCTCTCATCAGCGGGACGCGTAAGCGGGATATGACCCGTATTCGGTCGAAGCCTGCGTTCGACTTCGGTTCACGTTGCTTTCGACGCACCCTGGCCATCACGGCGGTGCTCGGACCGCTCGGCCACCTCGTGCTCACCGTGGAGTCGCTGGGTATTGTCCACCAGCGTCGCCGAGCGGGTCGATACCGGGGCGGCGTAGGCCGATACGTCGGATAGTGGCGTGAAGATCGCCTTACGAGCGAGAATTTCTCATTATGTATAATAATTACAGAGATATCGACAGATACTATAGGAATTACTTGAATATATACGATTTATTACTATATACGAATAGCAGACATTATTGCCGCTCCCCTACCTCCGCGGCCTCCCGACCGCGCCACCCTGCGTGGCCGGCGGCGCGGTCGTGCGTTCCGCCATCTGCAGCCACGGCCTCACCGCTGTGCGCCAGGGAGATCGGGCGCGACACATTTCTATGGATCACACACATGACCAATCACGATCCCAGCGACGAGCGTGAACTCGCGCTGCGTCAGGCTGCGCGGGGGTACGCCGACCGTAAGGCCGACGGAATGCATTCACCGCAAGCACAGCTTCGGCGAGAGACCTTCCGCCGCTTCCTGGCCGACCGGGGCCTTAACCGGGCTGAACTGGCCCGACTGGCCGGGCTGCCCACCGCCAATGCCTTGCACAACTTCCTGAACGGACGTTCGGCTTCACTGTCACTGCCCACCCTGGAGGCCATCCATCGCGCCGTGCCGGGCGCCACAATCGCCGAGATCATCGGCGAGCGGCCCCCTGCCAGGCTGGTTCGGCCAGGCAGGGACCCGGCCACTGGCCATGGCCTGACGGTGCCATTGCTGTGCAACACCGGCATCCAGCCTGACGGCACAGAACTGGACGTCATGCAGTTGGGTGTCGTCCCGGCTGGCGCCGGCACGCCGATTCTTATCACCGTGCCGGCGATCCCGGCAGCGGACGGCAAGGTGCCTCTAGCCGGCGATCTGTTCGCGGTGCGGGTCACCGCTCCCGGTGCTGAATGCCTGTTCCCGCTCGGAAGCCTGCTGGTCTGCAAGAACGCCGCAGACCTCGAGGACGATCTGCCAGATGGCACCCGGGTAATCCTGCGCTGCCGCGCCAATGGCAGCACCAGGGTCGATATTCGCGAGGTCAGGCACCTCAATGGCCGTATCTGGCTGTGGCAGCGCTCCACCCACCCGCACCATCAGATGCCCCAGCCCGGCCCCCAGCCGCTCTGCGGCTCACATCGGGTGCCCGGTGGCGAGACCATCACCATCCTCGGCACCGTGCTCGCCTCCTGGCAAGCGGCGGCGCAGCCTCGCGTGCCGTAACACAAACCCCCACCAGAATACTTTGGTGGGGGTTTGCTGCGTTATGGGTCGGATGAGGCGGGCGTCTTCGCCGGACTGACCGTATCGTCCGTTCGCATTTGCGCCTGGCCTGGGGTTGCCCCGGTCATCCATATAGGCACAACCTGCAATGGAAAGCCGGGTGAGTCGCGCGGCCCGGCGTCGTGAAGGAGTGACCATGCCGAGAGGACGCCCACGGAAGGATGCGGGGAGCGCTACGCCCGCCCAGCCAGCCAAACCCGCCAAGACCAGCGGCAACGGCGCCAATCTCGGCTTCGACGCGCAGATGTTCCTCGCCGCCGACAAGCTGCGCAAGAACCTGGAACCTTCCGATTACAAACACGTCGCCCTTGGCCTGATTTTCTTGAAGCACATTTCCAACGCCTTCGAGGCCAAGCGTGCCGCGCTGCTGGCCGAGGACCCGGCCGCCGCCGAGGATGCCGACGAATACCTCGCCGAGAACGTCTTCTGGGTGCCCAAGGAGGCGCGCTGGAGCCATCTGCGGGACAGCGCCCGCCAGCCCACCATCGGCAAGCTGATCGACGACGCCATGGCCGCGATCGAGAAGGCCAACCCCGGCCTCACCGGCGTTCTGCCGAAGGACTACAACCGCCCGGCGCTCGACAAGGTGATGCTCGGCGAGCTGATCGACCTCATCTCCGGCATCGCCATGGGCGAGCCCGGCGACCGTGCGAAGGACCTGCTGGGCCGCGTCTACGAGTATTTCCTCGGCGGCTTCGCCGGCTCCGAGGGCAAGCGCGGCGGCGAGTTCTACACCCCGCGCTCGGTAGTGCGCGTGCTGGTGGAGATGCTGGAACCCTACAAGGGCCGCGTCTACGACCCGTGCTGCGGCTCCGGCGGCATGTTCGTGCAGTCGGAGAAATTCGTCGAAACCCACGGTGGCCGCGTCGGCGACATCGCCATCTATGGCCAGGAGTCGAACTACACCACCTGGCGGCTAGCCAAGATGAACCTGGCGGTGCGCGGCATCGACGCCGATATCCGCTGGAACAACGAGGGCAGCTTCCACAAGGACGAGCTGAAAGACCTGCGCTTCGACACCATCCTGGCCAACCCGCCGTTCAACGTGTCGGACTGGGGCGGCGAGCGGCTGCGCGAGGATGCCCGCTGGGCCTATGGCGCGCCACCGGTCGGCAACGCCAATTATGGCTGGCTGCAGCATATCCTCTGGCACCTGTCGCCGCGCGGCACCGCCGGCGTGGTGCTGGCCAACGGCTCGATGTCCTCGGCGCAGTCGGGTGAGGACAGCATCCGCCGCGCCATGGTCGAGGCCGACGTGGTGGACTGCATGGTGGCGCTGCCGGGCCAGCTTTTCTACTCGACGCAGATCCCCGCCTGCCTGTGGTTCCTGGCCCGCGACAAGCGCCCCGGCAACACCAGTGGCGGCACGCCGCGTGACCGGCGCGGCGAGGTGCTGTTCATCGACGCCCGCAAGCTCGGCGCGCTGGTCGACCGCACCCGCAAGGAATTCTCCGACGCCGACATCGCCAGCATCGCCGCGACCTACCATGCCTGGCGCGATGGTGACGGCTACGCGGACGTGCCGGGCTTCTGCAAAGCGGCGACGCTGGAGGAGATCAGAGGCCAGAATCATGTGCTGACGCCAGGGCGGTATGTTGGGGCGGCGGATGCTGAGGATGACGAGGTGCCGTTTGAGGCGCGGTTTGACGACCTGAAGGCGCGCCTGAGCGAACACTTCGCCAGTTCCGATCGGCTAACGTCAGTGATTCAGGCTAGCTTAGCGAGGATCGGGCATGAGCGCTGAGGCGGCGATCAGCCATTCGCCCGACTGGCCCGTCGCAAGATTAAGGGACCTTGCGATCAAAATCGGCTCCGGTGCAACGCCAACTGGCGGAGCAGAAACATACCTGCTGCGGCGTCAAATCTTCGCGCTGGTGCGGAGCCAAAATGTGTTCGACAGGTATTTTAGCAAAGACGGCCTCGCATTTATATCGAATGCACAGGCAGGGTGTTTGAAGGGCGCATCTTTGCGACCCAATGATGTCCTGCTCAACATCACCGGTGACGGGATTACGTTTTCACGAGCCTGCCGAGTGCCGGCCGATATTCTGCCGGCCTGTGTCAATCAACACGTTGCCATCATTCGCGCGGTCCCCGATAGACTCGATGCTGGTTACCTCCTGGCATTCCTCACACACCCAACAGTCAAGTCCTACATCGAGGGATTCAACGCGGGTGGATCGAGGCGCGCCATCACTAAAGCCCACATCGAGAGCTTTCGGATTCCACTTCCACCGCTGCGACAGCAGCGTGAAATAGGTGCGGTGCTCGACGCTCTTGACGACAAGATCGACCTCAACCGCCGCATGAACGCGACGCTGGAAGCGATGGCGCGGGCGATCTTCAAGGACTGGTTCGTCGATTTCGGCCCCACGCGGGCGAAAATGCAGGGCCGCGCGCCCTACCTTGCACCAGAAATCTGGTCGCTGTTCCCGGATCGGCTGGATGACGAGGGGAAGCCCGAGGGGTGGCGGATGGCTCCACTGGATCAAATTGCTGAATTCCTAAACGGACTGGCGCTTCAGAAATATCCAGGCGTCGATGAGACCGACTTGCCGGTGATCAAGATAGCGGAACTGCGTGCTGGAAATGCGGCGGGTACTGACCGCGCCTCTTCGGCCATTCGAGATCAATATATTGTCGAAAACGGCGACGTGTTGTTCTCTTGGTCCGGAAGTTTAATTCAACGCGTTTGGACCGGGGGCCGTGGCGCGCTGAACCAACATTTGTTCAAGGTCACGTCGACTTCGTGGCCGAAGTGGCTGCATTATTTTTGGGTGGATCATCACCTGCCGAACTTCCAAGCCATTGCAGCATCGAAAGCCACGACGATGGGCCACATCCAGCGGCACCATCTCTCGGAGGCGGAGACGGTCCTTGGCTGTGACGATATCATGAACGCCGCAGACCAGATAATTGCCCCGCTCTTTCAACGCGGCATCGCCAATGACATGGAATCCCGCAGCCTTGCGACCACCCGCGACCTCCTTCTGCCCAAGCTGATGTCCGGCGAACTCCGGGTGCGGGATGCCGAGCGCATGGTGGAGGCGGTGGTGTGAGTGGAGCAGGCAACGGCGAACTGATCCTCTACCGCACCGAGGACGGCCAGACCGCCATCCAGCTTCGCGCCGTCGATGGCACGGTCTGGCTGACCCAGGCGGAGATCGCCGCGCTGTTCGATACCACGAAGCAGAACGTCAGCCTGCACCTGAAGAATGTCTTCGCCGATGGCGAACTGGCGCCAACGGCAGTTGTCAAGGAATCCTTGACAACTGCCGCTGATGGCAAGGCGTACGCCACGCTCTTATACAACCTCGATGCCATCCTGGCGGTCGGCTACCGGGTGCGCTCGCCGCGCGGCAGCCAGTTCCGCCGCTGGGCCACCACCGTGTTGCGCGACTACCTGGTCAAGGGCTTCGCGCTGCATGACGAGCGGCTGAAGGAGCCGGGCGGGCTCGATTATTTCGACGAACTGCTGGCGCGCATTCGCGACATCCGCGCCTCGGAACAGCGCTTCTACCAGAAGGTCCGCGCCCTGTTCAAAACCGCCAGCGTCGATTACGACGGCGCCGAGGACACCGCCAAGACCTTCTTTCCCACCATCCAGAACAAGCTGGTGTTCGCCGTCACCGGCCGCACCGCGGCGGAGCTGATCGTCGAGCGCGCCGACCCGGCGCAGCCGAACATGGCGCTGACCACCTGGAAGGGCGCCAGGGTGCGCAAGGCGGATGTCACGGTGTCGAAGAACTACCTCGCCGGCGAGGAAATCGAGGCGCTGAACCGGCTGACCACCATGTTCCTGGACTTTGCCGAGGACCGCGCCCGCCGCCGCCAGGAAACCCGCATGGCCGACTGGATCGCCCAGACCGACCGCTTCCTCGCCTTCAACGAGCGCGGCGTGCTGCGCCATGCCGGCAGCGTGTCGCATGACCGCATGGAGGAGGTCGCGCATCAGCGGTTCGCGGCATTCGACACCCAGCGCCGCGCCACCGAGGCCGCCGAGGCAACCCGCGAGGCCGACGCGGATTTTGATCGGCTGCAAGCCGAGGCGCGGCGGCTCAAACCACCCGCCAAACCCAAATGAGCGCGATCGCCGAGAGCCACGTGGAGGAAGCCACGCTGGCCTGGCTCGCCGAGCTTGGCTACGCTATCGCCGCCGGCCCGGAGATCGGCCCCGATGGCCTACGCCCCGAGCGCGCCTCGTATGGCGATGTCGTCCTGCTCGCCCGACTGCGCGACGCCATTGCCCGGTTGAACCCGGCGCTGGCCGAGGATGTGCGCGCCGCCGTGCTGGCCAAGGTGTTGCAGGCTGAAACTCCGTCGCTGATCCAGGAGAACCGCCGCCTGCATCGCTACCTGGTCGACGGCGTGCCGGTCGAAGTGCGCCGCGCCGACGGCAGCATCGGCGGCGAACTGGCGCGGCTGATCGATTTCGACGATCCCGACGCCAACGACTGGCTGGCGGTGAACCAATTCACCGTGATCGAGAACAAGGCGAACCGCCGCCCGGACGTGGTGATCCTGCTCAACGGCCTGCCGCTCGGGGTGATCGAGTTGAAGAACCCCGGCGACGAGAACGCCACGCTGGATGGCGCGTTCAACCAGTTGCAGACCTACAAGACGCAGATCGGCGCGCTGTTCCGCACCAACGCGGCGCTGGTCATCTCGGACGGGCTGGCCGCGCGGATCGGCTCGCTGACCGCCAGCCGGGAGCGGTTCATGCCGTGGCGGACGGTTGCCGGCGATGATCTGGCGCCCAAGGGCACCCCGGAACTGGAGACGCTGCTCAAGGGCGTGTTCGACCGCCGGCGGTTTCTCGATCTGGTGAAGGATTTCATCGTCTTCGGCGACACCGGCAGCGACCTGTTCAAGATCCTCGCCGGCTACCACCAGTTCCACGCCGTGCGCCACGCGGTCAGGCGCACCCTGGCGGCCACGGCGCCCGAGGGCGACCGCAAGGTGGGCGTCATCTGGCACACCCAGGGCTCCGGCAAGAGCCTGCTGATGGCGTTCTACGCCGGTCAGATCATCAAGCACCCGGCGATGCAGAACCCGACCCTGGTCGTGCTGACCGACCGCAACGACCTGGACGAGCAGTTATTCGCGACCTTCAGCATGTGCCAGGACCTGCTCCGCCAGGCGCCGCAACAGGCCGAGGACCGCGAGCACCTGCGCAAGCTGCTGGACCGGCCCTCCGGCGGGGTGATCTTCAGCACCCTGCAGAAATTCTCACCCGAGGCAGGTGCCGCGGATTACCCGGTGCTGACCGAGCGCCGCAACGTGATCGTTATCGCCGACGAGGCGCACCGCAGCCAGTACGGCTTCCGCGCCAAGGTGGCCGCCGGGACGGGCGATATTTCGTACGGCTTCGCCAAGTATCTGCGTGACGGGCTGCCCAACGCCTCCTTCATCGGCTTCACCGGCACGCCGATCGAGCAGGACGACGTCAATACCCCGGCGGTGTTTGGCGATTACATCGACATCTACGACATCGCCCGGGCGGTGGAGGATGGCGCCACCGTCCCGATCTACTACGAGAGCCGGTTGGCGCGGATCGAACTCGACGAGGACGAACGGCCCAAGATCGACGCCGAGATAGCCGATTTGACCGAGGACCAGGCCGATAGTGAGCAGGAACGACTCAAACGCAAATGGGCGAGCGTCGAGGCGCTGGTCGGCTCGGAAAAGCGCATCGCCCTGGTCGCCGAGGACCTGGTGCGGCATTTCGAGGCCCGGCTCGCGGCCCTGGACGGCAAGGCGATGATCGTCTGCATGAGCCGCCGCATCTGCGTCGCCCTCTACAATGCCGTCGTGAAGCTGCGCCCAGACTGGCATAGCGACGACGACGAAGCCGGCGCGATCAAGGTGGTGATGACCGGCGCGGCCTCCGATCCACCGACATATCAGCAGCACATCGGCAAGCGGCCGAAGGCGCGGCGGGAGATGCTGGCCAAGCGCGCCAAAGACCCAACCGATCCGCTCAGGCTGGTGATCGTCCGCGATATGTGGCTGACCGGGTTCGACGCGCCATGCATGCACACGATGTATGTCGACAAGCCCATGAAGGGCCACGGCCTGATGCAGGCCATCGCCCGCGTCAACCGTGTGTTCCGCGACAAGCCCGCCGGCCTGGTGGTGGACTACATCGGCGTCGCCCAAAACCTGAAGAGCGCCCTGGGCCAGTACTCTGGCGGCGACCGCGACCAGACCGGCATTGATGAAACCCAGGCCGTCCAGGTGCTGCTGGAGAAATACGAGATCGTCCGCGCCATGTTCCGGCCGGACCTGGCGGGTGGGTTCGACTACCGGCCAGCGCTGGACCCCGCCGCAACGCCACAGACCCGGCTCTCGGTCATGGCCGCGGCCATCGACTGGGTACTGACGCTGCAGCAGGCCGACGCGGCCAAGGAAACGAGCGACGACGCCAAGAAGCGCGCCCATCGGCGTTTTGCTGACGGCGTGGTGGCGCTGTCCAAGGCGTTCGCGCTGGCGGCGGCGAGCGACCAGGCCCGTGCCGTGCGCGACGAGGTGGGCTTCTTCCAGGCGGTTCGCATCGCACTGATCAAGAGTGTGCCCGGCGATGGCAAGAAGAGCACCGCTGAACGGGAACTGGCCATCCAGCAGATCGTGAGCCGCGCCGTGGTATCGACCGAAATTGTCGACATCATGCGGGCGGCAGGTCTGGAAAGCCCGGATATTTCAATCCTGTCGGACGACTTTCTTGCCGAGGTTCGGGAGATGGACAAGAAGAACCTTGCCGTCGAAGCGCTCAAGAAACTTATCGCCGGCACAGTGCGCTCTCAGGCCCAGCGCAATGTCACACAGGCAAAGGGTTTCACCGAGCGTCTCGAAGCCGCGATCGCCCGCTACCATACCAATGCGCTCACCACCGCGCAGGTGCTGGAAACGCTCATCCAGATCGCCAAGGACATCCGCGCCGCCCGCGCCCGCGGCGAGGCGACGGGGCTTACGGATGAAGAGATCGCCTTCTATGACGCGCTTGCCGAGAACGACAGCGCGCGGCAAATGATGGGGGAACCAGCCCTCAGAGTGATTGCCCACGAACTGGTGATGGTCATCAAAGGTAATGTCACGATCGACTGGATGCATCGTGATTCGGCGCGGGCCAACATCCGCCGCCATGTGAAGCGCCTGCTGCGCAAATACGGCTACCCGCCCGACTTGCAGGATGCTGCCGTGCAGAACGTGTTGCAGCAAGCCGAGGCGCTGTCCGCCGAGTGGGCTATCTAGACGTCATGGCTCGGCGATTCCCATTGCTTTCGTGCCTCGGCTGTTCGAGTATAAAACCTTGCAAGACGATAACGAGGCCCTGCGATGGATGCCGGCGATGATCTGCATGTGCCGACTGCAGTTGAGGAAGAGGCCCGCGCCGCAGAGGTGGTAAGAAGCGTTGCGACTGTCATTGGTGCCCTCGCTTGCGCGGAGGGGTTGGTATCCCCACGACGTTTCGAGGCCGCTGTTGCGGCAGCGCAGAGCGTTGGGAGCGTGCTGCGCGAGCCGAATCTGACCCGTGTTCTGACGCTGCGGGCACTTTCCTCTCCTCAGGACCCGCGCCCGGCCATTGTTACGCTGAAGGCTGTAGCGAATAAAATTTCCGCTCCCGATCGCGCTATCATCATGCGGAGGCTCGCGGGCCTCCTCGGCGACGACGCCAAGCCAACTATTATTGCCCTAGCTCCGGAACTTGCCGTTGCGCTCGGTGTGCCTCTGCCAGATGGTCTTCGGCATGGCGGGCCCGGCATTCTTGATGCGCTGGGCGACTGGGCAGATCGAATGAAGCGCGTGGTCCATGCCGAACCGCCGCTCCTTGTCGCTGCCCGCGAGTTCTTCGCTGACTTTGGCGAGATTCAAATGGCGGAAGCCATTGTTAATGCTCAGCGGACCGGCGACGTCGGCGCCCTTGCCCGCGCGTTGGTGCGGGCAGCCGACGTGGTACGAGAGCAGGTGAAGGCTGTCGCGGCGGCGGCCGCCGCGCAGGCCGATAATTTGGGGGTAGCCAAGGACCTGGATGCAGCCGCAGATAAAATTGAGCAGGTAGCGAAGCAACGTTACGCTGCCATGACGCGCCGGGCGACGATGATGAAGCGCCATCTGCGCGGGGACCTGGATGCGCTCGTTGAGGATGCTGCCGAGGAATTCGAGGTGGACTTCCGGCGAATGGCCGAAGCGAAAAAGAGCTGGTTCGGGCAGGTTGAAACGGCGGATCTCAACGACCGGATGGTTGTGAAGAATCTTGAACGCCGGTACGAGCGGTTGGCGCGGCGCTATCAGGACCAGATCGACCTCTCCGAGCGCGAGATATCGGAGTACTGCGAAGAGTTTACGCGTCTGGGCGATGAGGCGCTGCGCCCGATGGCGCGGTATGAGTTTCGCGCGATAGCCCCGCATCCTCGACTCGAGCTTCGGGTAAAAGCTGCTGCTGATCGGGCGGCCGGCCGGACACTCGCAGCCGGTGCCGTAGGTGCGGCTGCAGCGGGTGCGGCGGTGCATGCGGGACTGATCGCCGGGGTTGCTGTTGCAGGAGTTGCGGCGGCGCCGGTTGGAATCGCCGTGCTTGGTGCGGTTGCGCTAGCTGGCGTGTGGAAGGCCTTTGCTACTCCCGACGAGCGTCGCCGACGCGACCTGCGGGCGCGCTCGCTCGACCTGGAGCAGGGGTTGCGAGGACTCATTATGGCGAACCTGCCGCGCTTTGAGGAGACGATAGATGCTGCGGTGGCACGCTACCGAGGGGTGGTGGTACCTGATATCGCCGGCCCGCGCGTGGAAGCGGAGCGGCTACGCGAGATTGCCAAGGTGCACGAAGCGGTGGCGAGCGGAGTGGTAGAGGCGGCGAACGTGAGGCTCCGCAGGCTGGTGCCGCTTCTTGAGGCCGCGCAGGCGGGATTTTAGCCGAAGATGGCGTAATATCAGAAGAAAGTTCTTCGGTCGGACGTGAATGAGCACTGGCGAGAGACCCAACCGAATTCATGAAATCGAAGTAACTGCCCAGGTAGGTCGCAGGAATTGGGCCTGTGGGCGTGTTTGTGCCGCGAAAAGGCCTCTGCAGGTCGCAAATTCGCCTACACACCTCGATGCGCGCCCCTACCTCGGCACGCCGAAGCGGTACCTGAGCAGTTACAAATCGAATAGATTACCGCGTTGGTCAGCATCGGACGCCGGCGCCGACCCTGACCCACAGCTTTTGGTTGCACCTTTCAATCGACGTCGTAGGATGCGCTGGTGTCCTTCCGATTCATCCACACCGCCGATATCCACCTCGATTCACCGCTCCGCTCGCTCGCGCTGCGCGACCCAGTATTGGCCGAACTGGTGGGCAGCGCGTCGCGTCTGGCCTTCGCCAGCATCATCGATCTGTGCCTTGAGGAGGCGGTCGATGCGTTGCTCATTGCGGGCGACCTGTATGATGGCGATCAGACCTCGATGAAGACGGCACTGTTTCTGGCCGAGCAGTTGCGCCGGCTGCACGAGGCGGGCATCCCGACCTTCATCATCCGCGGCAACCACGACGCGCTGTCGCGTGTCACCCGCGAGTTGACGCTGCCCGAGACGGTGAAGCTGTTCGGCGGCCGGGCCGAAGCGGTGGCGCTGGATCGGGCGCCCGGCGACCTGCCAGTCACCATCCACGGCCTGAGTTTCACTCAGCCGCAGGCGTCGGACGGGCTGCTGCCGCGCTATCGGGCGCCGGAGCCAGGCGCCATCAACATCGGCATGATGCACACCAGCCTCGACGGAGCGACCGGCCACGACCCCTACGCGCCATGCGCCACCGCCGATCTGCTGGCCTCGGGGTTCGACTACTGGGCGCTGGGCCATATCCACCGGCGGGCGGTCGTCGAAGGCCGCTGCACGGTGGTGATGCCTGGCATCCCGCAGGGCCGCGACATCGGCGAAGCGGGGGCCAAATCGGTCAGCCTGGTGGTGATCGACGATGACCGGACGATCCATGTCGAGGCACGCCCGACCGGCATCGCCCAGTTCGAGCGCGTCGCCGTCGACCTGTCGGGGATCGACGACTGGCGCGACATGCTGCACGCCGCCGCCGCCGCGTTGCGCGCGCTGCGTGTGTCGGTCGCCGCCGAGCACCTGATCGTGCGGGTCGCCCTTGCCGGCGCCACCCCGCTCGCCTGGCGTCTGCGCCGCGACAGCGACCAGTTGCAGGCGGAACTTAAAAATATCGCAGCGGAGCTCCCCGCCTGCTGGATCGACAGCGTCGACGCAGCGCTGGTCACCGCGCCCGCTCTGGCAGGCGCATCTGGAGCGACCGGGTCTGCGGTGGCGGAGTTGCAGCAACTAATCGCCACCGACATTCTCCCGGCGAAGGCCTATCAGCGCGCGCTGGCGGAGATTGCCGACGAACTACGCGGCCAGTTGCCGCCAGACTGCCGGCACTTGCTCGGCGGCGACGCGGAGGAGGCGCGGCGCGCTCTGGCGGCGTTGGCGCAGGGCGGCGTGCAGGACGTGCTCGCCCGGCTCCAGGCGAGCCCGGACACCGAGGTGCGGTGATGCGGCTGCGCCGGCTCGACCTCACACGTTACGGCCGCTTCACCGACGACAGCATTGATTTCGGCGAGGCGGCTGCCGGCGAGCCTGACCTGCATATCGTCTACGGCCCCAACGAGGCGGGCAAATCCACCGCGCTGGCCGCCTATCTCGACCTTCTGTTCGGCATAAAAACCCAAAGCCCCTACAATTTCCGCCACCCCTACGAGACGATGCGGATCGGCGCGGTGCTGGAAACCGAGGCGGGACCGCAGGCGTATATCCGCATCAAGCGGCAGCAGGCCAGTCTGCTCGATGCCAGCGAACGCCCGCTGCCGGAGGCGGCGCTGCTCGGGGCACTCGGCGGGCTCGACCGCGCGGCCTATCAGGCGATGTTCTGCCTGGACGACGACACACTGGAGGCCGGCGGGCGCGGCATCCTAGAAAGCCGTGGCGAGCTGGGGCAATTGCTGTTTGCCGCCAGCGCCGGCCTCGCGGAACTCAGCCAGACGCTTGAGAAGCTGCGCACCGAGGCCGACCAGTTCCACCGCCCGCGCGCGCGCAGCACGGTGCTCGGCCAGTTGAAAACTCAATTAACGGCGCTGAAGGCGGAGCGCGAGCAACTCGATACGGTCGCCTCGCAACACCACCAACTGGCGGCGCGCCGTGATGCCGACCTCGCACTCTATGAAGCGGCGCGAGCGGAGCAACTGGGGCAGCGGAGCCGCATCGAGACGCTGCAGCGGCAACTCGCCGCGCTGCCGCATCTGCTGACGTTGCAGCGGTTGCGGGCGGAACTGGACGCCCTCGCCGATCTGCCCACGCCGCCGGCCGGCTGGGCCGAGGAACTGCCGCACCTGCTGCGCGACGACGTGGAACTGGCGACCCGCGCCGCTGGCGCCGAGGCCGCGATCATCGAACGCACTGTGCAGCGCGACGCGATCGTTGTTGACAGCACGGCCGCCGGGCTGGCGTCGCGGTATGAGGAGCTTGCCCAGTCGCGCGCTCGCCATGTCACCGCCGATCTCGACATCCCCAGCCGTCGCGCCGAGTTGCTGGAGGCCGAGGCGGCTATTGCAGCGGTGCTGGCGCGGCTCGGCAGGCAGGGTGAGCCGGACCCCGCCCGGCTGGTGCTGCCGGTGCCGCTGACCGCGAAGTTGGAGCGGCTGGCGGCGGATCGGTCCGGCATCACCGCCCGGTTGGCCCTGGCCCAGCGCGAACATTCAGCCGCGCTCCAACGCGTCACCGAGGCCGGGCAGGCGGCGCAGGAAGTCGGTGGCAGCGGTGATGCGCGGCACCAGGCCCGGTTGCGGCAAGTGGCGGCCGCCGCGACCGCGCTGCGCGACAGCGACCACACGCTTCGCCACCGTGCCGCCGAGCGCAATCTGGCAACCACTCGCCTGCGGTTGGATCGAGCGCTTGCGGCGTTGCAGCCCTGGGGCGGAACGCCGGCGGAGTTGGCCGCCATGACCATCCCCGATGCGTCTCGCATTGCCCGCTGGAGCAAGGCGCTCGACACCGCGCAGCGCGACGGCGACACCCAGCAGGCTCGGCTGGCGGCGCTCGATGCCGAGATCGCCGGCGTGATGGATCAACGCGCCGCAATGAGCGCGGAACTCGGCTTGGTCACCGACCAGCAGGCCACGGCGCTCCGTGCTGCCCGTGACACCGCCTGGGCCACGCACCGGGGCCGGCTGGAGGCCGATACCGCCGACGCGTTCGCTGCGGCGATGCGGCGCGACGACGCGGCGATGGCGGCGCGGCTGGACCATCAGGCCGACGCGGCGAGGCTGCGGCAACTGGCGCAGACCCTGGCCACCCGGCTCGGCGAGCGGCAGCGGGTCGAGGAATTATTGCGCGCCAATGGCACGGGCCGGGCGAGGCTAGCCGCCGAGATCGCCGAGACCGTGGCCGCCGGCCTGCCCGGCCTGCCCGGCGCGATGACCCCGGCGGCGCTCGACGCCTGGCTGACCCGGCGCGCGGCGACGCTCGACACCTGGGAGCAACTTCGTCTGACCGAGGCCGAGCAGCAGGCCGCCGAACAGGATGGCGCCCGACTCGGCGCGGCGTTGCGCGACGCTCTCGTGCGGCTTGGCGCCCCGCCCGAACCGCAGGCGGATGCGGCGGCGCTGCTGGCCGCCGCCGAGACCGCGCTGGCCGAGGCGGTGGCGCACGCGACGTTGCGCGACGCCGTCACCAAAGCCAAGGCCGAGGTTGCCGAGCGCTCCCATGCCGTGCAGGCCGCCCGGCATGAGGATGGCGCATGGAATGCTGCCTGGGCCGCCGCCTGCACTGCCTGTTGGCTCGCCAACCCCGACACGATTCCGGACCCTGACGAAGCTGCCGGCCTGCTGGCGGCGGCGCGGGAACTGGTGCCGCTGCTCCAGCAGCGGCGGGAGCTGACCACCCGCATCGCCGCCATGACCGAAGATCAGGCCCGGTTTGCCGGCCAGATCGGTGCTCTCGCGGCGCAACTCGACCTGCCGCCCGAGCCAGCGCCGCTGCGACTGGCCGATCAGTTGGCCGCGCGGATCCAGGCGGCGCGCGAGGCCCAGGCGCTACACATCGGCGCCGCGGCCGAGATTGCTGCCAGCCAGGAGCAGCGTCGCGCGCTGGCTCAGGCGCAGGTCGGCCATGCCACCCGCAAGGCGGCGATGCTGGATTTCTTCGGCGTCGCCACGCTCGACGAGGTGGCCGACCGGTTGCGCGCGGCAGCGCGAAAATCCGAGTTGCACCAGCGCGCCGCCGAGGCAGCCATCGCGCTGGCCGGTGCGCTCGGCTGCGCGGCCGACCCGGCCATGGAGGCCATGCTGGCGGCATTGCCGAAGGACACGCTGCAGGCCGAACTGCAGGGCCTGCGGGCCGAGGCCGAGGCCCGCGAGGCGCGTGTGCGGGAGCTGTTCGCCCAGAGCCGGGAGTCCAGCGATCGCATCGCGAAGATCGCCGGTGATGACGCGGTGGCCAGGATCGACCTGCGCCGGCAGACCACGCTGCTGGAGATCGAGCAGGCGGCCACCGTACATATCCGCCTGCGCGCCGGCATCCTGGCCACCGAGATGGCGCTGAGTGCCTACCGGGAGCGGCATCGCAGCGCGATGATGGCGCGGGCCGCCACCGCATTTGCCACCATCAGCCGCGGTGCCTATCGCAGCCTGGCCTCACGGGCGGAGCGGGACAGCGAGGTGCTGATCGCGGTCGGTGCGGATGGCACGTCCAAGCTCGCCGACGACCTCTCGAAGGGCACCCGCTTTCAGCTCTACCTGGCGTTGCGCGCCGCCGGCTACCAGGAGTTCGCCGCCTTGCATCGCTCGGTGCCGTTCATCGCCGACGACATCATGGAGACGTTCGACGACCTGCGGGCGGAAGAAACCTTTCGCGTGCTCGCCGAAATGGCGCGGGTCGGCCAGGTCATCTACCTCACCCATCACCGGCATCTCTGCGATATCGTCAAAAGCGTCGTGCCGGAGGCGCGTCTGCATCGTATCGCTGCCGGAGACGCGACTGCATTGCCAGGAGACGCCGGCGCCGCATTATGACACCGGTCGGGTAGCGCTCGGAGCGCGAGGAGGAAGCGTGCCGGAAGACGATACCATGCTTGAACCCGACGCCACTGAGAGCGGCGCGACCGCCGCGTCCGGTTTTGCGGTTCATATCGAGTTGGCCCGCCGCATCTCCTTCGCGACCCACCAGTGCGACATCCCGGTGGTCGCCGCGCTGATCGTGCAGAACCACGGCGATGCGCCGGCCGAAGGTCTGACCCTGCATCTGGCCGCGCAGCCGCCGGTGTTTGCCGCGCGCAGCTGGACCATCGACCGGCTGGACGCCGGCGCCGAGATCCGCATCCGCGATCGCCGCGTCGACCTGGCCGGCGGCCTGCTCGATAGTCTGACCGAGCGGATGCGGACCGACGTGACGCTGGAACTGCGCCAGGCCGACGCGGTGCTGGCAGGCCAGACGCAGGTGATCGATGCTCTGGCCCGCAACGAGTGGGGCGGCGCGCAGGTCATGCCGGAGTTGCTGGCCGCGTTCATCATGCCGAACGATCCGGCCGTCGCCCGGCTGCTGAAAGATGCGTCCCGCGCGCTGGAGGGCCGCGGCAGTTCCGGCGCGCTGGACGGCTACCAGCAGCGGTCGCGTATGCGGGTTTGGGAACTGGTCGCCGCGGTCTGGGCCGCGGTCTGCGCGCGCCGGCTGAGCTACGCCGAGCCGCCCGCCAGCTTCGAGGCCAATGGCCAGAAGCTGCGCACCCCGTCGGACATCGAGACCCAGGGGCTGGCCACCTGCCTGGATACCTCGCTGCTGTTTGCCGCCGCCGCCGAGCAGATCGGCCTGAACCCGGTCGTGGTGTTCACCCGCGGCCATGCCTTCGCCGGTGTCTGGCTGCAGCCGCAAACCCTGCCGGCGCTGACCGTTGAGGATGCGACCGAGCTGCGCAAAGGCGTCGACCAGAACGAACTGGTGCTGTTCGAGACAACGCTGGCCACCGGAGCCACGCCGGCGACCTTCGCCAAGGCGGCCGCCGACGCGCGTCGGCGAATTGCCGAGGACCGCGAGCCGGAGTTTCGCTACGCGCTCGACATCAAGCAGGCGCGCGGCCGGGCGATCCATCCGCTCGCTCAGCAGGGCGCTCCGGGCGCCATCGCCACGCCGCTGGACCCGGACCCGCTGATCGCCGAACCGCCGCCGGATCTGCCGGGGTTCGACCTGGGGATTGAGGATGCGCCCATTCCAGAAACACCGGCGGAGCGGGTCGAGCTATGGAAGCGCAAGCTGCTCGACCTGACCAAACGCAACCGCCTGCTCAACCTGCGCCCCTCGGCGACGGCGATCCCGATCTTCTGCCCCGATCCGGCAGCCCTTGAGGACCGCATCGCCGCCGGCGACCGCATAGGCATCATTCCGCCGCCGAGGCAAGGGCCGGGCGGTGATACGCCGGACCCGGAACTCCGCATCCTCAGGACCGGCGACGATATCGCCGAGCAGATCGCCCGCGACGCCCTGGACCGCAAGCAAGTGATCGCCAATGTCGACCCGAAGGCGCTGGAACGCGGCGTGCTGGAGCTGTTCCGCAAGGCCAGAGCCGACCAGGAGGAAGGCGGCGCCAACACACTGTTCCTCGCCCTCGGCTCGCTGCGCTGGCATCCGACCGGCGAGACCACGCGGAGCTATCGTGCGCCGCTGATCCTGCTGCCGGTGCGCCTGGTGCGCAAAAGTGCCGCGGCGCAGCCATACCTCACCAGCCACGATGACGAGCCGGTATTCAATCTGACGCTGATCGAGATGCTGCGGCAGGAATTCGCTATCCCGCTGCCCGAGCTCGCCGGCGATCTGCCGAAGGACGCCAGCGGGATCGACGTCGGCCGGATCTGGAATACCGTTCGCAGCCGGGTGCGAGACACGCCCGGGTTCGAGGTGGTCGAGGAAGTGACGCTCAGCACGTTCTCGTTCGCCAAATATTTGATGTGGAAGGACCTGGCCGACCGCACCGAGGCGCTGAAAGGCTCGGCCTTCGTCCGCCACCTGATCGAGACGCCGCGCGAGCCGTACCGCGACGGCGCCAGTTTTCTGCCGCTGCACGAAATCGACGACCGGATCGCGCCCTCCGCCCTGTTTGCACCGCTCAATGCCGATGCCTCGCAGACCGTGGCGATCCACGCTTCCGCCGGGGCAGGTGACTTCGTACTGGAAGGACCGCCCGGAACCGGCAAGTCTGAGACCATCGGCAATATCATCGCCCATAATCTGGCCTGCGGCCGCAAGGTGCTGTTCGTCTCCGAGAAAATGGCGGCGCTGGAGGTGGTGAGCCGGCGGCTCCGCCAACGCGGGCTCGGGCCGTTCTGCCTCGAATTGCATTCGAGCAAGGCCAACAAGCGCGCGGTGCTGGATCATCTCGGCAAGACCTGGGGCGGCGCCGGAGAGCAGACGGCCACCGAATGGGCGAAGACCGCCGATTCGCTCGCGACGCTGCGCCGACACCTGAACGGCCTGGTTGAGGCGCTGCACGCCCCCGGCCCGGCCGGCATCAGCCCGCGCGCCGCCATCGCCCGGGTGGCGCGCTGGGCCGATCTGCATCCGCTCACCTTAGACTGGGGCGCCGACCTGGCGCGGCCCGACCGCGTCGCGAGCCCGGAGGCGTTTGGGCGTCTGATCGACTGCGCGACGCGGCTTGGCCTTGCCTTCACCCCGATCACGGTGGCAGATCGTACCGGCTTTGCCGCGATCGGGCACGATGCGTGGTCGTACGCTTGGGTCGCGGCAACGACCGAGGTAGCCCGCCATTTCACCACGGCGCTGACCGCGATGCAGCAGGCGCGCGCGGGGTTTGCTGCCCGGGCCGGACTCGACGATGCCGATGACTTCGAATGCAGCCGCGCATTGGCGGCGTTGGCACGCGTGCTGCCGCGCTGCGCTTCGGTCGATATCGGCTTTGCGCTCGGTGCGGATGGCAAGGCCGGGTTGGAGGCGGTATCGGCCGCGATGCTGGCGCTGACCGATTACCAGCCGGCCGCCACCGCGCTGCCGGCCGCTGTGTCCGATGCCGCGCTGACCGCCGCTCCGGTGGCGGCCTGGCAGCAACAGCGCGCGGCGGCCGAGGCGCGTAGCTGGCTGTTCCGTGGCCGCGCACTGACCCGGCTGCGGCGTGATATGGAGGCGCAGCTGGGGTGGCCAGCCGGCAAGACCACGGAGGCGACGCTGGAACGCCTCGCGCTGGCGCAGTCCCGCGCCGCTACCGTGCAACAGGCATTGGCGGCACTGCCGGCCGGGCTCCCGACAGCCGGGCTCGCCACCGAACCGCAGCGCCTCGGCGCGATCGCCGGCGTGGCGATCGAAGCGCGGGCGGCGCTGCTCGCATTGGCCGGCGCCGGCCAGGATCTGGTCGAGACTCGTGCCCGGCTGCGCCGGCTGCTCTCGGAAGGGCACGACCTGCTGGAGCCCGGCATGCCGATTGCCACCGCGGCCAGCAACTTCGCCACCAGCTTCACCAGTTTTCTCGCGGCGTTCGATGCAATGCGCACCGGCTGCGGCCTGCCCGCCGAGGCGACGCTTGCCGCTGCCCTGCGCACCGCCGCCGCGGTTCAGGAGCGCACCCCCCGGCTCAACGACTGGTGCCGCTGGGTGACGGCGCGGCGCGAGGCGGAGGAGGCCGGCCTCGGGCCGCTCGCAGTGGCGCTGGAGGGCGCGGTGATCGCGCCGGAGAGCGCCGCCGAGGCGCTGCGCACCGCGTATTGCCGCTGGGCGGCGCCGCTGCTGATCGACCAAACTGCCGCCCTGCGCGGCTTTTCCGCGATCAGTCACGAGGCGCTGATCGAGACCTTTCGCACCCTCGACCGCACCCTGGCCGACACCACCGCCGACTACATCCGCGCGCTGCTGTCCCACGCGATCCCGCGCAAGGATGCGCCGCAGACCCAGGCCGGGCTCGGCGTGCTGGCCCGCGAGCTGCAGAAAAGGACCCGCCACAAGCCGGTGCGCCAGCTGGTGGCCGAGATGGGCGACAGCCTGCTGGCGTTGACGCCATGCCTGATGATGAGCCCGCTATCGGTGGCGCAGTTCCTGCCGGTGGACCAGTCGATGTTCGACATGGTGGTGTTCGACGAAGCCTCGCAGATCACCGTGCCGGACGCGATTGGCGCCATCGCGCGCGGCCAGCGGGTGATCATCGTCGGCGACCCGAAGCAGATGCCGCCGACCAGCTTCTTCGACAAGGCGGCCGACGGCGAAGAGGACGACGGCGACACCCAGGACCTGGAGAGCATTCTCGACGAGGCGTTGGCGGCCCGTACCCCGCTGCACCGCCTGACCGGCCATTACCGCAGCCGGCACGAAAGCCTGATCGCGTTCTCCAACCACGCCTATTACGAGTCGTCGCTGGTCACCTACCCGGCTGCCGACACGCGCGACAGTGCGGTTTCACTCCGCCGGGTCGATGGGGTCTACGCCAAGGGCAAATCACGCACCAACTCGATCGAAGCGCAGGCGCTGGTCGAGCACCTGCTTCGCCGGCTGCGTGATCCACGCGAGAGCAGCAAGTCGATTGGCGTCGTCACCCTCAACAGCGAGCAGCAGCGCCTGGTCGAAGACCTGCTGGATGACGCGCGCCGCGCCGACCCCGAACTGGAACATTTCTTCGGTGCGGACGCCACCGAACCGGTGTTCGTTAAGAACCTGGAGACCGTGCAGGGCGACCAGCGCGACGTCATCCTGATCAGCATCGGCTACGGGCCGACCGAGCCGGGTGCCCGGACCATGTCGATGAATTTTGGGCCACTCAACCGCCAGGGCGGTGAACGACGACTGAATGTCGCAATCACTCGGGCAACCAGCGAAGTGGTGGTGTTCGCCAGCTTCGGGCCGGAGATGATCGATCTCACCCGCACCTCGGCGCGCGCGGTGCAGGAGTTGAAGCATTATCTGGAATTTGCCGAGCGCGGTTCGGTCGCCCTGGGCGCCGCCGTCCGGGCCGGCGGCTACGACGACTATGACAGCGACTTCGAAGCCGCCGTGGCCGCCGCACTTCGCGCCCGTGGCTGGGATGTGCGGACCCAGGTGGGCGTATCCAAGTTCAGGATCGATCTCGGCGTGGTTCATCCCGAAACCCCCGGGCGGTTCCTGGCGGGCATTGAGTGCGACGGCGCCACCTACCACGCCATGCCCTCGGCGCGCGACCGCGATCGGGTCCGGCAGATCATCCTGGAGCAGTTGGGCTGGCGGTTGTTGCGTCTGTGGTCGACCGACTGGTTCCTTGATGCAGCGTCCTGCGTCGAGCGGCTGGACTCCCAGCTGCGGGCGCTTCTGGAAGCCGATCGCGTGGCGCCGCTGCCCGATGCCTCGCCTGCTCCAGATGTGGTTGCCACCGATCTCGCCGACCCAGCGATCGCCGAGGCGGAGCCCGACGAGTTTGACCCGCCGGCTGCGCCAGACGATGCCGAACCGCCGCGCATTCTGGCGACCTCGCCGCAGGGCGCTGCGACGACGGCGGCCTACGCCCCGGCAATAGCGCCAGAGAGCGACAGCGCGCTGGTCGCCGAGCCAGACCGGTTTCACGATCCCGATTACCAGCCGACGCTCGCCGCGATGATCGCCCCCATGATCGCCGCGGAGGCGCCCATCACGCTGCTCCGCCTGGCGCGTCTGGTCGCCAGGCGGCACGGCTTCCAGCGGACCGGGCGGCAAATCGTCCGTGCGGTCCGCGCAGTCGCCGAACCGCTCAGCCACATCGCACTGACGCAAGATGGCCAGGAGGTCATTTGGCAAGCGGGTGCGCAACCGCTGGCCGTCATGCCGTATCGGGGAAGCGAGATCGCCGGGGAGCCACGCCATTGGAGCGATATCCCCTACCCCGAAAAGTTAGGCTTTGCGTGTGATTTCGGCGAGCATGCCGATGCGGTCCGCGCGATGAGCGCGGCGTTGGGTCTGGGGCGCCTGACGGCGACAACGCGGGAGGAATTCGAAGGGCTGTTGGAGGTTGTTCGTAGTATGGAAAACTAACTTTTACAGCCACGATGGTGGCGGAAGGTTGCCGCACGTCCTTCCTGGTAAATGCGCGACATATTAAGCAGTTCATGGCAGTGTCATGCTGGCCGGTTCCCGGATTCCGCGCCGCTCAGATCTCATCCCACCAGGGGAAAATCAGGCTGGTTGCGTGTCCATACAACAAAAATTCCTCAATTATATCAATATACTGTAAAATCTCGTCCAACAGTGACCCTCCTGCATCTGAACGTAGGTCATTGTTTATAGCGATGAATTTCGGCAGCGAGGGGGGCAGGTGTCGCGCGAAAGATAATCCCATCAAATTTCGATATTTCTACCCAATATCAACGAGATAAACGACATTTCAGTTGGGGTCACTGTTGGACGCGATTTCACACGTAGAATCAATAAGCTGCACCCCCATCCCGCAGGGTCACTGTTGGGAGCAATTTCACACAGATGATGGACCTGCAGCGCGACGCGCGACGCGCTGCTCGCCGCAGGCGTCGACGGGCGTCATCTGTTCGAGGATCGGGCCAGCGGCAACCGCGGCGATCGGGCAGGGTTGGCCACCCAGATCGGCTGGTCTGCCGGCTTCAAAGGCGCTTGAGACCTTGGCCGGGGTGAGTGGCGGCCGTGCGGCCGGGCCGGTGCCAGACGAGCCACCGGCCCTGGCGCTGCTGTCGAAGGCTGGCGAGACCATACCCCAGGATCGCCTGCTGTCGCAGATCGGCCAGGTGCGGCAGGCCGCCGTCGGTTGCCCACATTGCGGTGGCGACGACATCGTCCGCTGGGGCACGGCGAACGGCCGGCCGCGCTATCGCTGCACGGCCTGTGCCCGGACCCTCAACCCACTGACCGGCACGCCGCTAGCCGGTCTGCACTACCCCGAGCGCTGGCCAGATCAGGCCCAGGCGCTGATCGCCGGCGAGACGATCGCCAAGGCGGCCAGGCGCTGCGGGGTGGACTACACCACCGCGTTCCGCTGGCGGCACCGCTTCCTGGCGGCGCTGAACCAGGACAAGCCTGCCCATCTGTCTGGCATTGTCGAGGCAGACGAGACGTTCATTCTTGAATCCTTCAAGGGCAAACGCGCCGGCATGACGCGTGCGCCGCGCAAGCGCGGCGGCAAATCGGCCAAGTGCGGCTTGTCCAAGGAGCAAATCCCGGTAATTGTCGCACGCGACCGCAGCGGAGCGACGATCGATGCCGTGCTAGCGAGCCTGGACGCGCGGTGCATCGGGCTTGCCCTCGGCGCCGCACTGAAGGGGTCAGCCGAACTGTGCTGCGATGTCGGCACCGCCATCAAGGCATTTGCGCGCCGGGCCGGCCTGACCATGCATGTGCTGCCGGCACCCGGATCGCCTCGGCCGGAGGCGCCCGAGATGCACATCAACAACGTCAACGCTTATCATGGACGCCTGAAGGAATGGATGCGCCGATTTCACGGCGTCGCCACCATTAACCTCCCCAGCTATCTCAGTTGGAGGCGAACCATCGAAGGCTTCGGCACACACCAACACCCAAACGCATGGATCATGGCAGCCGCCGGACTCGGGCCATACCAACAGCATTCACTATGAGAGCGAAATTATTTGCAGGATCGCTGGCTTGACGAGCCTATCGGCGCCGGGGGCCCACGCCGAGCCACACGAACCTGCCCTGAGTGCCATGGCCGGAAGCGGGATCGCCGGATGGCCGCTGGCTTCAGCGGTCATCCGGCTTCGGGCGTTGACGTCAGAAGCGGGCGCTGAACTTCAGCATGCCTTGGTGCGCCGAATATTTGTCGCTGCCCTGGTAGTAGTCGTAGACGGCCTCGAGCGACCATGTGCGCACCGAGCAGGAACAAGACAGGATGGTGAGGCCGGCGCCGATATTGCCGGTGTCCGCCGCGGCCTTCAGCCCTCGCGTGGTGAACGACGCCCCAGGGGCGACGGCGAAGGCGGAGGTCTGCCGCACCATCGGGTTGGAGAGCTCATGCAGCCACTTGGCATGGACTTCCGGAATAAAGGCCAGTTCGTTGCGGACGAATGTGCGCGCCACCTTCACGCCCAGGCCCGACTCCAGGAAGTCATAGCTCTGCGAGCGTGTCGCCAGGTTGATGCTGCCGGCGTCCGCTTCGGTGTAACCGCCCAGATTTACGTGGGTGTATTGTAGCGACGCCAGCGGCGTTATGGTCATGCCGCCGGCCGCAAAATCGTAGCCCGTGGTCGCAAAGCCAGTGTAGTCCTGGCCCGAATATTTGGCGCGCGCCGTGCGGTTCACACCCGGGAACGAAATTTGCCGCGAGCCGGTGTAGTCGTTCAGCCCGGCCGAAACGTCGCCATAGACATACCATGGCCCCTCCCGATGCCCGACATAGGCCGTCACCTGATAACTGTTGAACTCGGTGCGGCTGCTGGTGCCCTTGCCGTTGATGGCGCTCTTGGACGCGCCGATCCCCAGGCCGACGACCGTGTTGGCATTGATCACGTGGTCATAGCCGATCATGCCGCCGGCGATGCTGGCGTGGTAGCCGGCAAGCCCGCCTTGCGCACCCTGGTTGGCGGACGACCCGGTGCCCCGCAGCCACCAGCCGCTGCGCGGCTCGGCACCGGTGCAGATCGTGGCCGTGTTGCTGGGCTGAGCCTTGTCGTCGCGGCGCGGGATCTGGCTGCACAAGGCATCGTCGAGGTGAGAGGTCCACAGGTTCTGGAACTGACGGGCGACCTGGAAGGTGACCTGCGGGGCAGCCAGCGAGGCCGTGGACGGCGCCAGCTGGGCGACCGCGTTCACCACAGCCGATGGGTCGGTCAGCGCATTGATCGGCGCGAGCACGTCGACGATGGCGCCTGACGGGGCAGTCAGCAACACCGGCACGATCACCGCGGCGACCGGCCGTGTGGGCGGCAGGGGCACGCCAGGCGGCGTTACCAGCGGCGCAAGCAGCGGGATGCTGGTGGTGCGGATGGCGACCAGGCCTGCCACGGTGCCGGCGGCCGGCACGGC
Source organism: Rhodospirillales bacterium (assembly GCA_041691815.1). Classification (GTDB taxonomy): domain Bacteria; phylum Pseudomonadota; class Alphaproteobacteria; order Acetobacterales; family Acetobacteraceae; genus 70-18. Next base: position 1,693 of record JBEPTZ010000046.1, on the reverse strand, counting down.
GGCGAAGGTGTAAAGCGGATTGCTCGGATCTTTCACCGTCACCTTTACCACGCTGCCGTCAGTGCCGCTTTGAACCGTTCCCGCCTGGGTCTGGACGATGTTGAACTGGGTGCCGACCGGGATGAACGAGGTGTTCGGCACGGTCACGTTGATCTGCAGCGCCGGCCCGAGATTGGTAGCGCCGACCGGGCGGATGTTGCCGTAGACGGTCGGGCTGGCCAGGGTGGTGCTGATCACCCCGCTGGCGCCGCTGTTGGCGATGGTCAGCGCGCCGCCGACCTGCAGCGTGTTGGTGGCGAGCGCGAAGGTGAAGGCATCGGTGGCGCCGGTGATCGTCGCGGTGGCGCCGCCATTTTGGCTGCCGCCAACGAGATTGATCTCCCGCAGGCCGATGGCGCCGCCGACCGCGCCGTTCAGCACGCTGCCGCCGTTCAGCGTCAACGTGCCGGTGTTGGCGCCGGCCGTGGTGGTCAGCGCGCCGATGACGGTGGTGTTGTGGCCCAGGGTGATCGTGCCGTCCGCCGCGAAATTCGTCGCGGTCACGTTGGTTGTGCCGCTGAGGAAGTTCACCGCGCCGGTGCCGGTGACATTCAGCGTGGTGGCGTAGACAGGGCCCATGAAGTTCACCGCGGTTCCGGCATTGCCGGCGGCGATGTTCAGCAGGAACGGCCCGCCCGGCTGGGTGACGCCGATGCCGCCAACACGGTGGACCCGCTGTTGAAGACGATGTTGCCCTGGCTGGATGCCGCAGTGGACACGGCGAGCTGCCCGGCGAGGGGCGGATTGTTCAGGGTGAAGATGTCGGTCGCCGGCCCGCCGGGGACGCCGACAGCCAGTGTTCCGGTGGTGCCGGAGGCGGACATGTCGACGCCGTGCAGCATCCCGGTGGCATTCAGCGGAATGATGCCCGGGCCCACGGCGGCCTGCCGTTGGGCCGAGGCATGTGTGCTCAGGACGCCGGTCGCGGCGAGGGCGGCGAGCAGCATGGTCGGGATGCGTTTCATGCGGGAACCTTGGGTTGCCGGTTCGTTTGCTGCCGGAGGCTTCGGCAGAGGCTCGGTCGGGGCGGGTCACTGGCGCCGCAACCATTGCGCGCGCGGGTGATCGTCCTTCGATAAAGAGAGCCTACGCCTCTCCTCGATTCCCGCAAGCGTTGCGCGCGCGCAGGTGATCGTAGGTGAAATGTTTAGGCTCCTGGCCTGCGCCCGTCGAACTTCGGAAACTACTCGTATTACAGTGCGCGACGGGACGGAGCCAGGCGCTTGCGTTGCGGTGGGCTCGCATGTTCCATTTAAGCTAACGACTTAGGGTGCCGATCGTCACCGTGATCCCCTGCCGATCCACGCACGGCATTACTGGGCAGTTTGCAACCTACTCCCGGTGGTCCGCCTAACCGCAGCTTCGGAAACTACGCACCCGGCACGGACGCGTCCTTTGCCGCAGCTGCCGCGAGCGCCAGCCGGGCCAGCGCTGGCAGCGAATCGGCGCCGGTCTTGTGCATGATGGCGGCTCGGTGATTTTCCACCGTCCGCTGGCTGATGCCGAGATCGGCGGCAATATTCTTGCTTGGTTGTCCAGCGAGCACGAGGTGCATGATCTGGTGCTGCCGCTCGGTCAGCCCGACCAGGTGCTCGGCGGCCTCGCTCCGCCAGGTGGCCAGGCGGGTGGCGTCATGCGTCCGCTCCAACGCCTG
>JBEPTZ010000045.1:0-32888 GCA_041691815.1 Rhodospirillales bacterium | reverse complement strand
CATCATAAACCAAACCTGTCGAGCAATTTTCAGCCGTTACCGGGACACGCTCTAGTGCGGTGGTCGCCGAGGTGGCTCGTCGCCGGCAGGTGTGTCCACAGCAGGTGTTCGCTTGTGGGAGCATGGCAGGCATCGAAAGCTTCGGCGTGTTGGCCGTGGCGGACCATGCTGCGATATCAGAGGTTTGCGCCGCAACTGGCTGGGGGACCTGGATTCGAACCAAGGATGCCCGGGTCAGAGCCGGGAGTTTTACCGCTAAACTATCCCCCAATCCGCGGGAGCGGGGCATTAGCACGCGAACCAAGTTGCCGCAATACCGCCGAGGTGCCGGTCGGTCGCGGCCCGGGACGTCGTCCAGGAGGCGGGGTCGGTTGCCTACCGGCGTGCGATCATGCCCCTGCCGGCTTCCGGGATGACGGTGGTCAGCGCCTTCTCGGCCCAGCGGCGGCGATCGAGGAAGCCGGGAAGGGAGCTGGCCATACGCAACTTCGGGACCTGCCGCTCGACGGCTTCCGGCGCGCGTGCGCCAGTCGCGGTCGCGTTGGCCATAGCACTGCCCGGTGCTGTCTTCATTGCGTTCACCGTGCCCAGCGCCGGATGGGGCGACACTCTCCAGCGCCACCAGGCGTTCGGCGGCAAAGCTGATCATCTCGCGCGGGAAACCGGCGTCCGAGCCCTTCTCCAGCGGGGCGCGGACGGCGATCTTGGCATCGGGTCATCGTGGTGGTCCGCGGGTCAGAGTTGCGTGTTGCAACCCAACCCGAGCCGGCAAGGCCCAGGTGGCCGCCGCCGTGGATCAGTCGCCCGCCTACGCCAGCCCCATAACGCTTGCTCCGGTGGTCAACGCCCCACCGCTCCTGCACCACGTCCCATCCCTGCCCGCAGGCTCATCATGCCCCTGGGCATCTTCGGTCCGTGGTCCGGGCCTGAACTCGCGCCCCGAGCCTGCCGACGTTCGTCGACGCCTGCCGCTGATTCGCTTGCTATGCCGGCATGCGCAAGGCGCGCTCCGCCAGCAACTCCGCCATCGCCCAGCTGCGCCACCGGCAGGGGCACGACTGCCGCATCCTCACTCCGCCTTGACCTCTGCACCAACCCATAAGCATATTCCGCGCCATGAACGGGGTCTTGCGAGCGCGAATTACCGACCCGGCCGCTCGCTGAGCGCCGGGATTTTTCTGCGCGCACCCCCCTGACGCGGCCTGGTGCCGCATGAGAATGCAATGACCGACATCAAGACCCAGCCCGACTACCGCAGCACGGTGTTCCTGCCGGCGACCTCGTTTCCGATGCGCGGGGATTTGCCGAACAAGGAGCCGGCCATCCTGGCGCGGTGGGAGGCGATGCGGTTGTGGGAGCGGGTGCGGGAGGCGTCGCGCAACCGGCGCAAGTTCATCCTGCATGACGGGCCGCCCTATGCGAACGGCAATCTGCATATCGGCCACGCGGTCAACAAGATCCTGAAGGACGTGATCAACCGGTCCAGGCAGATGGCCGGCTATGACGCCGATTATATTCCCGGCTGGGACTGCCACGGGCTGCCGATCGAGTGGAAGATCGAGGAGCAGTATCGCGCCGCCGGCAAGGACAAGGACGCGGTTCCAGTGCTGCAGTTCCGCGCCGAATGCCGGGACTACGCGCGCCACTGGATGGCGGTGCAGGAGGCGGAGTTTCGCCGGCTGGGCGTACTGGGAGACTGGGCGCACCGCTATGCGACCTTGGATTTCCCGTCCGAGGCGGCGATCGCCGGCGAGATCGGCAAGTTTCTGCTGAACGGCGCGCTGTATCGCGGCTTGCGGCCGGTGATGTGGTCGCCGGTGGAGAAGACCGCGCTGGCCGAGGCCGAGATCGAGTATCACGACCATACCAGTGCGACGGTGACGGTGCGGTTTCCGGTGGTGTCCAGCCCGGTGGCGGGGCTCGTGGGCGCCAGCATCGTGATCTGGACGACGACACCGTGGACCATGCCGGGCAACCGGGCGATCGCCGCCGGGGCGGAGTTCGACTACGCGGTGGTGCGGCTGGACAGCGTAGCCGAGGGCTCGCTGGCGCGGGCCGGCGAGGTGGTGCTGGTGGCGATGGCGTTGCTGCCGCAGTTCCTCGAGACCGTCGGCGCGCTGACGCATCATGTCGAGCGCCTGGTGAAGGGCGCCGAACTGCTCGGCACGGTGTGCGCCCACCCGATGCGCGGGCATGGCTATGACCATGACGTGCCAGTGTTTCTCGCCGATTACGTGACCACCGAGGCCGGCACCGGCTTCGTGCATATCGCACCAGGGCACGGCGAGGAGGATTTCGTGCTCGGGCGCGAGCATGGCCTGGAGGTGCCGGAGACGGTGGGCGAAGACGGCACCTTCAATGCCTGGGTGCCGCAATTCGCCGGGCTGCATGTCTACAAGGCGGCCGATGCGGTGTGCGCGGCGCTGACCGCGGCCGGCGGGCTGCTGGCGCGCGGCAAGCTGGTGCATTCGTATCCGCATTCCTGGCGCTCCAACGCGCCGCTGATTTTCCGCGCGACGCCGCAATGGTTCATCCGCATGGACGGGCCGGAAGCCATTCGTGCCAAGGCGTTGCAGGCGATTGCCGAGACGGTGTTCGTGCCCGACCAGGGCCGCAACCGGATCGGCAGCATGGTGGCCAGCCGGCCGGACTGGTGCATCAGCCGGCAGCGCGCCTGGGGGGTGCCGATCGCGGTGTTCGTCGACCGCGCGAGCGGCCAGCCGTTGCGCGATGCCGATGTGGTGGCGCGGATCGTCGACGCCTTCGCGGTCGAGGGGGCGGATGCCTGGTACTCGTCGGCGCCGGAGCGGTTCCTCGGGCCGGGGCGCGATCCGGCGGCCTATGAGCAGGTGATGGATATCGTCGATGTGTGGTTCGAGAGCGGCTCGACGCATGCCTTCGTGCTGGAGGCGCGCGGGCTGCCGTGGCCGGCCGATCTTTATCTGGAGGGTACCGACCAGCATCGCGGCTGGTTCCACTCCTCGCTGCTGGAATCGGTCGGCACCCGCGGCGTGGCGCCGTTCAAGGCGGTGCTGACGCATGGCTTCGTGATGGACGAGCAGGGCCGCAAGATGTCCAAGTCGCTCGGCAACGTGACGGCGCCGCAGGCGGTGAACGACAAATATGGCGCCGATATCCTGCGGCTGTGGGTGATGTCGTCGGACACCAGCGAGGATATGCGGATCGGACCGGAGATATTGAAGCAGCAAGCGGAGCTGTATCGCCGGCTGCGCAACACGCTGCGCTGGCTGCTCGGCTCGCTGGACGGGTTCAGCGACGCCGAGCGGGTGGCGGTGGCCGACATGCCGGAACTGGAGCGCTGGGTGCTGCATCGGCTGTCCGAGCTGGATGCGTTGGTGCGTGCGGCGGTGCAGAGCTACGACTGGGCCGGGGTATATCCGGCGCTGCATGCGTTCTGCTCCAACGATCTGTCGGCGTTCTACTTCGATATCCGCAAGGACGCGGTGTATTGCGACCGGCCGGACAGCCGGCGGCGGCGGGCGGCGCGTACGGTGCTGGACCATCTGCATCGCTGCCTCTCGACCTGGCTGGCGCCGGTGCTGGCGTTCACCGCCGAGGAGGCCTGGACGGCGCGGTTCGGCGACGCCGGCAGCGTGCATCTGGAGGGCTTCGTCGAGGTGCCGGCCAACTGGCGCGACGACGCGCTGGCGGCGAAGTGGGAGCGGGTGCGCGAGATTCGTCGGCAACTTACCGGTCATCTGGAATTTGGTCGGCAAGCCGGTTGGCTGAAGTCCTCGCTGCAAGCGGCCGTGACGCTTCCGCTCTCACCCACCGATTCTGGTTTGCTGAAGGCCGTCGAGTGGGCAGAACTTGCAATCGTGTCGAAGCTGACAATTGCCGAAGATGCGACGCGAGAGCGGCAGGGTGATCGTGTGGGCGACTCGCTAGCGGTTCACGTTGAGGTCGCTCCCGGCACCAAATGCGTGCGCTGCTGGCGGGTGCTGGACGAGGTCGGCAGCCGGGCGGCGCATCCGGGGCTGTGCCTGCGCTGCACCGACGCGGTGGAGTCCGGTTTGGTCGGGCAGCCCACGGCATGAGGGCCGCCAGATGAACGGCGGCCGCAGCTTCACCGCGAAGGGTCTGCTGGCCGGTGCGGTGGTGCTGGTGGCGGATCAGGCGAGCAAATACTGGATCGTCAATGGCTTGCATCTGCCGGCGCTGGGCAGCGTCGCGGTGCTGCCGCTGCTGAATTTCACCTGGGTGGAGAATCGCGGCATCACCTTCGGGCTGCTGCGCGGCGACGGCGCCAGCAGCGCGATCATCCTGGCGGCGGTGGCGCTGGCGGTGGTGGTGGCGCTGCTGGTGTGGCTGCGGCGGGCCGAGCGGGCGCTGGTGGCGATCGCCCTGGGCAGTATCGCCGGTGGCGCGGTGGGCAACGTGCTGGATCGGTTGCGGCTGGGCTATGTCGTCGATTTCATTCACGCGCATGCCTTCGGATGGTCATGGTATGTGTTCAACGTCGCCGACGCGGCCATCGTCTGCGGGGTGGCGGCACTGGTGCTGGAGTCCGTGCTGCCGCGCCCAGGCGGCAAACGTCTTGATGATAATCCGTCCCACCGCTAAGCAGGCGTCATGATGGTTCACAGCTTCCACCTCCGCCGTGCCGTTCCCGCCGTGGCGTTGCTCGCCGTGCTGGTGCTGGGGGGGTGTGGCGATACCGGCGTGTCCCGCAGCTTCGGGCTGACGCGGGACAGCCCGGACGAATTCAGCGTGACGACGCAGCAGCCGCTGTCGATGCCGCCGAATTTCAACCTGCGGGCGCCGGACCCGGGCGCCGCGCGGCCGCAGGACATGCGCGCCTCGGTGGCCGCCGAGGCGGCGCTGGTGCCGGGTTCGGTGGCCGGCGGTGCGGCCGGGATGTCGGCGGGCCAGCAGGCGCTGGTACAGGAGGCCGGGCCGGCGGCGCCGGGCAATATCCGCCAGCGGGTGGATCAGGATGCGTCGCTGGCGGCGGGCGACCGCGGCTTCACCGATACGTTGATGTTCTGGCGCACGCCTCCGAAGCCCGGCGTGCTGGTCGACCCGACGCGCGAGGCGCAGCGGATCAGGACCAACGCGGCACTGGGCCAGAGCCAGGAGCAGGGCGAGACGCCGATCATCCAGCGGCAGCGGAAATCGTTCTGGGATTCACTGTTCTAGAGACCGACCTGACGCGGCGGCCGGTTTGCGCTAAGCTGCCGGCATGAGCAGCGAATCCGTCTTGCAGCAGGCATGGGAGCGCCTCGCGGCGCTGGCGGCGCGTCCTGGCGCGCGCGATATCAGGCGGTTGTTCGCCGCTGACCCGGACCGCGCGCGCCGTATGGCCGCGACGCTGGACGATCTGACGCTGGATATCTCCAAGACCGCGATCGACGGCGAGGCGCTGGTGGCGCTGCTCGACCTGGCCGAGGCCGCCGACCTGGCGGGCTTCCGCGCGCGGTTGTTCGCCGGTGCCGCGGTGAATGTGACCGAAGGCCGGGCGGCGATGCATATGGCGCTGCGGGCGCCGCCCGGGGTCACCCTGCATGCCGGCAGCGAGGATGCCAGCCGGGTGGCGGCGGATGAGCGGGCGCGGATGCAGGCCTTCGTCGCCGCGGTGCATGACGGGCGAATCCGCGGTGCGACCGGTCATGCATTCGAATGCGTGCTGAATATCGGCATCGGCGGCAGCGACCTGGGGCCGCGCATGGCCAGCGAGGCGCTGACCCTGGCGCATGGCGCCAGGCTGCGGCCGTATTTCCTCTCCAACGTCGACGGCCATGCGTTCGCGGCGCTGAAACGCGAGCTGGACCCGGCGCGCACCCTGGTGCTGGTGGCGTCGAAGACCTTCACCACGCTGGAGACCATGACCAACGCCGCCGCGGTGCGGGCCTGGGTGGCCGAGGCGCTGGGCGAGGACGCGGTGGGCGCGCATTTCGCGGCGCTGTCGACCAACGCCGAGGCGGTGGCGAAATTCGGCATCGCCGCCGACCGCATGTTCGGCTTCCGCGACTGGGTCGGCGGCCGCTATTCGCTGTGGTCGTCGGTCGGGCTGTCGATCGCGCTGGCCGCCGGCTGGGAGCAGTTCCAGGGCATGCTGGACGGCGGCAGGGCGATGGACGTGCATTTCCAGACCGCGGTGTTCAGCGAGAACCTGCCGGTGCTGCTGGCGCTGGTCGGCATCTGGCAGACCAACGCGCTGGGCTACCGGACCCACTGCATCCTGGCCTATGACGAGCGGCTGGCGAAATTCCCCGCCTACCTGCAGCAGCTTGAGATGGAGAGCAACGGCAAGTCGGTGGCGCTCGATGGCCAGCCGGCGGCACACGCCACCTGCCCGGTGGTGTTCGGCGAGGCCGGCACCGACGCGCAGCACAGCTTCATGCAACTGGTGCATCAGGGCACCACGCCGGTGCCGATGGATTTCATCCTGGCCGCCGTGCCCGACCATGATCGGCCCGAGGCGCACCGGATTCTGGCCGCCAATGCCTTCGCCCAGGCCGAGGCGCTGCTCGCCGGCAAGACGCGGGCGGTGGTGGAGGCGGAGATGCGCCAGGCCGGCGCCGACGCCGCCACCATCGCCCGCGTGGCGCCGCACCGGGTGTTCAGCGGCAACCGGCCCAGCACCACCATCATGTTCCGCAAGCTGGACGGCTACAGCCTGGGCCGGCTGATCGCGCTGTACGAGCACAAGGTGGCGGTGCAGGGCTGCCTCTGGGGCATCAACAGCTTCGACCAGTGGGGGGTGGAACTGGGCAAGGCGCTGGCCTCGGGAATCATTCCCGATCTGGCCGCCGGCGCCAAGGCTGGCACGCATGACGGCTCGACCAGCGCGCTGATTGCCCGGTTCCACGCGCTGCGCGGCGACTGAGCATGCTCCAGGCGGGCCGCATCCGCATGCTGCCCGAGGCGACGGTGAACCGCATCGCCGCCGGCGAGGTGATCGAGCGACCGGCGGCGGCGGCGCGCGAACTGGTGGAGAACGCGCTGGATGCCGGGGCGACGCGGATCTCGGTTGCGATCGACGGCGGCGGCATCGAGCGGATCGAGGTGGTGGATGACGGCGCCGGCATGACCGGCGACGAGTTGGCGCTGGCGGTGCAGCGGCACGCCACCTCCAAGCTGGCCGATGAGCAACTGGTGCGGATTCTCACCCTGGGGTTTCGCGGCGAGGCGCTGCCCAGCATCGGTGCGGCGGCGCGCCTCGAGATTACCTCGCGCCCGCATGACGCCGAATATGCCAGCCGGATCAGCGTTGAAGGCGGCGCGGTCAGCGCGGTGGCGCCGGCGGCCGGGGCGGCGGGCACCAGGGTGGTGGCGCGCGACCTGTTCTTCGCCACCCCGGCGCGGCGCAAGTTCCTGAAATCGCCGCGCGCCGAGGCCGATGCCACCGAGGCGGCGATCCGGCGGCTGGCGCTGGCCGCACCGCAGGTGGCGTTCCGCTTCGAGAGCGACGGCCGGGTGGGCTTCGATCTGCCGGCGCAGGACCGCGCGGCGCGGGTGGCGGCGCTGCTGGGGCCAGAGGCGGCGGCGGCCCTGCTGGAAGTGGATGCGACGCGCGAGGGGATGCGGTTGTCCGGCTATATCGCCGCCCCCACCGTGCATCGCGCCACCGCGGCGGCGCAGGCGCTGGTGGTCAACGGCCGGCCGGTCGCCGACCCGGTATTGCGCACCGCGGTGCGGGTGGCGTTCCGCGACGTGATCCAGCACGGAAGGCATCCGGTGGTGGCGCTGTTCCTCGACCTGCCGCCGGAGGAACTGGACGTGAATGTGCACCCGGCCAAGGCCGAGGTGCGGTTTCGCGATGCCGCCGGGGTGCGCGGCATGGTGATCTCGACCCTGGCCCGCACCCTGGCCGGCGGCGCGGTGCTCGGGCAGGCGCTGCCGGTGCAGATGCGGTCGGGACCGGGGCTGCGGCTGGAATCACGGCCGCCGAGCCACAGCTACGCGCCAACCGGGTTCGCCGAGGCGGCATTGCCGATGGACGTCGCCCCATCGGCGCGGGCGCTGGCCCCCGACCGCTTCCACGGCCCATTCGCCGAGGCGTCGCGCGACTTTCCGCTGGGGGCCGCGGTGGCGCAGGTGCTGGATACCTACGTGATCGCGGTGGCCGGCGATGGCAGCCTGGTGCTGGTGGACCAGCACGCGGCGCATGAGCGGCTGACCCATGAGGAGATCCGCGAGCAGATGCTGGCCGGCGGGGTGCGCAGCCAGGCGCTGCTGCTGCCGGGGGTGGTGGACCTGCCGGGGGCCGACGCGGCGCGGCTGCTGGCGCGGGCGCCCGAGTTGGCGCGGCTGGGGCTGGAGATCGAGGCGTTCGGCGTCGGTGCGATCCTGGTGCGGGCGCTGCCGGCCGCCCTCGGCGCACCCGACCCTGGCCCATTACTGCGCGACCTGGCCGACGAATTCGCCGAGATGGACGAGGCGACGGCGCTGGATGCGCGGCTCGACCAGGTGATCGCGCGCATGGCCTGCCACGGCAGCATCCGCGCCGGGCGGCGGCTGGGCGGCCCGGAGATGGACGCGCTGCTGCGCCGCATGGAGGCAACACCGCGGGCCGCCACCTGCAGCCACGGGCGGCCGACCTTCCTGAAGCTGTCCAAGGCCGAGATCGAGCGAATGTTCGGGCGAAGGTAGCCGCGCCGCCGGCCGCATGGCAGGATGCCGGCATGACAAAGCGCATCCGGCTGGGCTTCCTGACGCCCAGTTCCAACACCACGCTGGAGCCGGTGACCGCGGCGATGCTGGCCGGGCTGCCGGAGGTATCGGCGCATTTCGCGCGCTTCCCGGTCACCGAGATCGCGCTGTCGGCCGGCGCGCTGGGGCAGTTCGACGCGGAGCCGATCCTGGCGGCGGCGCGGCTGCTGGCGCATGCCAAGGTGGATGTCATCGCCTGGAACGGCACCTCGGCCTCCTGGCTGGGCTTCGAGACCGATGCGAGCCTGTGTGCGCGGATCACCGTCGAGACCGGGATCCGTGCCACCACCTCGATTCTGGCGATGAACGAATTGATCACGCGGCTGGGGGCGCGGTCGCTGGGGCTGGTCACGCCGTACCTGGCCGATGTGCAGGCGCGGATCATCGCCAATTACCGCGCGCTGGGGCTGGCCTGCGACGCCGAGCAGCATTGCGGATTGCAGGACAACTTCGCCTTCGCCGAGGTGGCGGCGGACCAGCTCGAGACGATGACCCGCGCGGTGGCGGCGGCGCGGCCGGATGCGATCGCGGTGGTCTGTACCAATCTGCGCGCGGCGCCGCTGGTGGCAGCACTGGAGGCGGAGACCGGGGTGGTGATGCTGGATTCGATCGCCACCGTGGTGTGGAAATCGCTGGCGCTGGCCGGGGTGGACCCGGCGCGGGTGACCGGCTGGGGCCGGCTGTTCGCAGTGCGGGCGTAGTGCGCTGCTTGGCAGTTTGTAAGGCCGGCGCAAGGTTGCGGTAGGTTGGCGGCGCATCAGATGGTGCCATCGGTACCCGAATCGACCGGAGGAGAGCACCATGACCAGGGCTGTGATGCGCGTGGTGGCGGTGCTGGCACCGCTCGCGGTGGTGGGTTGCGCAGTCGTGCCGCCGACTGCGCCGACGGTGATGGCGTTGCCGAAGGAGGGCGAGGATTTCGGCCAGTTTCGCGCCCATGATGCGTCGTGCCGCGACTATGCGGCGTCGCAGATCGGCTACAACGCCGGCGCCGACCAGGCGACAAGCGATGCCGTGGGCAGTGCCGCAGTTGGCACCGCGGTGGGTGCGGTGGCCGGGGCGGCGCTGGGGTCGCTGTCGGGCAATGTTGGCGCCGGTGCCGCGGTGGGGGCGGCCGGCGGGTTGTTGGCGGGCAGCGCGGTCGGCGCCAATCGGGCGCAGTACTCGGCCGGGCAACTGCAATATCTGTACGACACCGGGTATACCCAGTGCATGGTCGCCCAGGGCTATACGGTCCGTCGCCAGCCGCCGCCGGTGGCGGCGTATCCCGGCTACGCAGCCTATCCGTACGGCTATTATCCGGCGCCGTACCCATACGGCTACGGCGTCACCTTCGGGTTTGGCCGTTGGCACCGCTGGCATCGCTGGTGAGGCCGGGTTGCGCCCGGCCCTCGCCGGGTTTCATATGGGGGTCTGGAGCAGGGTGGGCGCCGACACGGCGGCCGCGTTGCTCCAGGTTTTGTTTTGTCGCGTGATCGAGGCCTTCGGGCATCACGCTTTCACAGGCTGTGGCGAGGGACGTGATGGATACCCTGACGTATTGGAACGGCGCCTGGCAGGAAGGCAACCCGGCGGTGCTGGGGCCGCGCGACCATGCCTTCTGGCTGGGGTCGATCATTTTTGATGGCGGTCGCTCGTTCGCACGCTGTGCGCCGGATCTGGACCAGCACGCGGCGCGGGCGGTGCGCTCGGCGCGGGCGCTGGGGTTGAGCCCGACGCAGACGCCGGCGCAGATTCTCGGGCTGATGCGCGAGGGTATCCTGCGGTTTCCGGCTGATGCCGAATTGTATGTGCGGCCGATGTTCTGGGCCACCAAGGGCGGCGCCGGACCGATTTCGGTGGATGCCGAGAGCTGCCAGTTTCTGCTGTGCATCTATCTGTCGCCGATGCCGAAGGGGCCGGGGCTGAAGCTGGGGCTGTGCCACAGCATCCGCCGGCCGACGCCGGAGAGTGCGCCGACCGATGCCAAGGCGTCCTGCCTGTATCCGAATTCGGCGCGCGGGGTGGCGGAGATGCTGGGGCGCGGGTTCCAGAACGGCATCGTGCTGGATGCGCTGGGCAATGTGGCGGAAACCTGCAGTTCCAACGTGTTCCTGGGGATCGGCGGGCGGGTGGTGACGCCGGTGCCGAACGGCACGTTTCTGGCCGGGATCACCCGCAACCGCACCATCACGCTGCTGCGCGAGGCCGGTGTGGCGGTGGAGGAGCGGACGGTGCGGCCGGCGGAACTGGAGAGTGCCGACGAGATTTTCACCACCGGCAATGCCGGCAAGGTGCAGCCGGTGATCCATTATGAGGGCCGCGATCTGCAGCCGGGGCCGTTGGGCCGGCGGGCGGCAGAACTCTACATGGCCTATGCGCAGAGCCAGCGCGTGGCCTGATGGCCGTGGTAGCTGGCTGATAGTCGGCGCGACGTTTTCGCCCCTGGAGTCCGGTTGCTGGTGCCGGACTCCAGGGGATGAAAAGTTTTTTTGCTTCTTTTTGTTCACAAAAAGAAGACATCGCATTTGCTCTTTGTTTTGTCGCGTGATTCATACCGACCCGCCAATCCGGCGCGCGATACCAACCAGCGGAAAGGCCGGAAGAGTTAGCCTGTCCGCTGGCTGGTATCACACTTTCGTGTGATTCCACCTGCGGTCATCACGCCTAGAGGGTGTTATGTACTTTCTCGACGGCCGCTCTCAGAGGCTGCCTGCGAACGCTGACGGAATGAGGGTTGGATGACCACGGCGTGATGTGATTCCAATGGGTTGTCGAGGCCTATTGGATTTTCATCATGTGGACGATTGCCACCTGCCGGGGTGATAAGCGGGAAGGAGTGCGTGTCGCCAGTGACTTGACGGGCGCGGCATGCTGCGCGATGGGGGCGTCTGGCAGAGCATCAACCACCATCTGGTGATGCCGGACCGGGAGCGGACGGGTCGCGAAGCAAGCCCGACGGCGGCGGTGATCGACAGTCACAGTGCCAAGACGACCGAGGCCGGCGGTGTGCGCGGCTACGATGCCGGCAGGAAGGTGCTCGGACGCAAACGCCATGCGATGGTCGATACCGATGGCCGGCTGTTGGTGGCGCAACTTCATGCCGCCGCCGTGCAAGACCGTGATGGTGCCGTGCCTTTGCTCAAGACCTCACGCCGGAGTTTCCCTTTTATTGAACTCGCCTTTGCCGATGCCGCCTATGCCAGTGTGCACGTCAGAAAAGCTACCTCGATTGCCATCGAGATCGTCCGCAAGCCAGCCTGGCAGGTCGGCTTCTGAGTCCACAAGCGATGCTGGGTGGTCGAACGTTGCTTCGCATGGCTGGGCAGAAACCGCGGGCTTGCCAAGGAGTTCGAGGCAACCCTCGCGTCAGCAACAGCCTTCCTATATGCCGCCTCCGTCATGCTCCTCGTCAGGAGGATCGTTCGTTGCAGATAAGTTCAGAGTCAGACTCTGAGCGGATGGCCCTGTTCGATCGGACATCGCGCTAGAGCGTGTCTGGTGATGACAGAATCACCGAACGCGCTCTAGCTCCTTGTTTGATCGCGTGATTCACGTTTCCGGCGGTTCCGCCTGCAACGATCACGCTCCAGGGCTCGGCATCAACCCCGGCACTCTTGCTATTCCCGGCCGACATACGCCTGCCTCGGCGCCAACGTGCCGTGGACCTCGACCCAAGACGACCAATCTCGGGGATCAGCACGATTGCATCGGCCAGATCGTGGCCGATCTCGGGGTAGCGGCAACGGCATCGTCCTCGGCACCGAGCGTGTCTGCCAGGGTGGCGGACCTGCTCAGGTAGATTTCCGCCCGATCGCGGAGAAGCCTGGGCGTCGGGCGTCACCGCTTCGACGCTTGCAGATAATGAAGCCGGCGCGATCAGGGTCGTGATGGTTGGCGCGGCGCCCCATCTGCCAGCCCGATTGCCGCCCATCGGCAAGCGACCGAGGGCAGTGTGCGAGGTGCTGGACAGACGTGCCAGGGATCCGCCACGGCCATTGGGGCAGGCAGAAGCGCTATCCGCAGAGCGGGCGGCGCGGCGCGCTCACCGGACAGTCCTATGCCCGCAGCGCGTCCTGATGCGCCTCCATCATCGCCGCCAGGCTGGTGAAACGGAAATCATAGGCAGCGTCCGGCGCCGGCGGCGTCGCCCCCCAGCCCTGCAGGTCGTGCCGCCGGTCGATCCAGGCGCCGGCCAACCCGAACTTGCGCGCCTGGCCGTGGTCGTGAAACAGACTCTGCGCGGTGTGCAGAATATCGGTGCGGCCAAACCCCAGTGCGCCAAGATGGTCCAGCATATACTGGAAATTCGCCGGGTTCGGCTTGTAGCTGCCGATATCCTCCGCGGTGTAGACCGCATCGAAATCCACCCCCAGCCGCCGGTTGCTGCCGGCGAAGCTGGCGCGATCGACATTCGAGAGGATCACCAGCTTGTAGTATTTCTTCAGGTATTGCAGCGCGCCCTGGCTGTCGGCGAATTCCGGCCAGTCCGGCACCGAGCCGCCGAACGCGGCATCCTGCGCCGGCGTGGTCGACGTCCCCCATTCCGCCGCCACCCGGCGATGCACCACGGCGAGCAACTCGGAATAGAGCATGCTCGGCGTCTCGGCCTCCTGCGCCGCCTCGTGGCGGGCGAACACTTCCAGCGCCACCTCGCGCCCCAGCCCGCGCCCGCTGCGGGCCAGCAGCAGTTGCAGGGCGGTGTAGATGCCGCTCTCCCAGTCGATCAGCGTGCCATAGCAGTCGAAGGTGAGAACGCGGAAATCGGTGAGCTTCATGGCTGGTCTCCCTGGTATGCGTGACGGCACGCGGCATGGCGCCGATGTTGCCGCAGGTTGTGTTGAATTCTGCCGCATGCCGCCAGCGTCCGCACCAGCGTGGCGGCAGGAGGGTGATTCGCATGGGCCTTCTGGGCTAGACTGCCAGCCGCCCCATCTTGCCGAAGGCCGCCATGCCCGAGACCGCCCGCCGAGACCTGCTGCTGGTGAAATCCGGCGGCGCCGCCGCCCTGCCGGAATGGCAGCAGGGTTTCGCCAGCCTGCTGCCGGACCTCGAAGTCCGCTGGTGGGACGACCCGACGGTGCGGCCGGAGGCGGTCACCTACGCGCTGGTCTGGGAACCCGATCGGGGCCGGCTGGCCGGCTACCCCAACCTGCGGGTGATCTTCAGTTCCGGCGCCGGCGTGGATCACATCACCTGCGACCCCGCCCTGCCGCACCATCTGCCGATCGTGCGCATGGCCAGCGGCCAGACCGCCCAGAGCGTCGCGGAATATGTCTGCTTCGCCGCCCTCGGCCTGCTGCGCGACTTGCCCCGCCTGCTCGCCGCCCGTGATGCCCGTCGCTGGGACATGTGGGAGGGCGAGCGCACCGCCGAGACGGTGCGCGTCGGCATCCTCGGCATGGGCAATATCGGCACGCTCGCCGCCCGGATGCTGCGCGGGCTTGGTTTCCCGGTCTGCGGCTGGGCGCGTACCGCGAAATCGATCGATGGCATCGAGGTGGTTGCCGGCGATGCGGCGTTGCGCGGGTTCATGGCGCGAACCGATATCCTGGTCGGCCTGCTGCCAGACACCGCCGACACCTGCGGCCTGCTCTCGGCCGAACGCCTCGCCTGGCTGCCGCAAGGCGCCGGCGTCATCAATGCCGGGCGCGGCTCGCTGGTGGTGATCGACGACCTGATCGCAGCCCTCGATCGCGGCCATCTCGCCGGCGCCGTGCTCGATGTGTTCGATCCCGAGCCGCTGCCACCGGAGGCGCCGGCCTGGACGCATCCGCGCATCCTGGTCACCTCGCACGTCGCCGGCTTCGCCACCCGCCGCGCCCGCGCCGGCTATGTCGCGGGCGTGATCGTCGGGCTGGCGCGTGGGGAAACACCTCAACATCTCTACCAACCTGAGCGTGGCTACTGATCAGAACGCGCCGGGCGGCTGGATCGGCGAACCGTCCACCAGCCTGGCGTAGCGGAACGGCTGCGGATCGACCGCCGGAGGATCGCCGGCAACCAGATCGGCGGCAAGCTGCCCGGCCGCCGGGCCGATGCCGAAGCCGTGGCCGCTGAAGCCGGCGGCGAGATACAGGCCGGGCAGGGCTGCGATCGGGCCGATCACCGGCACCGCATCCGGCGTCATGTCGATCCAGCCGGCCCAGGACTGGGCTGCCTGAATTTCGGCCAGCGCCGGATAGGTGGCGCGAACTTTGGCCAGGGTCGCGGCAATCGCCGAGAGGTTGGGGGCGGGGTTGAGGATGCGGGTCCGCTCGAACGGCGAGGGCTGGTCCAGCCGCCAGCCGCCCAGCGCCTCGGGGCCTTCCAGGAATGAGCGGCCGAGCCGCAGATGCAGCGATTTCCAGCGTTTGGTGAAGCTGGGCCAGAACTTGCGCGCGTAACGCAGGCCCTGCGGCGTGATGTCGAGCTGCGCCGCCGACGGCATCGAGACGGTGTAGCCGCCATCCAGCCGCCGGGCGAGCGAGAAGCCGGGACTGTAAAATCCGCCTTCGACAATGGGTTGCAGCGCGTTGGTGCGAAACACCGTGGAGCGGATGCCGGCCTGCGGGAAATCGATGCCGTGGCGACGGCAAAACATCGACGCCCAGGCGCCGCCGGCGCACAGCACAACGGAGGTGCGGATGCTGCCCCGTTCGGTGACCACCGCGGAGACCGCGCCGCCGGTGGTCTCCAGCCCGCGCGCCGCGCAGTTCTGATGCAGCGTCACGCCCAGGCGGCGTGCGGCTTCGGCCAAAGCCGGGGTGGCGCGAGAGGGATCGGCGATGCCGTCGGTCGGCGAGTGGATGCCGCCGATCCAGGCGCCGCGCGCGCCGTTGGACAGCGCGTTGGCCTCGGCGGCGGTGAGCATCCTGGTATCCACCTGGCGCTGGCGGGCGAAGGCGCCCCATTTCTCCCATTGCGCCAGATCGGCTGCATTGTCAGTCACATAGACCAGGCCGCTGCGGCGAAAACCGAGGTCCTGGCCGGTTTCGGCAGCCAATCCGTCCCATAATTCGAGGCTGCGCTGGGCCAGCGGCAGCTCGCGGGCGTCGCGGTTCTGCTGGCGGCACCAGCCCCAGTTGCGGCTGGATTGTTCGGCGCCCACCGCACCCTTTTCCAGCAATGCGACCTGGTGGCCCTTTTTGGCGAGGTAGTAGGCGGCGGCGGTGCCGATGATGCCGGCGCCGATCACCACGATCTCGGCGTGGCTCGGCAGGGTGTCGTCGCCGGCGACGGGCTGTAGCGGAGGGGACATCGGGTTATCCCTGGGCCTGGGTGGCGAGGGCGAAGCGATAGAGTCCATTGGAAGATTTTGGCCACTCGCCGCGGATCATGGTGGTCGCGAGGTCCACCTGCGGCAACCCCGCGGCAGTCAGCCAGGCGGCCAGCGTGGTCGCGTCGGCCGGGATGTCGATGCGCTGGAAGCCGGGGCGCAAGCTGGCGCCGACCAGGGCGATGGCGTCGGTCTCGCTGGCCGCCACCACCGGGCCGATCACCTCGCCCCGCCCGAAGCGGCGGCGCAGTGCGAAACCGGGCGAATCGGCCAGCCGGATCGCGGTGAAATCGGTCAGATTGGCGTAAAAACCGGGCCGCTCGGCGCCAAAAGCGCGGGCGTCGAGGGCTTGAAGCGAGGGCAGATCGGGGGCCTCGATAGCATTTGTGCATTCGAATGCGCTGAGGACCCCTTGATGCTGGGCGATCCGGCCTGTGGGATGAAAACCGAGGCGGCGGTACAGCGCCATGCCGGCGATGGTGGCGTTCAGCATCAGCGCGCGCGCGCCGGTGCGTTCGAGCACGGCCACCATCAGGCGGCGGCCGATGCCCTGGCCCTGATGGGCGGGGTCGACCAGCACCATGCCGATGGTGGCGGCGGCGCCGTAGTTCCACCACAGCGTGGTGCCGAGCAGTCGGCCATTCGGACCGCAGGCGGCGAGACCGTGGCCGGCGGCGAGCATCACCCGCCAGTCCTCCAGCCGGTGCGGCCAGGGGATGCTGGCTGAGAGGCGGTGGGCGGCGGCGAGATCGCGGGGGTGCAGGTCGCGCAGGGTCAGCGCCGTCGTGGTGCTCACGTTGTGCTGCTCAGAGGGCGCTGCACAGGCGCAATGCGTCGTAGATCGCGGTGTGGACGTTGCGGCTGGTGATCGCGTCGCCGATGCGGTGCAGTTCGAAGCCGGCCTGGCCGGGTTGCGGGCGGCGGTCCAGCAGCGTGTCGATATCGGTGACGCCCTGGTTGGCGGACTGGCCGCGCAGCGCCTGGAACACGTCGTCCACCGGGATGGTGCCGTGTTCCAGCACCACCTGGGCGGCGGAGAGTTCCATTTCGGTGCCGGTCAACTCGTGGCGGAAGGTGGCGAGCAGGCGGTTGCCCTCCTTGCGCACGCGGATCAGCGTGTGGTCGATGGTGCTGTGGACACCGTTTTCGGCGAACCGCTTGCGGTAGACGACGCGCGCCGAATACTCCATCTCCAGCCCGATATTGTCGTCCAGCGTGACGAACTGGACATGGCGGCCCTGTTCGGCCAGGTGCAGCGCGCAGGACACTGCCTGGTGGCGGCCGGTGCCGTCATAGACGATGACATCGTCGCGCGCGGCGGTGGAGTCGGCCAGCACGTCCCAGACGCTGACGCAATGCTCAGCCCCTTCCAGCCAGTCGAGATCGGGCAGGCCGCCGGTGGCGACGATCACCACGTCGGGCTGTTCGGCGAGGATGTCGGCCGCCTCGGCGAAACTGTTGAGCCGGATATCGACGCCAAGCCGGGCCAGTTCGGCGGCGCGCCAGTCGACGATGCCGATCAGGTCGCGGCGCCAGGTGGCGCGCACCGCGGTCAGCATCTGGCCGCCGAGTCTGGCGCCGGCCTCGAACAGCACCACGCTGTGGCCGCGTTCGGCGCAGACCCGTGCTGCCTCCAGCCCGCCCGGCCCGCCGCCAATGACCACGATCCGCTTGCCGGGATGCGGCGAGGGTTCGATCAGTTGCGGCAAGATCTGCTCGCGCCCGGTGGCCGGGTTGTGGATGCAGGCGACTTTTTTATACATGCAATAGGAGGCGCCGACGCAGGGGCGGATCCGATCCTCCTCGCCGCGCGCCAGCTTGTTGACGATCTGCGGGTCGGCCATGTGGGCGCGGGTCATGCCGACCATGTCGAGCAGGCCTTCGCCGATGGCGTAGCGGGCGGTGGCGAGGTCGGGGATGCGGGCGGCGTGGAACAGCGGCAGCTTGATCTCCTGCTTGAAGGCGCCGACCGGGCGCAGGAACGGGGCGATCGGCTGCGACATGCCGGGCATGTTGTGCTCGGCCAGCGCCAGATCGGTGTCCATGCGGCCGAAGATCGCGTTGAAGAAATCGATCTGGCCTTCGCGCTCGAAGATGCGAGCGATCTTCACGCATTCGGCGAAATCGATGCCGTCGTCGATGTCCTCGTCGACCACGAAGCGGATGCCGACCAGGAAGGCGTCGCCGACGGCGCGACGGATCGCCTCGTGGACCAGGAGGCCGAAGCGGGCGCGGTTCTCGGTGGAGCCGCCGAAGCGGTCGGTGCGCTGGTTGGTCCGCGGCGACAGGAACTGGCCGATCAGGTGGCCGCCGGTGACCGTCTCCACGCCGTCCAGCCCGCCCTGCTGGCAGCGGCGGGCGGCGGCGGCGTAGTCGGCGATGATGCGGGCGATGTCGTGGTCGTCCATCGCGCGGGGGATGTTGCGGTGGCGGGTCTCGCGGATCGCCGAGGGGGCGAGGGTGGGCAGCCAGTTCATGCTGAAGGCGTCGGCGCGGCGGCCGAGATGCGAGATCTGGCACATGATCGCCGCACCCTGGGCGTGGATGCGGCTGGAGAATTGTTGCAGGTCGGGGATGATGGCGTCGCCGGAGACGTCGATCTGGCCGCCGCCCCAGCTGGAGTCCTTGGAGACCATCGAGGAGCCGCCGAACATGGTCAGCGCCAGGCCGCCCTTGGCCTTTTCCTCATGATAGCGCTGGTAGCGCTCCTTCGGCATGCCGTCCACATCCAGCGCCGAGGCGTGGCTGGTGCTCATGATGCGGTTGCGCAGCGTGAGGTGCTTCAGCCGGAACGGCTGCAGCAGCGGGTCGTGGGCGCGAGTGGGGGCGGGCGCGGCTGGCGCGGTGGTGATCGACATCGGCGGGGCCTTTTCAATGCGCGGAGGCAAGCGGGGCAGCGGAGGCGAAAGCGGGGGCGTCGTGCTGCTGCGCGGCGCGCAGCGCGGCTTCGTCGTGGTGGCAGAGGATTTCAGCACCTTTGGCGAGGTGACGCAGCGGCGGCGGCTGGCGCTCGCAGACGCCGGCGATGCGCACCGCGCAGCGCGGCTGGAACGGGCACGGCAGCGCGGCGGCGGCGCGGGTGAGGCCGCCTTCGGCCTCGGCCAGATGGGTGGCGCTGAGGCTGTCGAGCCAGCCGGTGCGCAATGCGGGCACCGAGGACAGCAGCAGGTCGGTATACGGGTGCATCGGCGTCTGCTGCATCACCTGGCGGCCGCCCTGCTCCACCGCGCGGCCGGCGTAGAGGATCATCACCTGATCGCAGATCGCGCGGATGGTCGAGAGGTCGTGGCTGATGAACATGCAGGCGATGCCAAGCTCGCGGCGCAGTTCGGCCAACAGGTCGAGGATGGCGGCGGCGACCACGGTATCGAGCGCCGAGGTGACCTCGTCGCAGAGCAGCAGCGCGGGTTCGGCGGCCAGCGCGCGGGCGAGGTTGAGCCGCTGCTTCTGGCCGCCTGAGAGGCCGGCCGGCAGGCGGGCGGCGAGGCCGGCCGGCAGGCGCACCATGTCGAGCAGGGCGGCGATGCGGCGGTCCAGTTCGGCGCCGCGCAGGCCGAAATAGAATTGCAGCGGGCGGCCGAGCAGTTGGCGGACGCTGTGCGCCGGGTTGAGCGCCATGTCCGGGCTTTGGAAGACGATCTGGATGCGGCGGAGCTGGTCGCGGCTGCGGTCGGCCAGGGCCGGTGCGAGCGGTTCGCCGTCCAGCGTGATGCGGCCGGCGGCGGCGGGCAGCAGGCCGGCGATCACCTGGGCCAGCGTGCTTTTGCCGCAGCCGGATTCGCCGATCACCCCGAGCACGCTGCCGGGGGCGATGCTGAAGCCGACATCGTGCAGCACCGGGATCATCGGCTGGCCCTGGGCGTTGCGCGGGCCGTAGCCGGCGACCAGGTTTTCCACCCGCAACAGCGGTGCTGCGGCGACCGGCGGGGCGATCAGGCGGGGGGTCGGTTCGGCCGCGGCGAGCAGGCTTTGGGTGTAGGGGTGCGCGGGGGCGGCGAGCATGGTGGCGGTGGGCGCCATCTCCTGCATCGCGCCGTCGCGCAGCACGATGATGCGATCGGCCATCTGGGCAACCACCGCGAGGTCGTGCGAGACATACAGCGCGGTGGCGCCGCGCTCGCGCACCACCTGCTTGAAGGCGCGCAGCACCTCGATCTGGGTGGTGACGTCCAGTGCGGTGGTCGGTTCGTCGAGGATCACCAGTTGCGGCTCGGTGATCAGCGCCATCGCCGCCATCAGGCGCTGCAACTGGCCGCCGGAAACCTGATGCGGGAACAGCGCGCCGACGCCTTCCGGGTCCGGCAGCGCCAGCGCGCGGAACAGGGTGCGGGCGCGGGCCTCGGCATCGGCGCGGGGCAGGCCGTGCAGGATGGCGCTCTCGGTGACCTGGGCCATCAGGCGCTGCGCCGGGTTGAACGCGGCGGCGGCACTCTGGGCGATATAGCTGACATGGCGGCCGCGGAACCGCGCCAGTTCGGCCGGCCGCAGCCTGATGGGCAGATGGGCGCCGACCCGGATGCTGCCGGAGGCGATGCGGCAGCCGGGGCGGGCATGGCCGAGCAGCGACAGGGCGATGGTGGTCTTGCCGGAGCCTGATTCGCCGATCAGCGCCAGCACCTCGCCGGGGGCGATGGTGAAGCTGACGTCGCGCACGATGGTTTGCGCACCGGCGGTGACGCAGAGCTTGTCGACCTCGACCAGCGGCGGCGGCTTATCGTCCATCGGCGTCGCCGGGCTTGGGCAGGCTGTCGATCAGCAGGTTGATGCCGATGGTGAGGCTGGCGATGGCCAGTGCCGGCATGATGATGGCGGGCGCGCCGTAGGCCAGACCTTCCATATTTTCGCGCACCAGAGAACCCCAGTCGGCATAGGGCGGCTGGATGCCGAGGCCGAGGAAGCTGAGGCCGCTCAGCAGCAGCACGACATAGATGAAGCGCAGGCCGAAATCGGTCAGCACCGGGAGTACGATGTTGGGCAGGATCTCGGTGTGCATGATGTAGAAGCTGCCCTCGCCACGGGCACGGGCGACCTTGACGAATTCCATCGCCGCGATGTCCACCGCCAGCGCGCGCACGGTGCGATAGGCGCCGGGCAGGTAGATGATCGCCGCGGTGAGAATGAGGACGGGAATGGTGGAGCCGACCGCGGCCACCACCACCAGCGCGAACAGCAGGCTGGGCAGCGAGATCATCGCATCCAGCAACCGGCTCAGGCAGGTATCGATCCAGCCGCCGGTGGTGGCCGCCGCCAGCGCCAGCAGGGTTCCGGAGAGGCTGGCCAGCACGGTGGCGATGGCGGCGACGCCGACGGTGTAACGGGCGCCGTAGAGGATGCGGGTGAGCATGTCGCGGCCGAGGTAGTCGGTGCCCAGCGGTGCGGCACGGCTGATGCTGTCGAACGGGATGCCGAGCGAGGCGGCGGTTTCGGCGTGCGGGGCGAGCAGCGGGCCGAAGGCGGCCAGCACCACCCAGACGCCGACCACCAGCAGGCCGGCGAGGCTGGCCGGGCGGTGGCGGATGAGGATGCCGCTCATCGGTGGCGCAGCCGTGGGTTGGCCAGGATGGCGGTGATGTCCGCCAGCGTGACCAGCAGCAGATAGGCGGCGCAGAAGATCATCGCGCAGGCCTGCACCAGCGGCATGTCGCGGGTGGAGACGGCATCGACCATCAGCTTGGCCAGGCCTGGATAGTTGAAGATGGTCTCGACGATGATGACGCCGCCGAGCAGGAACGAGACGCTGAGCGCCACCGCGTTGACCACCGGGCCGAGCACGTTGGGCAGCGCGTGGCGCAGCACCAGCCGGACCGGGCGGACGCCCTTCAGCACCGCCATTTCGATATAGGCGGAGTCCAGCACGTTGATCAGTGCCGCGCGGGTCATGCGGGCGATCTGGGCGATGACCACGAAGCTGAGGGTGATGACCGGCAGCGCGAAGACCCGCAGCATCTGCAACGGCGATGACAGGTCGAGCCGGTAGAACATCGACGGCAGCCAGTGCAATTGGACCGCGAATATCAGCACCGCCAGGGTGGCGACCAGGAATTCCGGCACCGAGACGGCGGAGATGGTGAACAGGCCGACGATGCGGTCGTAGCGGCTGCCGCGCCAGACTGCCGCGGTGATGCCCAGCGTGAGGGCGATCGGCACGGCGACCAGCGCGGTGAGGGCGGCCAGCAGCAGCGAGTTGGGCAGCCGGCTGCCGACCAGGGTGGCGATCGGCAGGTCGTTGACCAGCGAATGGCCGGGGTTGAAGCTCAGCAGGCCCTGGAGCCAGAGCAGGTAGCGCAGCCAGCCGGGCTGGTCGAGATGCATCGAGGCGCGGAGTGCTGCAACCGCATCCGGCGTGGCGCTCTGGCCGAGCACCGCCTGGGCGACGTCACCGGGGAGCATCTCGGTGGCCAGGAACACCAGCAGCGAGACGGTGAGCAGGGTGAGCAGGCCGCTCGCCAGCCGGGCCAGGATGAGGCGGGCGAGCGGGGACATCTCAGGCGAGCCAGACGTTCTCGGCGAAGTCGTAACCCATCATGCCGCCGGTGGGGATCGGCTTGAGGCCCATCAATTTGTCGGAGTGCGCGTCCAGCCCGGTGAGGAACAGCGGGATGCCGATGCCGGAGCCGTCGCGGATCATCGCCTGCATGTCCCAGTACATCTGGGTGCGCTTTTTCAGGTCGAGTTCGGAGCGGGCGGCGGCGAGCAGGCTGTCGAATTTCGGGTCCTTCCACTTGGACTCGTTCCACGGCGCGTCGGACTTGAAGAACAGCGTCATCATGATGTCGGCACTCGGGCGCGGGTTGATGTTGCCGAAGCAGAGCGGCGCCTTCAGCCAGTAGTTGGACCAGTAGCCGCCGGCCGGAACCTGCTTGATGTCGAGGTTGAGGCCGATCTTGCGGGCGGCACCCTGCATCAGCACCGCCATGTCGACCGAGGAGGCGGCGGCGGTGGAGGCGATCAGCGGGACGGCGCTGGTGCCGATGTCGGATTTGGCGAAATGGAATTTGGCGCGGTCGAGGTCGAACGGGCGCTGCGGCAGATGCGGGTTGTAGAAGCGGTTGGTGGGGTCGACCGGCTGGTCGTTGCCGATGACCGCGTAGTTCTGGAAGATGGCGCGCTTCATCTGCTCGCGGTCCATCAGGTATTTCAGCGCCTCGATGAAGTCGGCGTTGCCGGTGGGCGGGGTGTCGAGCCGGGCGATGAGGTCGGTGTAGCCGCCGCCTGGGGTCTCGAAGATGGAATAGCCGGGGGTGGCCTTCACCTGGCGGGTGGCGCGGGCGTTGATGCCGCCGGCGAGCTGGATGTCGCCGGAGAGCAGGGCGTTGATGCGGGCGGCGTCGTCGGCGATGCCGAAGAAGTCGATCTCGTCGAGATACGGCTTGCCGGGCTTCCAGTAGTTCGGGTTGCGCACGCCGACCGAGCGGACGCCGGGGGTGAACTCCTTGCATTTGTAGGGGCCGGTGCCGATGGCGGTGGCGAAGTCGGTGGTGCCCTGCTTGATGATCTTGAAATGGAAGGTGCCGAGCACCACCGGCAGGTCGGCGTTGGGGGCGTTGAGCGTGATGCGCAACTCCAGCGGGCCGGTGGCCTTGATCTCGGTCATCGCGGCGGCCAGCGGGCGGGCGGGCGAGCCGAGCTTGGCGTCCTGCAGGCGGGTGAACGAGTAGACCACGTCGGCGCTGGTGAGGCTGGCGCCGTCGTGGAACTCGATGCCACGGCGCAGCTTGATGGTCCAGGTTTTGGCGTCGTCGCTCTCGATACTTTCGGCCAGCATCGGCTGCGGGGTCAGCGTGCTGTCGAGCGCGGTGAGGCCATTGTAGAACATGTTGCAGCGGGCGTAGTCGGTGGAGAGCGACTGGCGGGCGGGGTCCACCGTGTCGGTGGTGCCGCTGGAGAAGCCGGCGACGCGGATGCTGCCGCCCTTTTTCGGGGTGGCCGCCTGGGCGAGGCCGGGCAGCGCCGTGGCGGCGAGCAGGCCGCCGGCGCCGAGCAGGGCGGTGCGGCGGGAGAGGGACGGAAAGATCGGGGGTGCGCTCATGGTCGGTGCCTTTCGCGGCCAGGGCCGGATGGGGTGAGGCAATGGGTGCACGCATGTCTGGCAGGTCTTTTTGCATGGGTCATCTTGACAAAACGGACGGTGGGCATACGGTCAGCGTATGACCTCACTCGGCAGGCTGGTTCCCTCGGCACGCGGACTGCTGGTGTTCGAGGCGGCGGCGCGCACCGGAAGTTGCAGCGGGGCAGCACGGGAATTCAATCTGACGCAGCCCTCGGTGAGCCGGAATATCGCCCAGTTGGAGGCGCATCTGGGTATTCCCCTGTTCGTGCGCAGCCCGGCCGGGATGGAGCTGACCGCCGAGGGCGACGTGCTGTATCGGGCGGTCAGCGAGGGGTTTCAGAAGGTTGCCGCGGCGGTGCAGGAGATCGTCGCCAGCCGCACGCGCCAGCAGGTGGTGGAGCTGTCGCTGTCGACCGCCTTCGTCACCCACTGGTTCATCCCCCGCCTCGGAGCGTTCCATGCGGCGTTTCCGCAGGTGGATCTGCGGTTCCAGTTGCTCTCGGGCTCGCTGCGCGGGCCGCCGGGCAATGTCGACCTGGCGATGCGGATGGCCGGCGAGCATGAGCCGGATGTGCAGGGCTGGCCGTTCGCGCCGGAACTGGTGGTGCCGGTGTGCAGCCCCGGCTATCTGGCGCGGCACGGCACGCTGGAGCAGCCCGCACCTGGTTGCCGCCATACGCTGCTGCATTTTTCCGATCTCGGGCAGGATCGCGACGCGTTGTGGAGCGGCATCAGCGAACTGCGGGCGCTGAAGCCGGCGTGGATCGCGTTTTCCGATTACGGGGTGGTGGTGCAGGCGGCGATGAACGGCGAGGGCGGCGCGCTGGGCTGGATCACCGTGGTCTCCCGCGCGCTGCACGCGGGCACGCTGGTGCCGCTGGGCGGGCGGCGACTGCGGACCGGGCGGCACTACCAGTTGGCGGCGGCGCGGGGGCGGCCGCTGCGCGAGGTGGTGGCGGCAATCCGCGACTGGATGATCGCCCAGATGCAGCACGACATGGCGCTGGTGGCGCCGTTGCTGGAGCCGGGCTGAGGCGCGGCATCGCCGGCTCGGTCAGGGCAACTCCATCCGCGGGTCGAGCGCGTCGCGCAGGCCGTCGCCGAGGAAATTGAAGCTGGTGACCGCGAGCGTAATCATCACGCCGGGGAAGATGGCGAGCCAGGGCGCGGTATCGAAATACTGCTGGGCGTTGGTGAGCATGTTGCCCCAGCTTGGCGTCGGCGGCTGGATGCCGTAGCCGAGGAAGCTGATATAGCTCTCCAGCAGGATCGCCCGGGCGACGATCAGCGTCGCCGCCACCACGATCGCCGCGACCGCGTTGGGCAGCAATTCGCGGAAGATGATCCAGCGATCCGACGCGCCCATGACCTCGGCCGAGACCGCGAAATCGCGCTCGCGCAGCGCCCGGATCTGGCCCTCGACGATCCGCGCCACCTCCATCCAGGAGGTCAGCGCGATGATCAGGGTGATGGTCCACAACCCCGGTTCCACCAGGGCAGCAAGCGTCAGCAGCAGGAAGATCGCGGGAAAACACAGCATCGCATCTACCACGCGCATCAGCACCGTGCCGGTCAGCCGGCCGTAATAGCCGGCCACCGCGCCGACCACGGTGCCAAGCGCGGTGGAGAGCAGCATCGCCGCGAAGCCCACCGTCAGCGACACCCGCCCGGCCATCATCAGCCGCGCCAGCATGTCGCGCCCCAGCTGGTCGGTGCCGAGCAGATGCACGCTCTCGAACGGCGGCGCGAAGCGGTGCACGATGTCGATGTACAGATCGTCGAACGGCAGCAGCCACGGCCCGAGCGCCGAATTCAAGGTCAGCAGCACCAGCATCGCGAGGCCGCCAAGCGCCAGCCGGTGATGCATGAAGCGCCTGAGCGCCCGGCTGCCGGCCGGCGGCGCCTCGATCTCGGCGGGGAGGGTTGCGGCGGTCCCCATCTGCGTCAATCCAGCCGAATCCGCGGGTCGGCAACGGCGTAACACAGATCAGCCAGCAGATTGCCGATCAGCACCAGCAGCGCCGAACACATCAGGATGCCCATCACCGTGGGGTAGTCGCGATACGAAATCGAGTCGAGAAACAACCGCCCCATGCCCGGCCAGGTGAACACCGTTTCGGTCACCAGCGCGCCGCTCAGCAGCGTCGGCAGTTGCAGCCCAGCGATGGTGATCATCGGCAGCAACGCGTTGCGCACGGTGTGCCGGATCAGGATCACCCGTTCCGGCAGCCCCTTGGCGCGCGCGGTGCGCACGAAATCCTGGTTGATCACTTCCAGCATGGCGGCGCGCATGTAGCGGCTCCAGATCGCGATGGTGACCAGCGCCAGCACCAGCGACGGCGCGATCAGGTGATGCAGATAGTCGAGCAGCGAGCCGTCACCGAGCGTGAACCGGCTGCCCGCCGGCAGCCAGCCGAGTTCCACCGAAAAGATGTAGATCATCACCAGCCCGAACCAGAACGTCGGGATCGACAGCGCCACCATGGCACCGACGGTGGACAGCGCATCGAACAGCGAGTGCCGCCGCAAGGCTCCCAGTATTCCCACCCAGGAGCCGAACAGGACTGCGATCAGCGTACTCGACGCCATAAGTTCGAAGGTTGCGCCCAGATGCGAGGCGATCACCCACAGCACCGGCTGGTTGTCGCGGTAGGAGCGGCCCCAGTTGCCGGTGATCAGCCGCCACGCCCATTCGGCGTATTGCACCGGCAGCGGTCGGTCCAACCCCATCTGGTGCGCCAGCCGCTGCAAGTCGGCCTCCGACATGCCGGGCGTCAGCGCGAATTGCGATAGCGGCCCGCCCGGCGCCAGATACAGGATCGCGAAGCCGATCATCGAGACGAGCCACAGCAGCAGCAGGCTCTGGCCCAGCCGACGGATCAGGTATCGCGCCACGCCTGCTCAGCTGGCCCAGTACCAGCTGCCGCAATTCCAGCAGTTGGAGAGCGCGTTGATGTTCGGCGTATAGCCCACCAGCCCTTTTTTGGTGCCCTCGATGGTGGCGTACTGGAACATCGGCAGGATCGCCAGATCCTCGCGCACCTGCTGCTGGATCCCGGCGTAGATCGCCTTCCGCCTGGTCGGGTCGAATTCGGCGACGCCCTGGCGCAGCAGCTTGTCCACCTTCGCATTGGCGTATTGCGACGGGTTGCGCCCGGAGCCGCCCTTGGCCGGAATCGCCCAGGACGCGAAGCGGTCGGTCACATCCGGGTCGGATCCGATGCCGAAGGTCACCCCGATCATCACCGAATCAAACTGGGAGAGCCGGTAATAGTCGCCCCAGATCACTGCCGCCGGCATGTTGCGGATCGTCAGCGCGGCGCCGATCGCCTTCCAGTCCTGGATCAGCAATTGCTGCGCCTGCTCGCGGGCATAGTTGCCAGCAGTGGTGGAGTCGCTGAACGCCAGCCGCACGCCGCCCTTGGCGCGGATGCCGTCGCTGCCGCGCGCCCATCCGGCGGCATCGAGGATCTTGTTCGCGCGGGCCGGGTCATGCTGCTGCTTCGGCAGCGTGCTGTCATAGGCCCAGCTTTGCGCCGGCAGGAAGGATTCGGTCGGCGTCGGCAGGCCGTAATAGATCGCGTCGATGATCGCCTTCTTGTTCATGCCGTAGTACAGCGCCTCGCGCACCGCCCGATCCGCCAGCTGCGGCTTCTCCAGATTCGGCGTGATGCTTTCGATCGAGGCTGACGGATTCACCGAAATCACCCGGTTCGCCAGCTTCTTCGCCTCGGCATAGTGATCCGGCGAGATGCCCTGGATCGAGGTGTAGTCGATCTCGCCGGTACGGAAC
Organism: Rhodospirillales bacterium; assembly: GCA_041691815.1. Taxonomy (GTDB): domain Bacteria; phylum Pseudomonadota; class Alphaproteobacteria; order Acetobacterales; family Acetobacteraceae; genus 70-18. The sequence continues at coordinate 5,132 of JBEPTZ010000045.1, read as the reverse complement.
TGGGTATACATCACCGTCATGTCGGGGATGTATTTGAACACCAGCCGCTCCAGATACGGCCCGCTGCCGAAATAATGCGGATTGGCGCGCAACAGCAGATGGTCGCCGGCCACCCGCTCGCCCCACACAAACGGTCCGGTGCCGACCGGCGCGTTGTTGAACGGTGCGTCGTTCGGGTCGGCCACCGCGCCGAGAATGTGCCTGGGCACCAGAAAGGTCCAGGCGAGGCGCGAGATATACACCGCATTCGCCTCGGCCATCTTCCAGGTGATCTCGTGCGGCCCCACCACGGTGAGATCGCGCACCTGGTCGTGCCCGGCGCGGCTGCCGGCGCGGAATTTCGGGTTGTTGATCAGGTCGATGGTGAACTTCACGTCCTCGGCGGTGAACGGCGTGCCGTCATGCCACTTGACGTCGTCACGCAACTTCACCCGCCAGGTCAGTCCATCGGCCGAGATGCCGCCATTCTCGAGGCTCGGCACCTCCTTGGCCAGCATCGGGTTGAAGCTGCCATCGGGCAACACGCCCCAGAGCGGGCTGAACAGGTTCCACCATACCCCCTGATCGACCTCGATCGCCGGCATCAGCGGATTGAAACGTGTCGGCTCCTGCGACAGGCCGACGATCACCTGGCCTTTCGGCGCCGCCGGCGGCTTGCTGGCGCCCTGCGCCCGCACCCCCGTTCCCAGCAGGGCCGCACCGGTGACACCGAGCAGCGTGCGGCGATCGAGCGAGGGCAACACGGGAAGTGCCATTGGAGCCTCCGGTTCCTTGTTCATCCAACCCTACAGTCACATTTAACGCGCGGTCAACGAATACACACTGCGGGCCGTCATTATTTGCCGCTCCACCGCAACTATCCTGGGTTTACAGCGATGTTGATGTTGGTGCAGTGTTTGCCTTGTTGCCACGAGGATGCCGCCGATGCGCCAGCCGCTTGACACCATTCCCAGCGACGACGTGCTGCCCGCCGCCGCCGACGTGGTGGTGATCGGTGGCGGTATCGCCGGCACCAGCACCGCCTACTGGCTGGCCCGGCGCGGCGTCTCGGTGGCGCTGCTGGAAAAGGGGCAGGTCGGCGGCGAACAATCCAGCCGCAACTGGGGCTGGTGCCGCCAGGCCGGGCGCGACCGCGGCGAGATTCCGCTGGTCCGCCACAGTGTCGAGATGTGGGCCAACATGGCCGCGGAGATCGGCGCCGATGTCGGCTGGGCGCGGTCCGGCGTGCTGTTCGTCAGCGACGACGAGGCCAAGCTCGCCGAGTGGGAAGGCTGGGCCGGACACGCCGGCACCCACCAGATACACAGCCACATGCTGAACAGTGCCGAGGTGGCGGCGCTGCTGCCGGGCACCAGCCAGACGTGGCGCGGCGGCATGCATACCCCCAGCGACGGCCGCGCCGAGCCGAGCAAGGCGGTGCCGGCGATCGCCGCCGCCGCCCGCCGCCACGGCGCCACGATTCACCAGGGCTGTGCCGCACGCGGCATCGAAACCGAGGGCGGGGCGGTCGCCATGGTGGTCACCGAGAAGGGCACCATCCGCACCCGCACGGTGCTGTGCGCCGGCGGCGCCTGGACGACGATGTTCTGCCGCCGCCACGGCATCCGCCTGCCGCAACTCGCGGTGCGCGCCTCGGTGCTGCAAACCACGGCGCTGCCGGAAGTCGCCGGCCCCAACCTCGCCACCCCCGGCTTCTCCTGCCGGCGCACCCAGGACGGCGGCTATATCGTCGCCATGAGCAGCACCGGCACCTTCCCGATCACCCCGGATGCATTCCGCTACCTTGCCGACTTCTGGCCAACCTTTCTCGAACGCCGCGAGAAGCTGAAGCTGCGGATCGCGCCGGGTTTCATCGCCAGCCTGCTCGCCTCCAGCCGCTGGGCGCTCGACCGCGCCAGCCCGTTCGAGGCGGTGCGGGTGCTCGACCCGATGCCCGACCAGGCGCTGCTGGATGACGGCCTCGCCCGCTTCAAGGCCACCTTCCCCGAGGCGGCGTCGGCAAGGATCGAGCACTCCTGGGGCGGCATGATAGAGGCGAGCCCCGACGCGGTGCCGGTGATCGATGCGGTACCCAGCCTGCCCGGCTTGTTCATCGCCACCGGGTTTTCCGGCCACGGCTTCGGCATCGGCCCCGGCGCCGGCCACCTCGCCGCCGATCTGCTCACCGGCGCCACGCCGATCGTCGACCCCACGCCGTTCCGCTATGGCCGCATGATCGACGGCAGCCGCCTGCGCCCCAATGCCGGACTCTGACCCGGCCCTGTTGCAGGTCGAGGAGCTGAGTGTTCGCTTCCGCGCGGAAGCCGGGATGCTGACCGCGGTGGATCGGCTGTCGTTCGAACTGCGGCGCGGCGAGACGCTGGCCATCGTCGGCGAATCCGGCAGCGGCAAGAGCGTGACCAGCCTGGCGCTGATGCGTCTGCTGCCACCGCCGCCGGGCTGCGAGGTCAGCGGCCGGGTGTTGCTGCGGCCGTCCAATTCGCATGATGGCGGCGGCGGCGGAGTCGACCTGTTGGGGCTGGCGCCGGAGCAGATGCGCCAGGTGCGCGGCAATCGCATCGCGATGGTGTTCCAGGAGCCGATGACCAGCCTCAACCCGGTGCATCCGATCGGCGCGCAAATCGCCGAGGCGCTGGTCTACCATCGCCGGATCAGCCGCGCCGTGGCGCTGGAGGCGGCGGTCGACCTGCTGGAACGGGTCGGCATTCCCGAGCCGCGCCGCCGACTTGCCAGCTATCCGCACCAGCTTTCCGGCGGCATGCGCCAGCGGGTGATGATCGCCATCGCGCTGTCCTGCGACCCCGACGTGCTGATCGCCGACGAACCGACCACGGCGCTGGACGTCACCATCCAGGCGCAGATTCTCGAACTGCTGGCCGATCTGCAACGCCAGAGCGGCATGGCGGTGATCTTCATCACCCATAATCTTGGCGTTGTCGCCGAAATCGCCGACCGTGTGCTGGTGCTCTATGCCGGCCGGGTGATGGAACAGGCGTCGGTGTTGCAGCTGTTCGATTATCCGCTCAACCCCTACACCACGGGCCTGCTGGCCTCGGTGCCGGTGCTCGACCCCACCGCCCCAACCCGCCAGGGGCTGCACGCGATCCCCGGCAACGTGCCGGACCCGCAGCGCCTGCCGGCGGGCTGCGCCTTCCATCCGCGCTGCGCCCACGCCGTCGCTGGGCGGTGCGACACCGCGGTGCCGGCGGTGGAGGCGGCCGACGGCGGGCACCTGGTGCGCTGCGTGCGCTGGCGCGAGATCCACCAGCCCGAGACAGTGCCATGAACGCGCCGCTGGTGGTGGTCGACGGGTTGGAGAAATGGTTCCCGGTGCGCGGCAGCGGACTGTTCGCCAGCCGGGCCAGATTGCGCGCGCTGGACGGCGTCTCGCTCACTGTCGGCCGTGGCGAGGTGGTCGGCGTGGTCGGCGAATCTGGCAGCGGCAAGACCACGCTGGGCCGCGCGGTGCTGCGCCTGCTGGTGCCAAATGCCGGGCGCATCCTGTTCGACGGTGTGGACATCACCAATCTTTCCCGCCGCGCCCTGCGCCCGATCCGCCCGCGGATGCAACTGGTGTTTCAGGACCCGTTCGCCTCGCTCAATCCGCGCATGACGGTGCGCGGCATCGTCGGCGCGCCGCTCACCGTGCATCGCCAGGTCAGCCGCGCCGAGCACGCGGTGGCGGTGGGCGAGGCGCTGGAACTGGTCGGCCTGCCACCCGGCGCCGCCGAACGCTACCCGCATGAATTCTCCGGCGGCCAGCGCCAACGCATCGGCATCGCGCGGGCGCTGATCCTGCGGCCGGATTTCCTGGTCGCCGACGAACCGGTTTCGGCGCTGGACGTGTCGATCCAGGCGCAGGTGATCAACCTGCTGCTCGAGCTTCAGTCCCGGCTCAGCCTGGCGATCCTCTTCATCGCCCACGACCTCGCCGTGGTCGGGCATATCTCCGACCGGATCGCGGTGATGTATCTCGGCCGCATCGTCGAGCTCGGCCCGACCCGCGAGGTGCTGTCCCATCCGCTGCACCCCTATACCGAGGCGCTGTTCGCCGCCGCTCCGGTGCCGGACCCGCGCCGTCGCGGCCGGCGCGCGCTGCTCACCGGCGACATCCCGAGCCCGATCGCGCCGCCCTCCGGCTGCGCCTTCCGCACCCGCTGCCGCTACGCGCTGCCGGCCTGCGCCGAGGCCCGCCCGGAGTTCCGCGAGAAGCAGCCCGGCCACTTCGCCGCCTGCATCCGCGACGACCTCACCCTCGGCCCATCGGCGCAGGGAGCGCACCAATGACCTTCACCGTGGTTGCCCGCTGCCCCACCACCGGCCAGCTCGGCGTGGCGATGGCCACCCGCGCGCCGGCGGTCGGCAATCGCTGCCCGGTGGTGGTGCCCGGATACGGCGCCGGCTCGGTCCAGCTGATCTCCGACCCGCGACTGACCCAACTCTGTGGCCGCCTGATCGCCACCGGCCTTGCGGCGCCGCAGGTGATCGAGCAATTGCGTGCCAACGACCCGCGCAGCGACCGCCGCCAGATCGGCGTGGTCGACGCCTATGGCCGCGCCGCCGCTTGGAGCGCGCCTGGCTCCGGAGGCTTCTCGGGCCATGTGCTGGGTCAGCAGTTCCTGGCGATGGGCAATGCGGTGGTCTCGGCGGTCGTGGTCGACGCGATGGCCGAAGCGATGACAGCCGCTGCCGACGACACGCTTTCCGACCGCCTGCTGCGTGCGATCGAGGCCGGAGGAGCAGCCGGCGGCCAGGCAGAGGGGCAGTTCTCCGCCTGCATCCTGGTGTTCAGCCACGAACCCTTCGCGATCGTCGATCTCAGGGTGGATTTCCAGTCGCAGCCGATTGCCGAACTGCGGCGCATCTACGACTGGTTCCGGCCGCTCATCCCATACTACCAGCAGCGAGCGTACGATCCGGATGTCACGCGCGAGGACCGCTGGCGCGAGGCCGCATTGCAGGCAACCGCAGGCTGAGATTGTGACGACGCAAGCTCGTGTCAGCGCGTTCGCCGGCTGACCCAGCGGCTGATGTTGCCATCAGGCTGCGCCGGGGTACCAGTTCAATCAACTGGGCGTCAGGGGAATCGCATTTGGAGTTTCCTTGACGTCTATGTTTTTGGTTGCCCGGCG
>JBEPTZ010000044.1:0-32948 GCA_041691815.1 Rhodospirillales bacterium | reverse complement strand
TGCTCTTTGTGGGGTCTTTTTTTTTTTTTTTTTTTGGGGTGTGGGGGGGGGGGGGGGGGGGGCCCGCCCCCCCCGCCCGCCGGGGGGGGGGGGCCCCCCCCCCCCCCCCCCCCCCCCCCGCCGAGAGTCGATGGAAAGCTTGGTGAGCCCGGTGGGATTTGAACCCACGGTCCCAAGATTAAAAGTCATGCAGTCAGGAGCAAGTCAAGCTGGTTGCGTGTCCCCGATTTGAACCTACTCACAATCCGTGGGGTGGCAGAGTTGCTGCGTATTTGTCACCGGGTGACATTTGAGCTATCCTGTTGGTATGACCAAAGACAGCGATGGAAGGGTGCGGGCGAAGGCGTCACTGACAGGCAGCCAGCGCCAACAGCGCTACCGGAACACCAAGAAGCTGTGCTCGATCGACATCAGTCGGGAGACTCTCGCTGCGCTTGACGGCCTGCGGGCGTGCCTCGGCATGTCGACCGACAAGACGATCGCCGCCGCCCTCTTGCACCTATCCGCGGCCCTCGATGCGCCAAGTGCTGTCGCCATACCGGAGAGGGTACCAGCCACGGCCGGACTTGCCGCTCTCGCGCCTGCAACGGACGGGAAGGCACCCACGGGGGAAAAAACGTCACCCGGTGACATTTCCAGTCCACCCGTCCGGTTGGTCCCACCCGGCATACCCGATCATCCTGCGACTCGGGTAAAGCAACCTCGGAAGGTCGCCAAACAAGCGTCGCCACCCGGCCAGTCCAGCCTTCCTCTTGTCTTATCGTCGCCAAAAGATTCCACGAATACAGATGGTTCGGATATCTGAACCTCTCGCCATGGTGGCACTCGCCTTGACAGAGCCAGCAGGAATTTTGCGCCCCATGTAGGTCGTGACGACACCCTCGGGGGCGTGAAAACACCCCGTACCCCCTGCCTGACGCCGGCATCGACAATCCCCAATTTGGCCCTCAACCAGAGGGCCGATCGGGGCGATGCATGCCCAGTGCCGACCGAACCCGCGCCGGACGCGCATGCGTTGGCCCGGGCACTCGGCCGGCAGGCGGCCGCGGAGTGGTTGAAGCAATCCCACGCCACCGCCGATACCAAAGGATCCTGATGATGCCCTATCTGCCCCGGCCGAGCGCCGGCCGGCTGCCCATGCTGACTGTCAAGCAGGCCGCCGACGAGTTGCAGCATTCAGAGAAGACCATCCGCCGCTGGATCGAACAGGGCGGGCTGCATGTGCACCGCCTCGGTCGCGGCATCCGCATCACACACAAGGATCTCGCAGCGTTCGTCGCTGTGCGTCGGAAGTAATGGGTAGTCATGTCTACTCATGTCCATTCGATCGTTGGGAGTATTGACATGGAGTGAATTCTTCTCGTTGCAAATGTCATCCTTTTCTAACTGACAGAATACACGATGTCCGCTACTGTCACTTCACGTCATCTGGAGTCTACCATGAAGCAGCTGACCTTCCCCGGCGACCTGCGCCAGGGGGCCGCGATGGTCACCACCGTCACCACGATCAAACTCACCCTGGCCGATGTCATCGCCTACATCGGTGCTATCGAACGGCCGACTTCGTGCACGCAGCGTAGCAAGAATCGGGAGATAATATCCGCCCTGCGCACCGTCAGCCGCCTCATCGGGATGGATCCATCACGCATCCCGGCCGACCCGCGGTTCCTGCGCGATCATCTGGCCTTCGTCTCCCGCGCGTCCCAGGGATTGACCCGCGGACGGTGGGCGAACATCCGCAGCCTGGCACTTGCCGGCCTCGCCGCGGCGGGCATCGCGGTCATGCCAGGCCGTAGCTCGCTGCCGCTGTCGGCGGCCTGGCAGACCCTGCGCGGCTACCTGCCCGACGCGAACTTCCGCCATGGTCTGTCCCGCTTCATGAGCTTCTGCAGCACCAAACATGTCGAGCCCGGCGAGGTCACAGGCGACACATTCCGGGTGTTCCGGGAGGCGCTGGACAACGACAGCCTGGTCAAAAAGCCGCGCCTAGTGTTCCGCACGGCTTGTGTGCTGTGGAACAAGGCGCTCGACGGCATCGGCGGCTGGCCGGGCCGCCGGGTCGAGGTGCCGAATGGCAGCCGCCGCTATGCGCTGTACTGGGAGGAATTCCCGGTGCCGTTCCAGGACGACGCCGCAGCCTTCCTGCACAGCAAGGGCAACCAGGACCCGTTCGCCGACGACTATGCCCCCTCGGTCAAACCGAGCACGACGGCGATGCGACGCAAGCAGATCCTGCAGATGGCCTCCGTGCTGGTCCAGAGCGGGGTGGCGATCGAGAGCATCACCAGCCTCGCGGTGCTGGTGCAGGTCGACAACGCCACGCGCCTGCTTCGGCTCATCTATCAGCGGGCCGGCAACAAGACGACCAAATACCTCCACCAGCAGGCGCTGCTGCTGAAGACCATCGCCCGCCATTGGGTCAAGGTCGGGGCCGATCAGGTCGCGCATCTCGGCGAATTCGGTCACAATTTGGCGCCCAAGCGGTCCGGCATGACGGAGAAGAACCGGATGCTGCTGCGCCAGTTCGATAATCTGGCCAATGTCGATGCCCTGATCGGACTGCCGAACCGGGTGCTGCGCCGCGTCAACCGGGGGGACCGGGGCTTGCGCCGCGATGCGTCGGACGTGGCACTCGCACTCGCCGTGGAGGTGCTGCTCGCAGCACCGGTGCGGGTGGACAACCTGACCGGGCTCGAGATTGACCGTCACATCCAGAAGCTGGGTGGCACGGGGACGACGCTGCTGTGCATCCCGTTCGGGGAGACGAAAACCGACGCCGTCTATGAAATGGAGCTGCCGGCGGAGAGCGTGGCATTCCTCGCCGCCTACCTCAGGGACTATCGCCCGCGGCTGGCCGCGGCGCCTGGCCCGTGGCTGTTCCCGAATCCTGACGGCGAGCGGCGGCATACTGCCGCCTTCTCCACGGCGATCAGCCAGTTCATCCTACGCGAGACGGGGTTGCGGATGAATGTCCACCTGTTCCGCCATCTCGCCGTGAAGCTGTACTTGGCGGCGCATCCGGACGACATCGAGACAGCCCGGCTTCTCCTCGGGCACAGCAGTTCGGCCACGACCACCAAGGCCTATGCCGAGGGCAACAACGCGACCGCCTTCAAACGCTACGACGCCATGCTGGCCGGGCTGCGCGAGCGCGCCCGTGCCCGCTCGCCCGGTGGCAACTTCGTCCGAGGAGGTGCCCGGTGATGCCGGATAGCATGATCACACCCGTGAGCCGGTGCATGCCGCAGTGCGAGTGGCCTGCGCCCGACCAAGCCGCGTGGGCTGCTTCGCTGCTACCGGGCGATCCGTTCTCTCCCGGCGGCGTGGCGGCCCGCTGGGCTTCCGCCACCGTCGAACTGGTCATCAACGGTTACGGTCGCTACCTCACCTTCCTGGCCATCCGTGGCCTCCTCGATCCGGCGCAGCCCCCGGCCATGCGGGTCCGGCGCGCATGGTTGGACATCTATCTGGACGAGCTTAAGGCCACCAACGCTCCCTATACCGTGGCGACGCGGATCGAGCAGCTCGGCAACGCCATGCGGGCGATGGTACCGGAACAGGACTGGCACTGGATCCAGCGCGCCGCCGATCGCCTGCGCGCCAAGGCCACGCCGGTTCGCAACAAGCGCGCCCGGCTGCAGCCGCTGGAGCGCCTGCTGGAACTGGGCGACCACCTCATGGCGTTCGCCGACACCGCGACGGACGAACTGCCCGCCGTTCGCGCTACAGCCTACCGCGACGGGTTGATCATCACGCTACTCGCCTGCCGGCCGCTGCGGCGGCGCAACCTCGCGGCCATCTCCTGCGCCCAGCAACTGGTCGAGCAGGATGGCGCATGGTGGCTGCTATTCGGCGACCAAACCAAGACCAGCAAGATACTCGAAGCCCCGGTGCCAGAAACGCTGGTGCCCTGTCTCGAGCGTTATACCAGCGTGTTCCGTCCGATCCTGCTGGCGCGCGGCCAGCAGGAGAAGCACCGGCAGGCTGTGACAGCGCTGTGGGTCTCGCGCAACGGCGCCCGATTGGGCGAAGCCGCGATCACCCGTCAGGTCCGGGACCGCACCCGCGCCGCCTTCGGCACGGCGCTCACCCCGCATATGTTCCGCGACTGCGTCGCCACCGGCGTCGCCATTGAGAGCCCCCAGGATATCGCCATCGTGCCGACCCTGCTGAACCATGCCGGCATTGCCACTTCGGAGCGCCATTATAACCTGGCCGGCAGCTTGGAGGCCGGGCGGAGATATCATGCCGTCATCGATGATCTGCGCACCGAAGCCCGGCATAGATCGGACGACACCGACGAGGCGCTCAAAACCACGCCCCCCGACCCGGACCGCGACCCCGACTGTTCCAGCAGCCTCACGCCGCCTACCTCGGAGCAATAGACCCATGCGTGCCGTCCTGTATGCCCGCTACTCCTCCGACAATCAGCGCGATGCCTCAATCGACGACCAGGTGCGCATCTGTCAGGCCCGCGCCGAACGCGAGGGCTGGACGATTGCCGAGGTGTTCACCGACCGCGCCATCTCCGGCGCCACCACCCAGCGCCCCGGCTACCAGGCGCTGCTGACCGCGCTCAGTCAGGGCGGCATCGACATCGTCCTGGCCGAGAGCCTGGACCGCTTCTCCCGCGACCAGGAGCATATCGCTGCTTTCTACAAGCAGGCCTGCTTCGCCGGCGCCCGCATCGTCACCCTCGCCGAGGGCGACGTCGGCGAGTTGCATATCGGCCTCAAGGGCACCATGGGTGCGCTCTATCTCAAGGACCTCGCCGCCAAGACCCATCGCGGTCTGGAAGGGCGGATCCGGCAGGGTCGCAGCACCGGTGCCGCGCCCTATGGCACCCGCATCGTTCGCCGCCTCCGTCCCGACGGCGAACCCGACCGCGGCCTGCGCGAGATACATCCGGAGCAAGCAATCATCGTCCGGCGTATCTTTGCCGACTACGCCGCGGGCAAGTCGCCGAGCCAGATCGCCCGGGCGCTGAATGCCGACGGCATCCCCAGCCCCAATGGCGGCGTTTGGAGCGACAGTACCATCCGTGGCCGCCCGGCTCGTGGTGAGGGCATCCTGCGCAACGCGCTTTATGTCGGTCGTCTGGTCTGGAACCGACGGCGCAATCTCAAGGATCCGATCGCCGGCTACCGTGTCCGCAAGGCCAATTCGACCGAGGACCTGGTCATCCACGAGGTGCCCGAACTGGCAATCCTCGATGCCGCTACCTGGCAGCGGGTTCAGGAGCGTTTGATCAAAGAGGCGGCGCCACGCGCTGCTGCCCCGACCCGGCTAGCCCGGCTTGGTCGCTTCTGGGAGTGCCGCCGCCCCCGCCATCTGCTCTCCGGCAAAATCGTCTGCGGCATCTGCGGGCGGGTGCTGCGCCGCATCGGCAAGGACTACCTGGCCTGCCGGTTGGCCCAGGACCATGGCTGCTCCAATCGAACCTCGGTGCGCTACGGCCATGTCGAAGCCCAGGTGGTCGACGCGCTGGGCTCCCGCCTGATGCAACCGGAACTGCTGGAAAGCTTCGCCGCTGCCTTCGCCGAGGCCTGGCACCAGCAGATTGTTCTGGCCGGGGGAAACCCTGCCGAGCAGCAACGCGACCTCGACACCGTAGATCGCCGGATCGCCAACCTGGTCGACGCCCTCGCCGACGGCATCCGCGCGCCCGACATCATCCGACGTCTCAGCGACCTGCAAGCGCGTCGCGCCGAACTGGCGGCCGCCCTCGCCATGCCGGTTCCTGAAGCACCGCCGATCCCAACCGACATGGCGGCCGTCTACCGCGCCAAGCTGGCGCATCTCAGCGAGGCGCTGGCCGGGCCCGACCACGCCGAGGCCCGCGAAGCGGCTCGCGTGCTCATTGACAAGGTCATTATCAGCCCACCGACCGACCCAGATGACCCGCCTGGCATCGAACTGGTCGGCGACCTGCCGAACCTGCTTCATGCCGCTGGTCTCAAGTCTCAAACCCCGGAGGAAGCCACCGCCACAACCACAGTTATCAATCTGATGCAGAGTTCGGTAAAAGGGGGGCCAGGGGCTCGGCCCCTGGTGGGGTCTGGGGCAACGCCCCAGCCTTGCTTCCTGATGCCTGCGGGGTAGATGATTGCATCCCCCACACGGGAGGATCCGATGCGCAATTTTGACGAGTTGTCGATCACCGAGGCGGCGCTGGCGCGGCTGGACCAGGCTGGCACGCCGCGTGCCCGGGCGATCAGTGCGGCGCTGATCCGCCATCTGCATGACTTCGTGCGCGAGGTGCAGCCGAGCCAGGCGGAATGGGGTGCGGCGATCGATTTCCTCACCCGCACCGGCCAGTTGTGCAGCGACACGCGGCAGGAGTTCATCCTGCTGTCGGACGTGCTGGGGGTGTCGATGCTGGTGGATGCGATCAACCATCGCCAGCCGGGTGGCGCCACCGAAACCACGGTGCTCGGCCCGTTCTATGTGCAGGCGGCGCCGGAGTTTCCGCTCGGCGCCGATATCGCCGCCGGGCTGGCTGGCGAGAAGCTGCTGGTGGAGGGCAGCGTGCGCCGGCTGGATGGCGCGCCGCTGGCCGGCGCGGTGGTGGATAGCTGGCAGACCGACGGCGATGGGCAGTACGACGTGCAGGGCGCGGAGGGGCTGGCGCATCTGGCCGGCCGCGCCCGGCTGCGCACCGATGCCGAGGGCAAATTCTGGTTCCGCAGCGTGATCCCGGCCTCCTACCCGATTCCGGATGACGGGCCGGTGGGCGGCATGTTGCGGGCGCAGGGGCGGCATCCGTTCCGCCCGGCGCATGTGCATTTCATGGTCGGCCATCCGGGCTGCGAGACGCTGGTGACGCATCTGTTCCTGGCCGGCGATCGGTATCTGGATTCGGACGTGGTGTTCGGCGTGAAGGATTCGCTGATCCAGCCGCTGGAGCCGCAACCGGCCGGAGTGACCGCGCGCGGCAACCGGGTGGACACGCCGATGGCGGCGCTGCGCTATGATTTCGTGCTGTCCGACACCGCGCAAGGCAACCGATAGCCAGACCAGGCCGCAGCGGCCGCGCGCTGGTCAGTCGGAGAAGCCGGCCCAGCAGGTGAGGGGGATGATCCTCGGTTGGCACCGCCCTGCCATGACCGGTCGGCGGGCGACCACCGATGGCCGACACACCGGCGCGCGGCGTGAGAACGGGCGGGCCGATCCCACGCTCGGGCAGCGGCTTGACCCCGCCATCGATCTGTGCATTTTTTCTGCGGGTTACACATGAGTTACAGGCGGGTTACCGCGAATCGGCGGATCGGCCGGATTCACCACGCGTCGTGGCCGGTTCGGAGCCGCTAACAGGGAGAAGGCGTCATGAACATCACGAAGCGTGGGTTGATCAATGGTGCGCTCGGCACGGCGCTGGCTGGTGGTCTGGCGCGGCCGGCACTGGCGGCCGGTGCGCGTGTGCTCAAGATATCGCATCAGTTTCCGGCCAACATCGATTTCCGCGACGTGCTGGCGCGTAAATTCGCAGCCGAGGTCGAGAAGCGTACCAATGGCGCGCTGACCTTCCAGATTTTCCCCGGCGGCTCGCTGTTCAAGGCCACCCAGCAGTTCGACGCGATGGCGAACGGCGCGCTCGATATGTCGGTCTACCCGCTGGCCTATTCCGGCGGCAAACTGCCGGCCGCCAACCTGACCTTGATGCCGGCGCTGATCGAAAGCTACGAGCAGGGCTACAAATGGGCGGATGCGCCGATCGGCAAATGGCTGGAAGGCTACATCTCCGACAATGGCGCCGAACTGATGACCTGGGTCTGGCAGGGCGGCGGCGTCGCCTCGCACACCAAGGCGATCCACGTTCCGGCCGACGTCAAGGGGCTGAAAACCCGCGGCGCCGGCAAGATGATCGAGTTGATGCTGCAGGCCGCCGGCGCCTCGATCTCCAACTTCCCGTCGAGCGAAACCTATAACGCGATGCACTCGGGCGTTGTCGATGCGTTGTGGACGTCGAGCGCCTCGCTGATGAGTTTCCGGCTGCAGGAAGTGGCAAAGGATGTGACCACGGCGCGGAAATACAGCTTCTGGTACATGTTCGAACCGCTGCTGATGGCGAAATCCACCTTCAAGAGCCTCACCCCGTCGCAGCAGCAGATCGTCAAGGAGGTCGGCCATTCGCTGCAGGATTTCGTGCTGGCCTCGTGCAAGGCCGACGACACCAAGGTTGCAGACGTGTTCGGCAAGGCGGGTGACAACGTCTACGACATGGAAAAGGGCGAGTTCGACCAGTGGAAGGCACTGGCCCGCACCAGCGCCTACAAGGACTTCGCCGACCACGTGAAGGACGGCAAGAAGCTGATCGACATGGCCGAAGCGGTGGCATGAGCGGAGCGAGCGGCACGACGCCGGTGGCAACCGGAGGCGGCGAGGGAGCGTCGGCGCCGCGCCGCGGTGGCTTCCCCGGGCCGCTCTGGCGCGGGTTCAGCGGCACGGTCAACGCGATCAATCGGGTCGTCGGCTTCCTGGCCGGGCTGATGGTGGTTGCCTCCTGCGTCATCATCACCAACGAGGTGTTCTGGCGCTATTATCTGCATCGTCCGCATACCTGGAATCTCGAGGTAAACATCTTCCTGCTGGTCGGCGCCACATTCCTGGCCGCCGGTTTCACCCAGATGCGCCGCGCCCATGTCGGCACCGAGGTGCTGCAGACCATCATGTCACCGCGCTGGAACCGCCGGCGCATCCTGGCCGGCGACATTCTCTCTGCCCTGCTCTGCGGCTTCACCGCGGTGATGGTGCTGCAATATGACTGGCAGGCCTGGAGCAAGGACTGGACCACCGATTCGACCTGGGCGCCGCCGCTGTGGATTCCGTACAGCTTGATCGGGGTTGGTATGGTGCTGATCACGCTGCAATACTTCGTGCAGATCGTCGAGGAAATCGTGCTGGGGGGCGAACGATGAGCCCCGGCGAACTCGGCATCCTGTTCGTAACCGTCTCGCTGATCCTGCTGCTGTCCGGCATGCCGGTGGCGTTCGCGCTGGGCAGCGTCTCGGTCGGCTTCATGCTGGTGTTCATGCCGGCAGCCAATCTCGGGCAACTGGCCCAGATGCTGTACGAGGGCATGGATAACTTCACCCTGCTGGCCATTCCGCTGTTCATGCTGATGGGCATCGCGGTGGGGCGAACGCGGGCGGCTGCCGACCTGTACGAATCGGTCTACCGCTGGACGCACCGGCTGCCGGGCGGCCTCGGCGTTGCCAATGTCATCGGCTGCGCGATCTTCGCCGCGATGTGCGGGTCGAGCACCGCGACCTCGGCGGCGATCGGCGTCATGGGCGTGCCGGAGATGCGCCAGCGCGGCTACTCGCCGGGCTTTGCCGGCGCGCTGGTCGCCTCCGGCGGCACCCTCGGCATCTTGTTCCCGCCCTCGGTGACGCTGATCCTCTACGGCATCGTCGCCGAGCAATCGATCGGCCAACTGTTCCTGGCCGGCATCGTGCCGGGGCTGCTGCTGATGCTGCTGTTCGCGGTGTGGGTGGTGATCCACTCGTACTATTATAATCGTGGCCAGCGCCTGAATGCCGCGGCACCGGCAGCGGCAGGCAGTCCTGGCGCCGCGGTACTGCCGCACGGCGCCGATCCCGCCGCCGTGCATTTCACCTGGCGTGAGCGGTTCGAGGCGCTGCCGCGGCTGCTGCCGTTCTTCAGCATCATCACCGTCGTCATGCTGGCGCTGTATGGCGGCTACGCGACGCCGTCCGAGGTGTCCGGCGTCGGCGCCTTCGCTACCCTGGTCATGGTGGCGATCGTCTATCGCTGCTACCGCTGGAGCGAGATCAAGAAGATCATCCTGGGCACTGCCGAATATGCCTCGATGATCATGCTGATCATCGCGATGTCGTTCCTGTTCAGCTACGTGATGAGCTATCTCTACATCACCCAGAGCACCACCCAGTGGCTGGTGACCCTGCATCTGTCGAAATGGGCGTTCCTGTTCTGGATCGACATCCTGGTCATCCTGATGGGTTTCTTCCTGCCGCCGGTGGCGATCGTGCTGATGATCACCCCGGTGATCATGCCCGGCCTGCTGGCGCACGGCTTCGACCCGATCTGGTTCGGCGTCAACATGAGCCTGGTGATGGAAACCGGGCTGATCCACCCGCCGGTCGGGCTCAACCTGTTCGTCATCCAGGGCATCGCGCCGGATATCGGGCTGAAGGAACTGATCCTGGCGGTGCTGCCGTTCCTGGCCATCATCCTGGCATTCATCGTGGTGTTCTCGGTGTTTCCCTCGATCGCCACCGCCCTGCCGCACATCTTCTTCCACGGCTAGGGAAAAGCCGCCTACCGCTCCGGCAGAACCTCCGCCAACGCCGGAGTCAGTTTGCCGCCGCGCGGGATACTGGTTCGGGTCGGCACCGGAATCACCCAGGGCCGGTCGCCGCGGTTCTCCCGGTCCGACAGCACCCGCACGCCGTCCGGCCGCAGCCACACCGCCTGCGCGCCGGTGCGATAGACGGTGAACCGATCGATCACCGGGACCTCGCAGTGCAGCGAGACCGGCTCCGCCGACACCACCAGCGCCGCGCCGCAGGCCGAGGCATCGGCCGCCCCCCGCAGCAGCACCACCTCCGGCCGCCGCCACACCACGCAGGACGCGCCTGCACAGTCCGGCAGCACCGCCGCCGCCTTGGCCGCCCAAAGCTGCAACCAGGCCTGCTCGGTGAAATCCGACGCCCGCGCCCCGCGCTGCACGAACACGCCCTGGGCGGTGCGCACCCCGATCAGGCTGGCATTGTCCGACACCAGCAGGTCCGGCGGCCGATCCAGCGCCGGCGACACCAACCCCAGCACGATCAGCGCCACCCCAGCCAGCCGCAACCGCGACCGCCACAGCCCCAGCCAGGCCATCCCGAGGCTCAGCACCACCAGCCCCCAGGCCGGCATATGCGGCGCCGCCAGCACCGCCGCCGGCCATGCCGCCACGCTGCGCGCCACCCAGAGCACCGCCTCGATCCCCCAGCCCATCGGCACCAGCGCCAGTCCCTCCAGGTGCAGCGGCATCAGCGCCAGCGCCAGCATCCCGGCCGGCATCACCCAGAACGCGGTCAGCGGCACCGCCACCAGGTTGGCGACGATGAAGTAGACCTGGATATGGCCGAAATGATACGCTCCGAACGGCGCCGAGGCGGTGCCGGCCAACGCGCTGGTCAGCGCCAGCGCCACCAGATGGGCCAACACCCGCCGCCGCCGCGAGCCGTCGCCGTAGACCCGCAGCAGCCACGGCCGCAGCGCGTCATAGCCGGCGATCAGCGCCAGCACGGCGGCAAAGCTCATCTGGAAGCTCACCCCCATCACCGCCTCCGGCACCACCGCCAGCACCACCACCATCGCCAGCCCCAACCCGCGCAGGCTCAGCGCCCGGCGGCCGACCAGAACGCCCAATGTCACCAGGCAGGCCATGGCAAAGCTGCGCAAAATCGGCACATGCCCGCCGGTCAGCAGCATATAGCCACCCCCCGCCGCCAGTGCCGCCAGCGCCGCGATCTGCTTGGTCGGCCAGTGCAGCGCCGCGTATTCCCAGCGCACCAGCACGAAGCGGGTGAGCCCGAAAAACAGCCCCATCACGATACCGATATGCAGCCCGGCGATCGCCAGCAGATGCGCCAGCCCGGCATCGCGAAACGCCGCCCGGTCGGCTTCGGGGATGCTGTGGGTCATCCCGGTCAGCAGCGTGGTGGCGATCGCCGCCTGGGTGTCGCTGCCGAGCGCACCCTCGATCCGCGCCGCGATCGCCTCCCGCGCCCGTTGCATCCAGCCCGAAATGCCGCGCGGAATCCCCTCGGAAAGCCGCTCCGAAGGGTTCAAAGCGTAGCCATAACCGCCGATTCCGGTGTAAAAAACGTCCCGCTGCAGGTCCCAGCCGCCGGGGTAGGCAGGCGGCGCCGGCGGCAGCAGCATCGCGCGCAGGCGCAATTTGTCGCCGGTGGCGACGATTTGCTGGTCGCCCTTGTGCATTCGAATGCGCAGGCTGCGCGGCTGCGCCGGCCCGCCATTCAGTTGCGGCTGCTCCAGCAGCACCCGGCGCCCCTCGGCCAGCACGTCCACCGCCGCCACGGTGCCGGTGACGATGGTCGCACGGGTCGGCAGTTCCAGCAGTTCAGGCGCCCGCCAGGTCGCCGCCTGCGCCAGCGTCAGCCCGAGCGCCAGTGCTGCGATGCCGGCGAACGCCGCGCGCGGCAGCAGCCGGCCGCGCAGCAGCCACCACCCGGCCAGCGCCGCCAGCAGCACGGCGCCGCCGCTCCACCACGGCGGCTCGCGGCGCAGGCTGAAATACAGCACCGCCCCGGCCGCCTGGCACACCGGCAGCCACAGCGCGAAGCGGCCGCGCTCGGCGGCGAGCCAGGCATGCCACGCTTCGGCAAGGCGGGACGGCTGCATGGCGACAAGCTAGCGCATACCATCGCACATGATAGCGCACCTGATGGATCAGTCCTGCCGTTTGGGCGCTTGAACCGTGCCGTGATGCCGGCCACAACCCGCTTCATGACAATCCGCACCCGCTTCGCCCCGTCGCCCACCGGCCTGCTGCATATCGGCGGCGCCCGCACCGCGCTGTTCAACTACCTGTTCAGCAAGCACCACGGCGGCGAATTCCTGCTGCGCATCGAGGACACCGATCGCGCCCGCTCCACCGACGCCAACACCCAGGCGATCCTCGGTGCGCTGGAATGGCTCGGCATCGCGCATGACGGGCAGACGGTGTTCCAGTCCACCCGCGCCGCCCGCCATGCCGAGGTGGCGCAGCAGATGCTGGAGGCCGGCGCCGCCTATCGCTGCTGGCTGACGCCGGACGAACTGAAGACCATGCGCGAGGCCACCGGCCGCATCACCTCGCCCTGGCGCGACCGCAGCCCCACCGAAGCGCCCGCCGGCGTCGCCCCGGCGATCCGCCTGCGCGCCCCACGCGAAGGCGAGACGGTGGTCGACGACCTGGTGCAAGGCCCGGTCCGCGTCGCCAATGCCGAACTCGACGACATGATCATCCTGCGCGGCGACGGCACCCCGACCTATCAGCACGCCGTGGTGGTGGACGACCACGACATGGGCATCACCCACGTGATCCGCGGCGACGACCACCTGACCAACGCCTTCCGGCAGTGCCAGATCTACGACGCGATGGGTTGGCAGCGGCCGGAATTCGCCCATATCCCGCTGATCCACGGCGCCGACGGCGCCAAGCTGTCGAAGCGGCACGGCGCGGTCAGCGTGCTGGAATTCCGCAACCAGGGCTATCTGCCCGAGGCACTGTGCAACTACCTGCTGCGGCTCGGCTGGGGCCACGGCGACGCCGAAATCCTCTCCCGCGACGAGGCGATCGCGCTGTTCGACCTCGACGGCGTCGGCCGCGCGCCCAGCCGCATGGACTACGCCAAGCTGACCCAGGTGAACGGCGTCTGGCTGCGCCAGGCCGACGACGCCGCCCTGCTGCCGCTGGTGCTGGAGATATTGGCGCAGCGCCCCGACCTGGCACTGGGCACCGACGCGATGCACCGCATCCGCACCCTGCTGCCCGCCTTCAAGGAACGCGCCAAAACCATCGTCGAACTCGCTGACATGGCGATGTTCCTGGCCCGCCCGTTGCCGCTGCCGATGGAACCGAAAGCCGCCGCCCTGCTGACCGCCGAGAACCGCCTGATGCTGCGCGAACTGGCACCGGCACTCGCCGCCACCGACTTCTCGATCCCGGCGCTTGACGCCGCCCTGCGCGCCTACGCCGAGTCCTCCGGCCGCAAGCTGGGCCAGGTGGCGCAACCGCTGCGCGCGGCACTGACCGGCAGCACCAACTCGCCGCCGATCGATGCGACGCTGGCGGCGTTGGGGCGGGATGAGGTGCTCGAAAGGATCAGGCAGGCAAGTCAGTAAGCGCTTCTCTTTTTGTAAAAAAAGAAGCTTTTTCATCCGCCTTGCAACATTTGATGTGTGGAGACGCCGGTGTCTCCAAGCTCTCGGTGCTCCAAGGCGGATGAAAAAGCTTCTTTTTGTTCACAAAAAGAAGGCCTTCCCTCCCTCTCTGGCCCTCTCTGCGCCATGCGGCTAAGTTGCCGCGCCACTGAGCCAGGACATGCCGCCGTGCCGAGTCCCAGACCGCATCTGCTCCAGATTGAGGGCATGCATCCGCCGCAGATCGAGGCCATGCTTGATCTTGCCGAGAGTTATGTGTTGCTCAACCGTTCCGGCAAGACTCAGCGCGATTTGCTGCGCGGGCGGACGATGATCAGTCTTTTCTTTGAGGATTCAACGCGCACTCGCACCAGTTTCGAGCTGGCCGGCAAGCGGCTCGGCGCCGATGTGATCAACATGTCGGTGGCGCAGTCCTCGGTGAACAAGGGCGAGACGCTGCTGGATACCGCGGCGACCTTGAACGCCATGCAGTGCGATCTGCTGGTGGTGCGGCATGGCCAGTCCGGTGCGCCGAACCTGCTGGCGCAGAAGGTGGATGCGGCGGTGATCAACGCCGGCGACGGCACCCATGAGCATCCGACCCAGGCGCTGCTCGACGCGCTGACCATCCGGCGCCGGCGCGGGCGGATCGATGGGCTGACGGTGGCGATCTGCGGCGACATTCTGCACAGCCGGGTGGCCCGCTCCAACATCCATCTGCTGACCACGATGGGGGCGCGGGTGCGGGTGGTGGGGCCGCCGACGCTGATTCCGGCGGAGGTGGCGCGGCTCGGTGTCGATGTGTTCCACGACATGCAGACCGGGCTGAAAGACGTGGATATCGTGATGATGCTGCGGCTGCAGAAGGAGCGCATGCATGGCGGCCTGGTGCCGAGCGCGCGGGAGTTCTTCCGCTTCTGGGGGCTGGACGCCGAGAAGCTGGCCTACGCCCATCCGCAGGCACTGGTGATGCATCCCGGGCCGATGAACCGCGGCGTGGAGATCGACAGCGCGGTGGCTGACGATCCGGTGCGCAGCGTGATCAAGGAACAGGTGGAGATGGGGGTGGCGGTGCGCATGGCGGTGCTGGACATCCTGTCGCGCCAGGGCCGGCGCAATGACTGACACTCTGATCGTCGGCGCAAGGCTGATCGACCCGGCCAACGGGCTGGACCAGGTGGGCGACCTGCTGGTCCGCGACGGCCGGATCGCCGATTTCGGCCCTGGGCTCGGCCGACCGGATGACGTGGAGATAATCGACGGCGCCGGCTGCGTGCTGTGCCCCGGGCTGGTGGACGTGCGGGCCGAACTTGGCGAACCCGGCCGGGAATACCGCGAGACCATCGCCTCGGCGGCGCAGGCGGCGGCGGCAGGCGGCATCACCACCCTGGCGGCGTTGCCCGATACCATGCCGGCGATCGACGACCCGGCGCTGGTGCGGCTGCTGCGGGCGCGCGGCGAGGAGACCGGCAGCCTGACCATCCTGCCCTATGGCGCGGTGACACGCGGCTGCCGCGGCGAGGAGATGGCCGAGTTGGGCCTGCTGCGTGAGGCGGGTGCGGTGGCGTTTACCGATGGCGGGCGGGCGATCGGGCCGGCGCGGTTGATGGCGCTGGCGCTCAGCTATGCGCGCGGCTTCGGGGCGCGGATCATTCAGCATCCGCAGGAACCCTCATTGAGCGAGGGCGGGGCGGCGACCCAGGGCGAACTGGCGACCCGGCTGGGGCTGCCATCGATCCCCGCGGCGGCCGAGGCGATCATGGTTGGGCGCGACATCAGGCTGGCCGAGATGACCGGCGGCGCGGTGCATTTCGCCCATGTTTCCACCGCCGAGGCGCTGGCCCGTATTCGCGGCGCGAAACAGGCCGGGCTGGCGGTGACCTGCGATACCGCGCCGCCGTATTTCGACCTCAACGAGACGGCGATTGGCGATTTTCGCACCTACGCCAAATTGTCGCCGCCGCTGCGCACCGAGGCCGACCGCCAGGCGGTGGTGGCGGCGCTGGCCGACGGTACCATCGACGCCATTGCCTCGGACCACCAGCCGCGCGACGCCGACGACAAGCGGTTGCCGTTCGCCCAGGCGGCGGCCGGCGGCACCGGGCTGGCGACCCTGCTGGGGGTGAGCCTGGCGCAGGTGCATGGCGGCCTGTTGCCGCTGTCCCGCACGATCGCGCTGCTGACCAGCGGCCCGGCGGCGCTGCTGGGCTGCGGCGCCGGCACGCTGGCCAAGGGCGCGGCGGCCGATCTGTGCCTGTTCCATCCGGAGCGCGCCTGGCAGGTGGAGGCCGGGGCGCTGCCCGGCAAGGCGCAGAACACCCCGTTCGACGGGCGGGCGCTGGAGGGCCAGGTGCTCGGCACCTGGAAGGCCGGCCGGCGGGTGTTCGGCGGGTGATCGCCGACTGGTCCCTGGTCGCCCTGCTGGCGGCAATTGGCTATCTGCTCGGCTCGATCCCGTTTGGGCTGCTGCTGACGTTTGCCGCCGGGCTGGGCGATATTCGCAAAATCGGCAGCCACAGTATCGGCGCCACCAACGTGCTGCGCACCGGCCACAAGGGACTGGCGGCGGCGACGGTGCTGCTGGATGGCGGCAAGGGCGCGCTGGCGGTGCTGATCGCGCTATGGGCCGCCGGGATGGGGGCCGGCAAGTGGGGCACCGGCCAGGAGATCGGTGTGGCGGCAGCCGGGTTCGCCGCGGTGATCGGGCATATGTTCCCGGTCTGGCTGCGGTTTCGCGGCGGCAAGGGGGTGGCGACCGGGTTCGGCGTGCTGCTGGCGGCGGCCCCGCTGGTGGCGCTGCTGGCCGGGCTGGCCTGGTTCGCCACCGCGTTGGTGGTCCGCATGTCCTCGGCAGCCGGGTTGCTGGCCAGCGCGCTGGCGCCGATCCTGATGGCGGCGCTGGGCTACGCGGCGCCACGGACCGTGATGGCGGTGGCGATTGCCGCGTTCATCTGGCAGCGGCATCGGGCAAATATCGCCCGGCTGCTGGCGGGGACGGAACCCAGGATAGGGAAGTAATACTCAGGCTTTGGGTGGGTGGCTCCTGCGGAATCGCCGACGCAGTATATGATTGCGAAATAGCACCAGCCTTGCGACGCGCTGCGACAGACCGCACCCAGAGGCAAACCGGTTGATCTCATGCTATATCTACGACGCTTCAAATAGGGAAATTTGACTCCGGATTTGCGGAGATCGCATGGTGTCGCCGCGCGGGCGCCAGATGGCGTCGTCGCGGTGTAACTCAGGCGACGTGGGCTGCGCGGTGCAGCAAACAAGGGAGGAAAATCGGATGAAGATCAAAAAAATGAAGGTGGCTGGCTGTTTGAGACTGGCGGTTATGACCGTCGGCTTGACATCCGGCGCCGCGATGGCTGCCGGCATTTCGAACGATGTCGTAAAGATCGGTGTGCTCGGAGATATGTCGGGCGTCTATTCGACCGGCTTCAGCGGCGCCGGCGCCGTCGCCGCGGTGAAGATGGCGGTGCGCGACTTCGGTGGCACCGTGCTTGGCAAGCGGATCGAAGTGGTCATGGCCGACCATCAGAACAAGGCAGACGTCGCCTCGTCGATCGCGCGCAAGTGGATTGACGAGGATCACGTCGACATGATCGCGGATTTGACCAATTCCGCGGTCGCATTGGCGGTGCAGAAGCTGGCGTCGGACAAGCATGTGATCACCATGACCACCGGCGCCGCGACCAGCGATCTGACCGGTTCGGCGTGCACGAAATACGGCATCCACTATGGCTACGACACGCACGCGCTGCCGGTTGGCACCGCGACCGCGATCGTCAAGAACGGTGGCAAGAGCTGGTATTTCATCACCACCGATTATGCATTCGGCCATGCGCTGCAAAAAAACACCACGCAGGTGATTGAGAAACTCGGCGGCAAGGTTCTCGGCTCTTCGCTTGTGCCACTCGGTACTGCCGATTTTTCTTCCTATCTGCTGCAGGCGCAGTCTTCGGGCGCACAGGTGATCGGCCTGGCCAACGCGGGTGACGATACGATCAACTCGATCAAGCAGGCGCATGAGTTCGGTATCGTCAAGGGCGGCCAGCAGCTGGCCGGGATGTTGGTGCTGCTCTCTGATGTCAAGAGCCTCGGTACGGATGTCGCCAAGGGGCTGCAGTTCACCAGCGGCTGGTACTGGAACAGCAACGATGCGTCACGCAAGTGGCAGGTGGAATACGAGAAATTCTCCCACGGTGCGGCGCCGACCTTCATCCATGCGGCGGATTATTCGCTGACCATGGCGTATCTGAAGGCGGTGCAAGCGGCAGGGACCGATGATTCGGATGCCGTGCGCGCCGAACTCGGCAAGCTGAAGATCGACGATTTTTTCACCCAGGACGGTGTGATCAGGGCGGACGGGCTGCTGCTCCATAGCATGTACCTGCTGCAGGTTCAGGATCCGAAGGATGGGCCGTGGGATCTGGCCAAGGTTGTCGGCACAATCCCGGGCGACCAGGCCTATCCGGCGCTCAAGGACAGCGGTTGTTCGCTCGTCGGCAAATAGGTTGGGGTGGGGGGCGAGCCCCGCGCATGCTGGAATGGCGCTTGCCCCGAGGCGATTCGGCTTGATTCTGGGGACAGATGCAAACCACCGCATCTGTCCCTTGCGGGCCAGTGCGTTGAGCTGTCGGGCCGGCTTCTTGTTGCCAGGCTGTTTTGGCTGCACGGCACCGCAAGTGCCGGCGGAGGGAGGGGGGAACGGGGGGGCGGCCGGCAGCAGGCCGCCGCCTCGACAGCTTTTTCACACCGAGCGCAAACGATGGAGGTGGCATCCGCCGGAGGAAAGTCGCCCATCTGGCCGCGCGCCGTGTCGGTGCCCGTGGCCGACAAGATTGAGGGAAGGGCGCCTGCCACGTGGGACTACTGTGGGACGGGGAAAGCCGCCGGCGGGCTGGATCGTAGCAAAAACCCCAGGAAGCCTTGGCCGCCAACGCTAGATCTGGCGCGCCCGGAAGGACTCGAACCTCCAACCCCCAGATTCGTAGTTTGATGATTGAAATTGGCCCTTTACGTGATTTGACCAATCATTGATATATTTTAAGTGTTTTGACCTATTCTTGCCAGTCGCGCTCTTCACGGATGCGTCTCGATCACCGGTGATCACGTCGTATCACGCCGTGGGACTAGCGGGGGAAACTGCGGGCTGCGCGTATTACCCGGCGCAGCGCCGTCGGTGTGATAGGGCTGATAGTCCGACCTTTGTGGATAGCCGCCGGGGCGTGACGCCGACCCGGCTGCGCTGGGGGGGGGGGCTTTTCGGTGGTGCGGGGATTGATGCCGGGCGCGATCGGGGTACGGGGGCTTTCTCGAGCCGGATTTTACCCGGGACGTGCAGCGGAGGGCTCAACTCAACGCCCGATAGCCAGCGTTGCGACGCACGACGCTGTCCGCACTCCTGCCCATTCCCTTGTCGTCGGTTCGCGCCAAGCGCTAGGCGTTCGCGCAAACTCAGTTCTTTATGACTAGAAGCCAGCGCCCTACTATCGCTCGGAAGAGTTGAGAGGAATCAGCAATGGCGCGCGATCTTGGGGGCGCATCATCGCTCGCTTCGGTCCACCCGCCGCAATCTACGCCCGGCGAACTGAGTTCCGACGACGTCTGGAAAGCGCCGCTGGCCATTCTTCTCTCACGTCTCACGACAACTGCGGCTGGTCTCAGGGATACTGAGGCACAGTCGCGCCTAGCGATCTATGGGCCCAATGATGCGGCAGCAGTCAAGCACACCCCTCTGTGGCTGCAATTCGTCACGCGCTTTCGCAATCCGCTCGTCATCATCCTTCTGGTCGCGAGCGCGCTGTCAGCGGCGACCGGCGACGTCGCCAGCTTCATTATTGTCGTCGCGATTGTCATGGCCAGCATGGTGCTCGACTTCGTGCAGGAAGTCCGCGCGCATGATGCTGTTGAGGCGCTGCGACGTTCGGTAGCGGTCCAGGCCACCGTTCGGCGCGATGGCGCGAAGCGCTCGATACCGATTGACCTACTGGTACCGGGTGACGTTGTCGAACTAATTGCCGGGGATCTCGTGCCCGCGGATTCACGCCTGCTCGAGAGCCGCGATCTCTTCGTCAATCAGGCGCTTCTCACGGGTGAGCCTTACCCCGCTGAAAAGCAAGCCGGCGATACGGCGCACGGCGCTGAGGACCCGGCCGGTGCTTCCAACGCGGTCTTCGCTGGCACCTCGGTAATCAGTGGCACCGCGACGGTTGTTATCTGCCGGACCGGAAAAAACTCGGCACTCGGCAATCTGGCCACCAGCCTCGCGGAGAAACCGCCCGCCACCGCTTTCTCAGTCGGCATTCTCCGGTTCGGGCTGCTGATCATACGTCTGACTGTGGTGATGGTGCTGTTCGTACTGGTGGTGAACATCTCCTTCCACCGGCCCGTGCTGGAATCATTGATGTTCGCACTGGCGTTGGCCGTGGGTCTGACGCCCTCGCTTTTGCCAATGATCGTGACGGTGACGCTTGCCCGGTCGGTGATGGTACTCGCGAAGCGAAAGGTGATCGTAAAGCGTCTCACCGCCATCCACGACCTCGGCGCCATGGACATGCTGTGCACCGACAAGACCGGCACGCTAACCGAGGCTACGATCAAGCTTGTCCGTGCGGTCGACGGTAGCGGCGTCGAGAGCCAACGCGCCTTTGCCTACGCCTTTATCAATAGCCAATTCGAAAGCGGCATGAAGAGCCCGCTCGATGACGCGATCCTCGCCGCACAACCCTTCGATATGGCGGGATGGAAGAAGATCGATGAGGTGCCGTTCGATTTTGAGCGGCGACGCGTCTCGGTCCTGGCCGAGCACAACGGCAAGCGACGCCTGATTGTGAAGGGCGCGCCGGAGGATCTGCTGAAACTCTCCGGCCGATATGAAGGCGCGACCGGGGAGGAGAAGTTACTCGACGATACGACTCGCGGCACGTTTCAGGCCACGCTCGACGGCCTCTGCGCGCAAGGGTTCCGCGCGCTTGGCATCGCTAGTCGCGAGGTCGATCTGACTCATCAGACCGCCGCGATCGCTGATGAATGCGGACTCGTCTTCTCGGGTTTCGCCATCTTTCTCGATCCGCCCAAGGCCAGCGCCGGCGCCACGATCCAGGCACTGGCGAAGGCCGGCGTCGGCGTAAAGGTGCTTACCGGCGACAATGAACTCGTCTCGCGCCATGTTTTTGCTGAGATCGGCGTGCCGGTTATAGGCGTGCTTACCGGGGATGCGCTTCAGCATCTCTCCGACGAGGCGCTACTCGGGCAGCTTCCCAAGGTCAATCTGTTCTGCCGGGTCAATCCGCAGCAGAAGCATCGTGTCCTTCTGGCGCTTAAGCGGCTCGGTCATATTGTTGGATACATGGGGGACGGCATCAACGACGCGTCCGCGCTTCATGCGGCCGATGTCGGGATTTCGGTCGACGGTGCCGCCGACGTCGCGCGCGCTGCGGCCGATCTGATCCTGCTGGAACACGATCTTTCTGTCGTGGAGGACGCGGTGATCCAGGGCCGCGGCACGGTCCAGAACGTGTCGAAATACGTTCTGATGGCTTCCAGTTCGAATTTCGGTAACATGTTCAGCATGGCCGGCGCCGCGCTGTTCCTACCATTTCTACCCATGCTGCCAATTCAAATATTGCTCAATAACCTGCTCTACGACGTCTCTGAGATCGCCATTCCCTTTGACCGCGTCGATCCGGAAACCACGGCCCGGCCCGTGCGATGGGACATAAAGCTGATCAAGCGTTTTATGCTGGTGTTCGGCCCGATCAGCTCGGTGTTCGACTTTCTGACCTTTTATGTGTTGCTACAGTTGTTCGGTAGCGACACGGAGGTGTTTCAAACGGGCTGGTTTATCGAGTCGATCGTGACACAAGTGCTTGTCGTTTTCGCGATCCGAACGCGGCGATTGTTTTTCCGAAGCAAGCCGCACCGCGTCCTCGTTCTCATGGCGCTCGGCGTAGTCGCGATCGCGCTGGCTCTGCCGTTTATGCCGTTCGGTCACTGGTTCGGCTTTGTCGCCCCGCCGCCGTTGTTTTTTGTCTATCTGATCGGTGCGACGATTGCCTATCTGGCGCTGGTCGAAACCTGCAAGACGTTCTTCTATCGCGGCACTAACCCGAAGGTACCGTCAAAGTAAAGGGGATAGCGCGGAGCTGCGCCCAGGAAGGGCGGGGCTGTGCATAGGCGACGGATTCGGCGCCGATCGATCTGGTAGGCTATTGAGTTTCGTCAGTCCGGTGGTGTTCCGCGCGAGCGCCTGTTTACGGGCGGGCGTCGCGAGGTGGGCTGGCCGTTGCGTTCCTTGGTCTCAATCCCCATGGTTAGCAGATGTGCGGTCGCGTCCGACTGTCCACCGAGTGGGCAGAGATCAAGATCAAGCTGCGTCTCGATGACTTGGCGCCGGCGCTAAACCTGCGCCCGAGTTGGAACATCCCCCCGACGCGCGACGTTGTGGCGGTCCGCACCGCCGACACCGGCCGCCGCGCTGACCTGATGCGCTGGGGGTTGATCCCGCACTGGGCGAAGGATACCCGCGTCGGGTCCACCTTCAACGCCCGCGCCGACGGCGTGACCAGCAAGCCGACCTTCCGCGGCGCCTGGCGCGCCGGGCGCCGCTGCCTGATCGTGGTGGATGGCTTCTACGAGTGGCGGGAGAGCGACCGCCAGCCGTATGCGATTGGGATGGCGGATTGCGGCCTGATGACGTTCGGCGGGCTGTGGCAGCCGTGGACTTCGCCGGCCGACGAGACGATCCAGACCGCGACGATCATCACGACCGAGGCCAACGCCACCATGGCGCAGTTTCACCACCGGATGCCTGTGATCCTGACCGAGGCACAGCGGCCCGTTTGGTTGGGAGAGGAAGCGGCAGAGGAAGGCGAGTTGCTGGCAATGCTGGCACCTTGCGACCCGGTGCTTATCAAGGCTCGGCAGGTGGATAAGCGGGTTGGCAATGTGCGGAACGATGGCGCCGATCTGGTATTGCCGCTTGCTTCGGATACGCACCGCTTGGTTTGAGGCCGCCCCAGACCGCGCGCGCCTCCCACCGCACCCGATCGGCGGAAATGGCATTTCCCGCCATGACGGGCGGGCTAGGTCGGTCGGAGAATTGCTGGCGGTGGCATGCGGTGAGTAGATTCCGAGCCTCGTCATTTCGGTCGCCGGGAACCAAAATACCTACAGTTTCCTTACAATTGGCATGCGCCGTGAGAAGCTTGCCGACCATATTCAAGGAGGATGGCGATGTCCGAAAATGGAGAGTCTCCCGCCCCGCAATCGGGGCCGGCCGCCCCGAACGTAAGCGAGATCGCCGACACCATCACCACGAAACGCGGAATGTCCGCTTGGTCGGAACGGATTGCCCGAACTGCACTGCACCGTCTTTCGCTGCCAGTGGTCCGTGCGGCGCAACCGACCGTAACGCGGATACGCTACCCATCAGATGACTTCCCTCTCGGCTCTGCGCACATCGCGGCCATCCCACAAGATACACGTGATCAGGATCGCGGCGTCTAATTGTGAATCAGCAGAATGGTTCAGAACAATAGCAGATCGCCGTACGATGGCCCGTCGCCCGCTGTCCTGATGCTGGCGTGGGCGGCAGTGGCGGTGGCAATGCTGCTGGCGGCGTCGTGGCGCTGAACGCGGAAGCGGCGGCATCTGCACGTGCATCTGCCGCCGCCAAGCCACACGATCACGGCGCGTTAGGGACCACACCGCGCCGAGACGCTACGCCCGCCGCCTCGCCGCCGGCAAGCCAAATCCGCGGACCCTGCATCGGTTGGCGGATTTCCTTAACGCCGAATTTGCGAGCGGATTCAGCGCGCGTGAGCATAACGCGACGCCCTCTGCTGGCCGCACAAAAGAAGCGGCCGCGATCGATGGGTCTGCAACGGAAGAAACGACAATGCGAACCTCGCCTATCCTCTGCCGCAGCCAAAGCCGAGCCTGATCTGATCGCCAATTGCCTGCGGAGCGGCCGGCGTCGAACGTCCGGACGCGCCTATGGATGCAAGATTCGCGTGAGCACGAAGGCGCACCCGATGGCGACCGCGACGGCGGCCCACATCCACCCGGTCGGCCTCTGCTTTCGGTTTCGCGGCCGACGCCCTGGCCCGCCGAAGCGATAGGGTTGCTTCAACTCGGTCGACCTGGCGTTTTCATTTTCAACCGTACGCCAGCCCCGCCGCCCCTGCCCAAACGTGGCGCCCGACGCCCTGAGGCGTCACGCCAGTAGGGAGTCGAGGGAGGGAGCGCGATCTCGCACGGTTACGGTAGACATCGGCGGGCGACTGCGGGTGGGCCTGCCCCGCGACATGCCGGCCTTGACCACTGCTTCCACCCGATTGCGGGCGCCGAGTTGGCGATACAGCGCCGCCAGATGCGTCTTCACGGTCGGCACTGCAAGGCCAAGCCGGCGGGCGATGTCCTTGGTCGATCGCCCTTCCCCTAGCAAACCCAGCACATCGCGTTGGCGGCCGGTGAGCGTTGGGCTTAGCTCGTCGAGCGACTGGGCGGGCGGCAGGTCCGACGGCATGGGCACCGCTTCCGACGAATTGATCACGTTGATGGCGCGCAGGAGATGATCGAGCGGCGTGGTGCTGGATGGATCGGCGGGCGGCGATGCGGCGAAATGGACAGTGTCGAGATCCGATTCCAGCGTGCTGAGGATCGCCTGGCTGCCGTCGGCACTGCCGAGCGGCAGGAAGTTCACTTGCGGGTAGAAGCCGCGCAGCATTCCCACGTTCAAAATACTGCCGTAGCCGGTGAACCGCGCGTCCACCAGCATCGTGTTGCAGCGACCGGATTCGAGCGTTTCGTACACCTCGGCGACAGAATTGGCGAGGGCGACATGACATCCGGGATGACAGATCCTCAGGAGCACCGCGATGGCTGATCGAAGCGTGGCGTCGTGTGTAGCGATCAGTGCATACATGCCAGCGTCCTGTCATTTTTTGTTGGAAGCTTAGCCCACCAAGTGACCAACCTTTTGGAATTGATCAACCGTCTACAACAATTTACAATTGCGTATCTCCGATACACATTTACGGAATTTTAATCAATCCCGGCGTGCGCACAGCTTTGTGAATTTTTTGCGTCTGATCGTGGCGGATGGCTTCTACGAGTGGCGGGAGAGCGATCGCCAGCCGTACGCGATTGGTACGGCGGATGTTGGCCTGAGGACCCTCGGCAGCCTGTGGCAGGCGTGGACCTCGCCGGAGGGCGAGGCGATCCAGACCGCGACGATCATCACCACCGACGCCAACGCTACCATGGCGCAGTTCCACCACCGGATGCCGGTCATCCTCACCGAGGCGCAATGGCCCGCGTGGCTGGGCGAGCAAGCCACCGAGGAACCGGAGTTGCTGGGAATGCTGGAGTCGTCCGATCCAGCGCTGATCACCGCCTGGCAGGTCGATAAGCGGGTGGGGGATGTCCGCAATGACGATCGCGATCTCGCACGCCCGGGCGCCGAACCAACACCACGCCTGCTGTGATCAATCTAAGTCGACGGTAAGGGTTGGTAGCGGAATAGCGCTACCCTTTTGAACTGGTCGGCACCGGTGGGGGACGCCTTCGCGAAGTCGAATCAGGCCGCCGGTGCGGCGCTTCACGAGTCACTCGAAAGGAGGGCAGGCGGTGCCTGTTGCTGCCCCCAGTCCGGTTGCGTTCTTGTAGGTCAGCGCGATCATTCTCTTGGCGATTTAGGTATCGTTGTAATTCTTCTATCTTTCCCAAAATATTCCGTATCCGCTTTTTTCAGTAACTCGTGAAAGGCTGCGCACCCCTTCACCGCCCGCGTAAATCGAACATCTTTCGTACGTCATGACCTTAGGTATTACGCTGGAGTTATTTTACGATTTTTCCACCTTCCGCGGCTTGGAGTGGTTGGTCGTAAATATTTCTTGATATGCTCCATTGTGTATTTGACATTTGTCGTCTGGTCTCTCGGTTCCACCCTGCGAATGGACGAGAGGGCGGCGAAGACACGCCGTGCCGGCCCGCGTCCTTCCACCTCTTGGCCGAGTTCGGCGACCCGTCCGACCCGTTGGCCTGGAACCTCCAAACCGGAGAATCCTTCGAACGACTCACGCCATCTCGGTTTGCCTCGGTATCGGTGCGCAGATGTCACAGGATCGTGGCAATTGTAGCTGCCAACTATCCTGGGCAGGAAGTTGCGGACTCCCTCATAGTCACTGCCGCCTGGCCATATTTTGTACTCGCCGATGTAGCAAGGTGCGTAAAGGCCAAGGTTGGTCGCGTCATACTCTGCCTGATCTGCAAGAGTGCCCGACTGAGCAGACTTCGCGACCAGCGCGGCGAACGGCGTCTCGATCACAGGATCTCGGTGCAGAAGAACAACCGTGCGGACCAGGTTTCGGTATTCCGGGGGGAAGGCGGTAAGTGAGTCGCGGAGAAACCGGCTCGTTTCCTCATACCCTGCAAATGTTGAACTAAGCCGCGCGTAGATCGCTCCGCTCCAGGTCTCGTAGCTGATCGCCAGCTCGTTGGGGGCGTCGTGCCGATCGTAGAACGAGCCCTTGAACACCTGCATCCGGACCTGTCCCAACGGCCGATTCTTGACCAGTCGGAGGGTGGGTGGCTGAGCATCAAGCCCGTAATCCCTACAGGCATTATTCAAGGTCGCTTTGCTGGGCAGGCCGAGCTCAAGCCAGTGCCTTAACCCGCTGCGCAGTTCGTCGGTGGACACATTTGTCAGCCTTTTCATACCTACAAAGAAGCGGATCATGCCTCTTTCGATTGATCGCCGACGCTTCATGACCGCCAGAACCCCGATGTTCCGCCCTCCTGTTAGCCAGGGAGGGCGCATAAATGAGAAAATGTACCACAGGATTTCAGTCGGTTAAAGGCCGATTGGCGTACTTAGGCCACCGCGTCTGAATGGCTGCTGGCTCTCCTGGGCCGCTACATATCGCCGGCGATGATTACCGGGAGGTGAAGATGCCGGTGCCGATCTCGGCACCCCCGAAATCCGCCGCGCTGCCGACGGTAACACTAACACACGAGGCGCAGCCGGCCGCGACGGGCGGTGACTGAGCGAGAAGGGCGCCATTGAGTTGGCGCCCGAGACTGCAACCCCATGTCCTGCCGCCGGCGGGGCTACAACAGTGGAGACCAACCATGGCCGAAAAACGTGTGAAGTTGAGCAACGGGTGCAGCGTCGCGGCGAAGTACGTCGCGGCGGTCACCCTGTCGGAAGAGACTAACCGGGTCTTTCTCAAGAACGCTGCGGGGGAGACGCTGTGCTCCATCCGCTGCGAGAGCCCGGAGGCCGCCGCGGCGGAGATCCAGCTGATCAACGAGCAGCTGGGCTGGTAGTTTCTTCCGTGCACGACAGGAGGGCCGCCGGTGCGAACCGGCGGCCGTTCTTGCCGCGAAATTGCCCCGACTTTCAACGGGTCGTGCAAGGTGACCGAAAAAAATGAGTAAAAAGAAGGGCAAGCACCCTGGTGTCAATCGCCAGTTGGGGCAGGACGGCAAGCCCGGTACACCGGACAGCGGGATCCCGTTGGTTGTGCTGGATGTCGAGTGGACGCGGCACCCCCGCGACCCGCTCCGCAACGAAGTGCTGTGCTACGGGCTGCGGCTGGAATCGGGCGAGGAATCCGTGACCCGTTTCTTCTATCCGAAGGGTGGCGATCGCCGCTCTCGGCTCACCCTTTCGGCGATGCTGGGCAAGCTGATCGACCGGGCTATCCCGGAGGTGCTCCCCGGGGTGCCGCAGCAGATTGTCCTGGTCGGCCACTACGCCCGCGGAGACCTGTCCGCGTGCAAGGACTTCGCCGATCTGAAGAGAAAGTTCGACAGCGCGAACGGCGTGTTTGTCAGTTCGCGCGGGCCCGCGGCGCTGGACCTGAAGTTGGACCCGAAGACCGGGAGGCCGCTTGACGATCTGCCGCGCCTGCCCGACAGCCGCGTCATGCGCGTGCCCGGCGCCGGCGATGTCTGCGCGGTCTCCGTGACGTTTCGGGATACTTCGCTGCTGGTGGTGGAGGGTGCCAAGAGGTCCCTGGATTCGATCGGCGCCCTGGTCGGGCTCCCAAAGGTGGAGCTGCCCGATGGCTACACCAAGGACCGGATGGACTTGTTCCTGAAGCGCGACAAGCCGGCGTTCGAGAGCTACCTGAGGCGCGACCTGGAGATTCCGGCCCGCTACTACCGGCGCCTCGAGGGGCTGATGACCCGGATCGGGCTGTCCTTCGTGCCGCCGACGCTCGGCGCGGCGGCGATCGCAAAGTTCCACCAGGTGCTGCGCGAACTGCGCGCCGCCGACGGCAGCCCGATCACGGCCGACCGGCTGTTCGCCATCGAGCAGCAC
This sequence comes from Rhodospirillales bacterium, assembly GCA_041691815.1. Classification (GTDB taxonomy): domain Bacteria; phylum Pseudomonadota; class Alphaproteobacteria; order Acetobacterales; family Acetobacteraceae; genus 70-18. The sequence continues at coordinate 4,705 of JBEPTZ010000044.1, read as the reverse complement.
GAGGCCAAGGCCTTCTCGCGTGCCAGGGGCGGCTACTACACCCGGACCCGGTCCGAGATGGCGCTGGCCCGGACCATGATCGAGCCGCTGTTCGCCGCCTCCTACCACGGCGGCAGAACCGAGGTTTACGAGACCGGGCCGTCCCAGTTCGGCGAACTGGTCAGCGACATCGACATGATGTCGGCGTACCCGACCGGCCAGGCGGCGCTGCGCATCCCGGACTACGGCGCCGCCTTCATGACGGAGGACCCCGCCGACTTCGGCGCTGGCACGCTCGGCGCCGCCGAGGTCGAGTTCCGCCACCCGCCCGGCTTCGCCTTCCCCGTGTTCCCGGTGAACACGCAGCACGGGCTGGTGTTCCCGCGCTGCGGGATCGCCGTCGTCACCGCGCCCGAGATCGCCGCCGCCGTCCACCTCGGCGTCGAGTTCCGCATCCGGCGCGGCATCGTCATTCCGTGGACCGACGACCTGGTCCGGCCGTTCCTGTCGTTCGTCCAGGCGATGATTGCCACACGCGCCAGCCTGAAGAAGGAGGAGGCCGGGCCGGACGGCAGGATCGTGCGCGTCGACACGCTGGAGAGCCAGATCGTCAAGACGATGACGAATTCGCTGTACGGGAAAACCGCCCAGGCGGTGCACCCCCGCAACGTGTTTGACTCCCGCACCGGCACCGACCGCCCGCTGACCGGCTCGTCGGTGAGCAGCGCCGCGTTCGCCGCCTTCACCACCGGCCTGACGCGGGCGGCGCTGGCGGAGATGCTCAATCGCCTGCCGGCAGGGCGCCGCGTGCTCAGCGCGTCGACCGACGGCTTCGCCGCGACTGCCACGATCGACGAGATCGACGTGTCCGGACCGGCCTGCCGCGTCCTGGCGGCGAGCCGCGGCAAGATCGCCGGGCGCCAGGATATCCTGGAGTACAAGAAGCAGGCGCTGCAGGTGGTGATGGCGCGCAGCCGCGCGGCGTTCACCGCTGTGGTCGCCGACGGGTCGAAGCCGATCCTCGCCAAGGCGGGCATCAAGGTGCCGCAGGGCGAGGCCGACCCGAACTCGTACCTGCTCGGCCAGTACCTCGACCGAACCATCGACACCAGGATAGCGCGTCAGGACCTGACCCCGTTCCGGGAGCAGTGGATCGGGGATGCCGATCTGGTGTCGGTGGAACACGCCCCGAAAGTTAACTTCGAGCCCGATCATAAGCGGCGCCTGACCGACCCGCGCATGGTCGGTATCGCCGGCGGTCCGCACGCCGGGCGCGAGCATCTGGCGACCAGTTCGGAGCCGCACGAGACCGCCGAAGCGATGGTCGAGGTGCGCACGCTGTTCGAGGGGTGGCGCCACGGCACCGGGCGCTGCCTGAAGGACCTGGCCGACATGGCCGACTGGGTCGACTACCGGGATTCCACCCTCGCCGCACGCGCCGCCGGCCGGCGGCCGCATCGGACGGCCGGCGGGTCCGCGGACGATCTGAAGCGGCAGTTCCTGCGGGCGCTGACCCGCGGCGAGTTCGGGGTCTGCCTCGGCGGGCGCAGCTACGGCGACGTCGCGGCGTGGCTGACCGGTGCCGGCTATCGGACCAGCGTGTCGGCCCTGAAGAACGCCGCCCGGCCGACATCGGCGCTTGTCGAATCGTCAGTTGCCGCCACGGACAAGGTGACCGGGCTGCTGCTGGTGATCCTGGGCGAATTCCCGGCGTTCCAGTTCGGCCGCGTCATCGTCCACGGCCACGTCGAGAAGCTGATGTGCGACCCGCGCGTCAAGCGGCTGCTTCAGCCCGCGCCCGCTGCCGAGAAGATCGCACCGTCGCCGCCGATCGCCGCGGTGTTGCCGTGAGCGACTCCATTCGCAACAAGTCCATGAAGGAGGCGCAACGACGTGGCTAAAGCGCTCCTATCGCAGGCTCTGGTCGACACTTGCGTCGCCGTGTCGCCGGGCGGGCGCAAGTATAGGCTCACCGATACCGGCATCATCGGGTTTCACCTCGCCGTGTTCCCCAGCGGCGCCAAGACTTATTACCTGCGTTACACCGACCCGCGTGGCCGGCAGCGCGAGCTGAAGGTCGGCTGCCACGGGACGATCACCACCGCACAGGCGCGCAAGCGCGCCGCCGAGCTCAAGGCCAGCATCACCCTGGGCGGCGACCCGGCGGGCGACCGCCGGCGCCTTCGGCAATTCGAGACCGTCGCCGCATTCGTCGACCAGCGCTTCATCCCGCACGTGCGCGAGCACCTGCGGGCGGCGGGCGACTACGAGGCGATGTGCCGGTTGCGCATCGTGCCGGCGTTCGGCCGGCGGCCCCTGGACGAGGTGACGCCGGCTGATGTCGCTGCATTCCGCCGCAGGCTGATCGGCGAGGGCCTGTCGAGCGGGCGGGTCAACCGGCACCTGGCGGTGCTGCGGCGCATCTTCAACCTGGCGCTGCGCTGGGAGGCCTACGCCGGCCGGAATCCGGCGCAAGCTCCCGGCATGCTGCGCGAGGTGCCGCGCGAGCGCTTCCTCACCGTGGTTGAAGTTCGGGCGCTCATGGCGGCGCTGGGCCAAGATCATGACGCCGTGGCCGCGTCGGCGATCGCGCTGCTGGCGCTGACCGGCGCCCGCAAGTCCGAGATCACCGAGGCGCGCTGGGATCGCGTCGACTTCGATCGCTGCACCCTGACCGTGCCGCTGGCCAAAAGCGGGCAGGCGCGCCGGGTGCAGTTGCCCGACGCTGCCATCGCGGTGCTGCGGGTGCAGCCGCGGCTGGCCGACCAGCCGTTCGTGTTTCCATCCGCGCGCCGCCCGGGCCAGCCGATCGAGGGTGTGCGGTCGGCCTGGGCGCGGGCCAAGGCCGCGGCCGGGCTGCCCGCCGACCTCCGACTGCATGACCTGCGCCACGCGTTCGCCAGCTTCGCCATCAATCACGGAAGTTCGCTGTACGACGTCGCCGGGCTGCTCGGCCACAGCCAGGTCTCGACCACCGCCCGCTACGCCCACCTCAGCGCCGAGCGCCTGCACGATGCCGCCAACGCCGTGGGCCGCATCGCCACCGGCGACGATGACTGACGCCCCAGTTCCACGCTGCACCATTTTCAAGGAAGGATCCCCGACCATGATGGGCCGCCCCACGCCTCGCATCGCGCGACCGCTCGCCGCCGCCCTGGCTGCCGCCGCGCAAACTGCAGCTGCTCACGCTGTCGTTGCCCAACCTGCCGTTACCCGCGCCGCCCCCGTATCGTCCCCGGTCCCGATCCCGGCGGCGGTACCCGACCTGCTGCTGCCCGCTGCCGTCGCCGAGCGGCTGGGGGTCAGCGAGAAGCTGCTGCAGCGCTGGCGCCGCACCCGGGACGGGCCGGCCTATGTGCGCATCACCCCCAAGGTCCTGCGCTACCGCGCTGGCGACGTCGAAGCGTTCATCGCCAGCAAGGTGCGCACCAGCGTCGCCGGGCGGTGACCCTCGACTGGCCGCCGCCGGCAAACCGCAGGATTGCGTCGGCCGGCGTGATGGCGACCGTTAACTCCGCGTAACAGCTAGGTGTCTCAGGCGCATGTCATCGGGATGCTCTCACTCGAGCAATCCCCGTCAACCCACAGGCCTCGCCCCTTCCCGGGGGCGGGGCCTGTTTGCATTTGGAGACCCCCGATGCCCGACGCCAACGAGACGCTGGCCGCGCTGCTGCAGCGCTACCACGTGGACCATGACCAGCCCCGCGAGGTTCCGCGGGTCAGCTTCGCCGCCGCGGTGCAGGCCGGCGACGACCCGCTGCATGTCATCCCCTACCTGGCCGGGCTCGGCCTCGATGTCCGCTGCCTGGACGATCTGCTGCGCATCAACGCCGACGAGACCGAGGAGGAGTTGCACAGCTTCCGCGTGGCCGAAGGGGTGGCGGTGACCATGGCCAGCGATGGCCTGTGGCTGCTGTTCGAAGCGTGATGCGCCGCCATGATCGACATCCGCAAGGCCGACATCGTCCTCACCCGGCTGGCCAGCGACGGCCGCTTCGTGATCTTCACCTCGACCGATGCGCGGCCCAGCTGGCCGGTGCGCTGGTGGGGTGCGGTCGCCGATACCAAGGGCGACGGCTTCAGCCTGCTGGTCCGGCTGGACGAGCAGGCCGCCCCGGTGGGGTGGACGGCGCGCCAGCTGCCAGCCGTCGCCCGCGCCCGGGTGGCCGCCGAACTGGACCGCATGGCGTCGCCTGCCACCGCGGCCGCCCTGGCCTGCCTGGACCTTGCCGCGGAGACCTTCCGCGCCCCGTTGGGCGAGGCTGAATGCGGTGATCCGGTCACCTTCCATCCCGGCGGCGAGCATTCCGGGTATCCGTGGAACGTCGCCCGCTGCGGCGACTACCACCTGCCGCTGTGTCCCGATCCGATCGGGGATGAGGAAGGCATCACGCTGGAGCAGCTGCTGATCGTGCTGGACCAGCTGCTGCACGACGCGGCCCGGGCGTACTCCTTCGAACGCGGGCTCTGGGTCTGCCGCCGCCACGTCTCCGCGGCGTTGGCTCTGGAGGTTCGGCGCGTGGCGGAGGCTCGCGGCTTGGGTCCGCCAGCGCCGACCACCGACTGACCAGCACTGCCTGACACGCCCGAACTGATGCCAGGGCGCCGGGGCCGGGGGGGCCCCCCCCGCCCCGGGGGGTTTTAAGCCGCCCAAACGCGCCACATAACCACCAAAAAAAGGAGCCCCCCCCAATACACCCCAGTTAGCCAACCCGCGCAAGCCAGG
>JBEPTZ010000043.1:0-33194 GCA_041691815.1 Rhodospirillales bacterium | reverse complement strand
GCCCCCCCCCGCGCCGCGCCCCCCCGGCCCCCCGGGCGCCCCCCCGCGCCCCCCCCCCCCCACACACCCCCCCCCCCCCGCCGGGGCGCGGGGGGGGGGGGCCCCCCCCCCCCCCCCCCCCCCCCCACGGCCGGGTCACGCGCTCAGATACGTCCGCGCCAGACCGTAGTACCAGCCGGTCGGGTGCTGTTCGTAGTTCTGCACCTTTTGGTTGCGCACGGTCACGTGATCCGCCGAGTACAGCATGATCGTGGGGACGGTTTCGGCGAGGATCTTCTGGAACCCATCATAGATCTCGTGCCGCTTCGCCGGGTCGGAGGTGGCGCGGCCCTGGTCAAGCAGTTCGCTCGCCTTCTCGTTGTTCCAGTTGCGGAAGTCCGCCCCTTTCGGCCGGGTGTGGAAGTGGCGGTAGTAAAGCAGGTTCGGGTCGAACAGTGCGGGCCAGTCGTTGAAGGTGAAGCCCATGTTGTGCGATTGGAAATTCTTGATCCACACGCCGAGATCGATTCGCTGGATCTCAAGCGTGATGCCGATCTTTCCGAGCTGCTGGCGCAGCGTGACGGCGGCCGGGTCCATCCAGTCATAGCCGTTGATGGTGGTCATCTTGAGGGTGAAGCCGTCGGCCTTGCCGGCTTCCGCGAGCTTCTTCTTGGCCGCCGCAATATCCGGCCCCTGCATTGGAACCTGGTCGAGCGGCAGGCCCCATTGCTTCTGCATACCGGCGGGCACGGTGCCGATCACCATGCCGTAATCGCCGATGGCGGCATGCATCATCTCTTTTTTGTCCACTGCGAGCGAAATCGCCTGCCGCACGCGCACATCGCCGAGCGGCTCCGTCTCCGAACCGATGTCGATTGCCGCCTGGCTGAGCGAGGGCCAGCGCTGGACCTCAAGGTTCTTGATGCCCTTCAGCTGCTGCACGTCCTGCGGCCGATCCAGCTTGACCAGGCTGACGCGGTTGTTGCGCAGGGCGACCAGCATGGAGGCGCTGTTGGGCAGGATGGCGAAGTCGATGCCGTCGAGGTAGGGCACACCCTTTTCCCAGTAATCGGCATTCTTATCCAGGGTGATGTACGAATTCGGCGCGAACTCGACCAGCTTGAACGGGCCGGTGCCGACGCTGCGCTGGTTCATCAGCTTATCGGCATTCGGGTTGTCGAAATAGCCGGCCGGGACGACACCGCCGTATTTGTTGCCCATCGTCATCGGTAGCGAGGCATTGGGGCTGCTCAGGGTGATCTGCATCGTCGTCGGGTCGACCGCCTTCATCTCGGTGACCACGGAGTAGTCGCCGGCTCCGGGCGAGCCATTCTTCGGGTCGCGCAGATAGTTGTAGCTGTAGACGACATCCTTGACGGTCATCGCTGCGCCGCTATGGAACTTGACGCCCTGGCGTATCTTGATCGTATAGACCAGTCCGTCGTCCGACACTTTGTAGCTTTCCGCCAGCAGCGGTTCAGCGGTGCCCGATGCCGCTTCGTAGAACAGGCCCTGATAGATCAGCACGGTGATGCGGATGCGCGCGTCCGCCCCCTGGTGAAACGGGTCAAGCGACGGCGGCTCGACCAGCAGGCCCATGTTGAGGCGGCCGCCGATGACGGGTTTTTCTGGAACCGGGCCATACAATCCCTCGCCCTTGGCGAAGGCTGGCAGTATCGGGCCGGCACACAGGATGGTGGTGCCCACGAGCATGGTGCGTAGGGCGGTTCGGCGGCTGAGCTTGTCTTCGAGGAACATCTTGAGACCCCTGGGCTTGCTGGTTGTTGAACTTGCTGAGCGGATCGATATCGGACGGTGCGACGGCAATCTCTTGGTCAGCTGGTGAAGGCAACCGTCAGTTCGATCTCCACCGCGGCATTGCGCGGAAGTTCGGCAACGCCAACGGCCACACGCGCATGACGCCCCGGATCGCCGAAAATCTCCACCAGCAGATCCGAGGCGGCGTCGATCACCTTGGGCTGCGCATTGAACCCCGGTGCCGATGCCACGAAGCCGTTGACCTTCAACACGCGCTCGACCCGATCGAGGGAACCGAGGGCGGTGCGCAGACAGGCGAGCCCTTGCAGGATGCAAATGCGCGCCTGCTCCCTGGCCGTCTCCAGGTCGACCTCGCGCCCGACCTTGCCGAACACCCGCACCTCGCCATCGACTTTCGGCATCTGCCCGCTGACATAGGCGACGCCGTTGTGCAGCGTCACCGGCACGTAGCTGAACGAAGGCGTGGCCGCCTCCGGCAGTGTGATGCCGAGTTCGGCCAGGCGGGCTTCGATCATGTCTGGACTCCGGTTCCGGCCATTTCCGCGATGATATCGTCGAGCGACCGGGTAGGTGCATAGCCGGTCACTTCACGAAAGCGGCGGTCGCTGACGAGGGGAAAGACGAATTGCGCGGGCTGGATCTCGTGCTCCACCCGGTAGTCAGGCACGGCCGCCTCGACCTTGCGTGCGATCTCGCTGAGCGATGCGGTGAAGCCGTTGATGTTGTAGACCGCCCCGAGCGCGCGCAAACTGCGAAGGGCCAGCAAGGTGGCGCGGGCAACGTCGGCGACATGCATCAGGTCGATGCGTTCGTCATGGAAGGCGACCTTGTGCACCCCACCGGGCACCGCTCTCCTGATCACATCGGCGATGGCGCTCGCAGCACCCTGGTACCAGAGGTCGGCGCCGAGCAGCAGCGACATCCTGAGGCCAATCACGTCCATCTCGTGCCGGTCGCGGTAGTATTGCGCGATGTCTTCGCCGAGCACCTTGGTGAGGCCGTAGACCGTGCTGGGACGGCGCAGATCGTCCTCGTCGACCCGCGCCTTCGAATAGAGGCAGGCGCGGCCATAGACGACCGTAGAGTCGGCCCAGACCACCCGCCGCACGCCCTGACGATGGGCCGCCTCCAGCGTGCGCCGGAAGCCCTCGACATTGACTGCCATGGCCTTGTCGGTGTCGGCCTCTCCGCCTCGCATCAGCCCCTGGTTGCCGCCGGCATAGGCTGCTGTCGTTACCACGGCGCCGGCACCGCTCGCCTGGATCGCGCTGGCGATTGCCTCCTGGTTTTCGACCGTACCATGGGTCTCGCCGAACCGGCCGCGGCAGTCGGCCAGCAGCTCGTTCGCCATCGGTGGGCCGTAGACATGTGGGGTGAGTCCCGCGGCAAGCAGGCCGCGAACGATGTGCGAGCCGACGAAGCCGCGACCGCCGATCACCAGCACCGGCCTGGTCGGGTCAAACAGGTCAGAGGTCAAGGTTATCACGGATGCAGGCCTTGAAATGCTGCGGCGCCACTTCGCGAACAGGCGGGACGACCTTGGCGCAATCGTCGATGGCGAACGGGCAGCGGGTGCGGAAGACACACCCAGATGGGGGGGTCGAAGAGCTCGGTATCTCGCCTTTCAGAATGTGCCGCCGCGCCGCGGCCATACCTGGGGCGGCCTGGAGCAGCGCCGCGGTGTATGGGTGTTGGGGGCTGCCGAACAACGCCTCGGTGGGTGCGAGTTCCATCACCCGCCCGAGATAGAGCACCATCACCCGGTCGCTGATCGTCTCCACGACAGAGAGGTCGTGACTGATGAACATCAGCGTGAGATTGAGATCGGCCTGCAGCGATTGCAGCAGGTTGATCACCTCGGCCTGGATCGACACATCGAGCGCCGATACCGGTTCGTCGGCGACGATGAAACTCGGCCCCGAGGCGAGCGCACGCGCGACGGCGACACGCTGGCGCTGGCCGCCGGAAAACATGCGCGGGTAGCGCTGCATATGATCGCCGGAAAGGCCGACCTTCTCCAGCAGCTGGGCCGCTTCCGCCCGCGCCGCATTGCCGTTCAGCCCGCGGTGCAACGACAACGGTTCCAGCAACGCATCGCCGATCGTCATGCGCGGGTTGAGGCTGCCGAACGGATCCTGGAAGATCATCTGCATATGGCGGCGGAACTGCCGCATCTCGCGCGCGTCGAGGCCACCCAACTCACGGTCCGCGAAACGGACACTGCCGCTGGTCGGCTCAATCAGACGCAGGATGAGCCGCCCGAGCGTCGACTTGCCGCAGCCGGACTCACCCACCACGCCGAGCACCTCGCCCTGCTCGATGTCGATATCGACGCTCTCCACCGCCCTGACCGGGGGTTTCGCCGCCGAAAACAAGCCGCCACCCGACGAGAAATACTTGCTCAGCCCCCTGACGCTGACCAGCGGCGGCGGCATGACGGAACCGATCTCCGCCGCGCCGCTCACAGCTCAATCTCCCGCCAGCGCAGGCACCGCGTCGCATGCGCTGGCTCAACCGGTTGCAGCGTCGGATCGCCGCTGCGGCATCGGTCATCGACATAGCGACAGCGCGGGTGGAAGCGGCAGCCGGGCGGCGGCGACAGCGGGTCCGGCGGTGCGCCGGGAATCGGGTGCAATATACGCCTGTTGCCGGCAGCATCCCGCCGGCTGGGAATGCAGTCGAGCAGTGCCCGCGTGTAGGGATGCCGCGGCCGGCTCAGCACATCGGCAATCGCCCCCTCCTCGACAACCTGGCCGGAATACATCACCGCCACCCGGCTGGCGATCTCGCTCACCAGCTTCAGGTCGTGGCTGACGAAAATCATCGCCATCTGCCGCTCGCTCTGCAGCCGTTTCAGCAAGGTGACAATCTGCGCCTGGATGGTGACGTCGAGTGCGGTGGTCGGTTCGTCGGCGATCAGCAGCCGTGGATCGCAGGCCAGCGCCATTGCGATCATCACGCGCTGGCGCATGCCGCCGGAAAACTGATGCGGGTAATCGTCGATCCGCGCCTCCGGATCAGAAATCCCCACCTGCGCCAGCAGACCAAGCGCCCGCGCCCGCGCCTGGCGCCCATCGGCGCCGGTATGAATGCGGATCGGCTCCATGATCTGGTCGCCGATGCTGAATACCGGATTGAGGCTCGACAGCGGATCCTGGAAGACCATGGCGATATCATGCCCACGCACGCGCTGCATCGCTGATTCTGAAATCGATGACAGGTCCACCACGGTTCCGTCGCGGCGGCAGAACTCGATCGAGCCGCCCACGACGCGCGCCGTGGTGCGCGCCAGCAACCCCATGACGGTAAGGCCGGTGACGGATTTGCCGGAACCCGACTCACCCACCACCGCAAGCGTCTCGCCCTCCCCAACGCTGAGATTGACGCCGTCGACGGCCTTGATGACCCCTGCATCGGTGAAAAAATACGTCTTCAATTCATGCACGAACAGCACGGGGTGTGCCGCATCGGTTGCCACGCCGAGAGGGTCAGGAGACGGCATAGCGTGCCAGCGCGTCCTCGTTGATCTCGATCCCCAGGCCCGGCCCCTCCGGCACCGCGATGAACCCGCCCTTGACGACGATAGGCTGTTGCAGCAACTCGGTGCGCAGCGGATTGGCGCCGAGATCATACTCCAGCAGCACCGGCTTGGGGATATTGTCGGCATGCGGATAGGCCGGCAGTGCCGCGATGTAATGCAGCGCCGCGGCAAGCCCCACGCCGCCGCCCCAGACATGCGGCGACACCCGCAGATGATTGGCATGCGCCAGTTCGGCGATCTTGCGCCCCTGCCAGAAGCCGCCGCACAGCGTCAGGTCGGGCTGCAGCACGTCAACGCCGCCACGCTCCACCAACTGCTTGAAGTCAAAAACGGTGTACAGCGCTTCCCCGGCCGCGATCGGCACCGTCGCCCGGGCCCGAAGCCGCGCGTAGCCATCGAGATCCTGCGGCGTCAGCGGCTCCTCGATCCAGCCAGGACGGAAAGGCGCCAGCCGCCTGAACGCCTCGGCGGCGGTATCAAATGTGTAGTTGGAATTGATATCAAGCAGAAGCTCGACATCCTCGCCGAGGATTTCCCGGGCGATCGCCACCCGCTCCACGTCGCTGTCCGGCCCGAGGCCGATCTTGATCTTCACCGCCCGGTGGCCGGCTGCCGCCATCGCCTCGATCTGCGGACGGAAATCCTCGCGCGGGGTCTCGGTCATATAGCCGCCCGAGGCATAGATCGGTACACGCTCGATCCGCCGCCCGCCAATCAGCCTGCACACCGGCTGGCCGGTAAGCCGGCCGATCGCGTCCTTGGCGGCGATGTCGATGCCGCTGATGCCCCACAGCATGCCGTTCTGGACGCCGAAATGGTAATGCCGCGCCAGAATGCGGGAGAAGGCATGCTCGCAATCGAACACGTCGCTACCTTCGAGATAGCCCTTCAGGAAGGGCTCATAGGCCTTGTTCACCGAAGGCATGCCCCAGGCCTCGCCGTGGCCAACCGTGCCATCGGCAAGTGTCATGCGCACCAGCGTCGACTGCCTGCCGGTCGAAAGCGATTTCGACATCCCATACGCCTTGCCGGCGTCGAGCGGCGCGGACAGCGCGATAAAATCGATCGACCGGATTTTCAAAACCAGGCCCCCCGGCTGACTGAAGCTAAAAAAACAGGTGCGGACAACATGTAGCGCATATCTGAACCGCTTTTGCCCGCCACGGCAAGCGACCACTTTCCATCCGCCCCGCGGGCGCTCTATCCTGCCGTCATCAAAGCGAAGATGGAGCCCCGAGCAATGCAGGGAACCCCCCCGATCTGGGCCGGGCTGACGCCGGAAGAGCACGAATTCCAGTATAATCCACAACACGCGTTCCCGGAATTTGCCGAATCCCGCGTCCTGCGCGAGCCGCTCAATGCCAAGGCGCGCGCCGGGCTGAAGCAGCATGTCGACCTGGCCTTTGGCGACCACCCGTTGCGAAAGCTGGATATCTATCCGGCCGATCGCGCCGACCCCGCGCCGGTGCACATCTTCTTTCACGGCGGCTACTGGCGCGCCCAGGACAAGGCGAACTTCGCCTGTATCGCACCGATGCTGGTGGCGCGCGGCATTACCGCGGTGATCGCCAACTACGAGCTCTGCCCCGACAGCACGCTGGACGGCGTGGTCGATTCCGCACTTTCCGCCATCGAGTGGGTCCACCGCAACATCGCCTCGTATGGCGGCGATCCTGCCGGCATCAGCCTGTCCGGCCATTCGGCGGGTGCCCACCTGGTTGCCGAAGCACTGGCCACCGACTGGCGCCAGCGCGGCATCGACCCCGCCTTCATCGTCGGTGCGGTGGCGGTCAGCGGCATCTACGACCCCGCCCCGGCGATGCAGATCACCGTCAACCAGCAGCTTCGGCTGACCCCGGAAATCGCCGGCCGGCACAACGTCGAGGCCCGTCCGCCGCTGCTGCGATGCCCCATCGCACTGTTCGCCGGTGGCCGCGAGCCGTGGCAGTGGATCGACCAGACCTACCGCTACGCCCACCACCTGCACCGCAGCGGCATCACCGCCGAGGTGCATGTGCTGCCGCCCTATGGCCATTTTGACATCACGATGGATTTCATGGCGCCGGAGCAGCCGATCGGCGCCGCGCTGTTGCGTGCGAGCCTGCGCCAATGACCAGTCCCGCCCTCCGGCTGTCCACCTATGACATCGCCTCCGGCCAGGCGCCGCTCGCCATCGCGGTCGGCGGCACCCGCTTCGCCTTCGCCACCGCCGGCGCGCTGCAGATCGCGCGGCCAGACCAGCAGACCCGGCTGGAGGCGAACGACGGCTGCTTCATCGAAGGCCCGTTCGAGGTCACCGGCACCGGCTGGCTGTTCGAGTGCGCCGCTCGCGAGCAGCCGCTGCTGTCCGCTGCCGGCGCCGATATCGTCCTCTCGCATCGGATCGACGTTGACTTCGCCGGGCCGTATCTGCTGCGGGCCGACCGCGTGGCAACCGATCCCGGTGCCAAGACGCCGGTGCACGGCCATCGTGGGCCGGGGATCAGGCGGCTGCTCACCGGCCGCATCCTCGCCACCATCGGCGACACCACCGAGCGGCTGGAAACCGGCCGGGCCTGGCTGGAAACCGGGCGCGACTGGGTGGTTGGCCGCAATATCCACTCCGGCGAAAACGTCTTCATCCGCGTCATGCTGCTGCCGGCCGAACTGCAAGGCGGCATAACATCCTTCATGCCTGCTTCGCCTGAAGAGGCAAAACGGCCGCGCTCGGCGCGCTATCGGATCTTCGGCGAGCAAGCATTCAGCCCGTGAATGCATCTGTCACCGCCGGCGGCATGGCTATCGGCTCCGGCCCATTTGCTGTATGGCCGATCCGGCGGCCGGGATTGCTTTGAGCGGACCGCCCAGTGGATCAATGAACGACACCAGAGGTGCGACAATGCGTCCAAATAAGATCAAGCAGATGTGGCGTGACGGCAAATGCGTAACCCTGGGCTGGCTCTCGGTGTCGCACGGCTTCACCGCCGAGATCATGGCGCGCCAGGGCTTCGACGCCCTGTGCGTCGACCTGCAGCACGGCACCTCGGAAATGCGCGACGTCTGGCCCATGCTGCAGGCGATCTCGCAGACCGAGACCGTCCCGGTGGTGCGGGTCGCCTGGAACGAGCCGGCGGCCATCATGCGGGCGCTCGACCTTGGCGCCTATGGCATCATCGTGCCGCTGGTGAACACCGCCGAGGAAGCCGCCAAGGCGGTGGCCGCCTGCCGCTACCCGCCGGTCGGCATGCGCTCGTCCGGCCCGGTCCGCGCCATCCATTATGGCGGCCCCGACTATGTCGCGCATGCCAATGACGAGATCGTCATCATGGCGATGATCGAGACCAAGGAAGGTATCGCCAACCTCGATGCGATCTGCGCCACGCCCGGCCTCGACGCCGTCTATATCGGGCCGGCCGACCTGTCGTTCGCGCTGGGGCTGACGCCGCGCGGCGACAATCCCGACCCGCTGCATCTGGCCACCTGCGACAAGATCCGCGAGGCCGCGCACCGCCACGGCATCAAATGCGTCATGCATTGCGCCGGCGCGGCGTTCGCGGCGGGTGCCGTGAAGCGCGGCTTCGACATGGTGATGCTGACGTCGGACCTGTCATGCATGATGGCCGGCGCGCGGATGGAACTCCAGGAACTCAAGTCCAAGACCGCCTGAGACCGACCACCGGCCTGGGTGCGCCGGGCGGGCAGGCGGATCAGTGCTCCGCCTCGCCCGGCGCACCCAGCAGCCGTGGCAGGTTGCCGAACCACGCCACCAGCCCGAACACCACCGCCGCGATCGCCACGAACAGCACCGAGACTGACGCCATGGTCGGCGTATAGCCGTAGCGCAGCGCGTTGAAGATCTTGATCGGCAGCGTCTCCATCACGAACCCCACCGTCATGTAGGCGACGATATATTCGTTCAGCGACAGCACGAACACGAAGGCGAAGCCGGACACCAGATACGGCGTGATCAGCGGCAGAACCACGGTGCGGAACACCTGCCGGTCATCGGCCCCCATCGTCGCCGCGGCCTCGGCGAGGCTGCGGTCGATCGCCGAAAACCCCAGCGTCAGCGTCACCAGCGGCAGGGTGGTGAAAAAGATCCCGTGGCTGATCGCCGCGGTCCAAAGCCGGCCGTACAGCCCGGTCATCGACCAGAACGACAGGAAGCCGAGGGCGGTGATCACCGGCGGCAGGATGAACGGCGCGATGCCCAGCAGTTGCACGACCCGCGCCCAGGGCGCCACCCGCCGCCACAGAAACCACGCCAGCGGCAGCGCGATCGACACCGCCAGCGCCGCCGAGGCCGCCGCCAGCCACAGCGAATTCAGCAGCGCGGCGCGCCAGCCGGCATCGGTGAAAATCTGTGCATACCAATGCACCGACAGCCCGCGTGGCGGGAAGCTCAGGCTCTGCTGCTCGTTGATCGACACCCCGGCGACCACAATCAGCGGCAGCGCCAGGAAGATACCGACGCCAAGCCGCCACAGCCGCCCGATCACTGCGCCCCCTCCCGCCGGCCAAGCCGCGCCGCCAGCCCGACCATCGCCAGCGTCACCACCACCAGCAACACCGCCATCGCCGCGGCAAACGGCATGTTCGCCTGATAGATCGCCTGGTCGGTGATGATCACCGACAGCGTCCACTGCCGCGGCCGGCCAAGGATCTGCGGCAACAGGTAGGAGCCGAGCGCGAACACGAACACGATCACCAGCGTCGCCACAATGGTGTTGCGGCAGGTCGGCACCACGACGGTGAGGAACGCCTGCACCGGGTTGGCCCCCATCGTCCGCGCCGCTTCGGTCAACGCCGGGTCGAGCCGGGCCAGCGCCGGGTAGAGCACCAGCACGGTATAGGGCAGCGCCTGATAGACCATCGCCGCCAGCACCGCGCCAAACCCCGGCGTCAGCGCCACCGGATGATCCATCACCCCCACCAGCACCAGCAGATTGGTCAGCCCGGCGGTGCGCGAAAACAGCGTCGACCAGGCAAACCCGATGATCACCTCGGAGAGCGACAGCACCGACAGCACCGCGATCAGCCACCCCACCTGCGCCCGCCGCGGCAACCGCACCAGCGACCACACGAAGGGAAACGCGATGGCCACCGCCACCAGCGCAACCAGCACCGCCAGAAACAGCGAAAACCCCAGGATGCCGCCGAAAAACGCGGTCAGGAACCGCTGGTAATTCGCCAGTTCGAACCCCGGCGTATAGAACGCGCCGGGATCGCGATGAAAAAAGCTGACTGCGATCATCGTCGCGAACGGGATCAGGAAGAACACCACCAGCATCGCCCCGGGCCAGACGATCGGCGCGTAATCGCGCAGCCGCTGCGGCGCCTCCCGCCTCATGCCTTCAGCACCACACAGGCCTCTTGCGGCAGTTCCACCCCAACCGCATCGCCAACCGCCAGCCCCTGCCGCTCGCGCGGACTGGCGGTCGCGGTCAGCGTCATCCCCCCGACCTCGACAAAAGTCTCGATGGTGGCGCCAAGATCGCGCACGAAGGCAACCCGCCCGGTCACCACCCCCTCCGCGACCGGACCCAGCCGCACATCCTCCGGCCGGATCGAAACCACGCCCTCGCCCACCGCCCCCGGCCACCGCCGACCGAGCAACTGGCCATCCTGCAGCGGAATAAGATTGGTGGTGCCGATGAAATTGGCCACGAACGCATCGGCCGGCCGGCGATAAATCTCCACTGGCGGTGCCGCCTGGCGGATGCGGCCCTCGCCCATCACCACCACCAGATCGGCCATCGTCATCGCCTCGCGCTGGTCGTGGGTCACCGCGATGGTGGTGATCCCCAGCCGCTGCTGCAACTGCCGCAGCTCGATCTGCATCGCCTCGCGCAACTTGGCATCCAGCGCCGAAAGCGGCTCATCCAGCAGAAACAGCCGCGGCGACAGCGCCAGCGCCCGGGCAATCGCCACCCGCTGCCGCTGCCCGCCCGAAAGTTTCGCCACCGGCCGATCCGCCAGACCAGGCAGCCGCACCAGCTCCAGCAACTCGGCAACCCTGGCTCGCTGCTCCGCCCGCGGCCGCCGACGCAGCCGCAGCGGGTAGGCGATATTCTCCCCCACCGAAAGATGCGGAAACAGCGCCAGCGACTGGAACACCATGCCAAGATCACGCCGATGCGTCGGCATCCCGACCAGATCCTCGCCGGCCAGCAGAATCTGCCCCTCGCTCGGCGCCTCCAGCCCGGCGATCATCCGCAGCAACGTGGTCTTGCCGCAGCCCGACGGCCCCAGCAGGCAGACAAACCGCCCGTCCGGCACCGCGAGGCTGACATTCTCCACCGCCCGGAAGCTCCCGAACAGCTTGCCGACACCGCGAAGTTCAAGCCCCGACATGGCTGATCCTTGCTAACCGCGGCGGCTTGCGACCTCAGCCGACGATCATCTCGGTCCATTTCTGGCTCAGCCAGTCGGCCTTGCTCACGTAGAGATCGTAGCGCGGAATAATCGGCGGAATCTCCGAACTGCACGCCGCGAACTCGGCATCGGTCAGATCCAGCAGCTTGCGCTGCACCGTCGGCGCTGTCCCCAGCTTGCGCGCCACCAGCGACTGGATGTCCGGCTGGCAGAAGAAGTCGATAAAGGCATGCGCCTCGTCGCCCTTCTTGCTCGCCCGGCTCAGCGCCCAGCTGCCGCTGTCGTTGATGCCGCCCTCCTTGGGGAAAGTGGTCCGCACATGAAACCCCTTGGAAATCGCGATTCCGGTCACGTCGTGATAATACTGCCCCATCGGAATCTCGCCCGATTTCAGCGCCTGCTCGAACTGCGCCTCGTCGCGATACCACAGCCGCACATTCGGCTTCAGCTCTGCCAGCTTCTTCAGCGCCGCCAGAATGCCGTCCTCGCTGTCCAGCACCTTGGTGCCGCCCATGAAGGTGGTGGCGGTCACCTCCAGCAGAAAGCTGTTCGACACCAGCGCCAGCAGCCCCAGTTTGTCGCGCTTGTCGCTGTCCCAGAACGTCGCCCAACTGGTCGGCGCGGTCTTGAACACATCGGTGTTGGAAACCAGCGTGATATACCACGACACCGCGCCAACCCCGGCCAGCGTGCCGTCCGGATAGCGATTGACGAACTGCGGCAGCACATTGCCAAGATTCTTCAACCGCTTCTCATCGAGCGGCGTCCACAGCTTGGTCTGCTGCCCCTTCAGCATGGCGACCTGGCTCATCATCGACAGATCGGCTGGCGCCTGGCCGGCCCGCGCCGCCTGCTCCACCTGCACCAGCCACGCCTCGCCGGTCGGCTCGCCCACTGATTCCACGGCGATGCCGGTCGCCTTGGTGAATGCCGGGAACACGTGCTTGTCGAAGCTTTCCTTGAAGAACCCGCCATAGGCGCCGATCTTGATGCTGCGATCAGCCGCCCGCCCAATCGCCGGGGCGGCCAGCATGGCGACCGAGGCAACACCGGCGCCGAGCGCCGCACGCCGGGAAAGTGTGATCCTGTGGTCCATGTCTGCCCTCCTGTGGATGACGTTCATCGGTCTGCGCCGTTGCGGATGGTGCCCGAGATGACCATCCGACCAGGGGTCGCGAACAAACCTTGTGCGCCGATCCGGCCGTGATTGGTAGCCGGCCCACAACGCGGCGCAACCGCATGGCCGCCCCCCCCCCGCGACCGCCATATCGACGTGCCGTCGTCGACGCGGCACAATACCCGAAGCCACCATGCCGGCACCGCCTGCCTCGCCACCTCGGCGCAACGCGCTGCGCCCAGAACCTCAACCTCCGGGTCGCCCTGACATGCAAATCGACACGCACCTGCAGCCTGCCGCCGCGCCCAGCAACGAGAGCACCCCAGCCTCCTCCTGGAAGGGCGTCGTCCGTCACCTGCAATTGACGCCGCGCGCCTTCCTGCCGATGCACGCGATGCCGGAACTCACCCTCATCGCCGGCATCGGCATCGAGGGCGACCGCTACATGATCGGCCGTGAAGCCGGCTTCTACTCGCACAAGCCGGAAGCAGGCCGCCAGGTCACCCTGTTCGAAATCGAGACCCTGTGGGCGCTGCAACGCGACCACCACATCGCGCTCACCCCGCTCGAACACCGCCGCAACGTCACCGTCGAGGGCGTCCCGCTCACCCACCTGGTCGGCCGGCAATTCTGGCTCGGCGACACCCTGCTCGAGGCGACGCGGCTCTCGGTGCCCTGCCGCCACATCGAGGAAATCACCGGCAAATCGATCTTCGACCCGCTGATCAACCGCTCCGGTCTCAACTGCCGCATCCTGAAGGGCGGCGTCGTGCGGGTCGGCGACGTGGTCCGCTCCGAATAATGGCCCGCCGCGGCATCACCACCATCCGGACCATCGTCCGGCGCATCGAGCCGGCCGGCCCCGGCATCAAACATCTCACGCTGGAAGACCCGGACTGCTGGGAACTGCCGCCAGCCCGCCCCGGCGCCCATATCGACCTGTCGCTGCCCGGCGGGCTGCTGCGCACCTACTCGCTGTGCAACGGCCCGCAGCACCACACCCGCTACGAGATCGCCGTCAAGCGCGAACCGGCCGGTCGCGGCGGCTCGGCGCTGCTGCACGACAGCATCGCCGAGGGCGATACCATCGGCGTCTCGCTGCCCCGCGGCGGCCTGGCGCTGCCCCCCGCCACGCGGCAGATCTTCGTCGCCGGCGGCATCGGCGTCACCCCGTTCCTGTCGGCTGCCGCCGCGCTGCTGCATCGCGGCGACCGCAATTTCGTGCTGCATGTGCTCTCCCACGGCACGCCGCCGCTGGCCCGGCAGTTGCAACCGCTGCTGCACGCCGGCCTGGCCGTGCTGCACGACACCACCGCCGGCCGGCCGGACGTCGCCAGCCTGATCGGCCCGCCCCGCCCCAACGTGCTGATCAGTTGCTGCGGCCCCGCCGGCATGCTCGACGCCTTCGAGAGCGCCGCCGCCGGCTGGCCCGCCGACCAGTTGCACCTGGAACGCTTCGTGCCGCCGCCGCTGCTCCTCGATCCCGCCGCCAAACCCTACACGCTGGTGCTGGCGCTGTCCGGTCGCACGCTGGAGGTGCCGGCCGGCATGCCGATGCTCGACGCGATCGCCCAGTGCGGCGTCGATGTGCCGACCTCCTGCGGCGGCGGCATCTGCGGCGCCTGCAAGGTGCGGTTTATCGAGGGTCAGGTGCTGCACCACGACCGCTTCCTCACCCCGGCCGAGCGCCAGCACACCCTGATGGCCTGCGTCGCCGGATGCGCTGGCGGCCGCCTCGTGCTGGACCTCTGATCCCGGTCAGCCGAACCGCGCCTCAGGCGAAGGCGGTCTTGCCGCGAACATATTGCAACTGATACCGCCCGCGCAGCACCGGCCCGCTGACCCCGGCGGCGTGCAGCCGGGCATCCGGCAACACACCGTCCAGCGCCCCGAGGTCCACCGCTTCCAGCAGCACGAACCAGGCCGGCGGCGGCCGGCTGTCGCTGCGGGCGCGCGACTCGGCGGTGGCCAGCCCGGAGGCATCGTCATCGGCGCGGCACAGATGCGCGCCGGTAATCCGCGCCCCCCGCCCGGCCGCCCGCACCACATCGGCAAGTGCCGCAGCCGCCCCGGCCGGTGCGTCGAAGCGGATCGTCGCCAGCACCCCGCCCATGCCGGGACCGCTGCTATCCAGCACCCGCGCCAGCGCCCGGGCAGTGGCGCGGAAATCCGGTGTCACGCGACGCGTCCACGGCGTCGGTGCGTTCAGCCGGTCGGTGTAGCCGCTGCCTTTCAGCACCTCGATGCTGAGCGCCTCGTACAGCGTAAAAAACTCCGGCGTGGTGGCGGCGTCCGCCGCGCCATAACGGCGGCCACGCAGAAAACCGGGAATCCCGACCCGCTCGGACATATGCTCGTGCAGGTGCCAGTCATGAAACGCGTCCCAGGCCTCGGGCGTGATGCCGTTCCAGATCGCCACCACCGCTTCGCCACAGAGCATCATCGCGTCCTTTGCGGAACAATCGGCCGTCCTCGGCGAGAAACCGCCGCCTCAGACCAGCCCGGCCGCTACAAGCCCGCCGAACACCGCGGCCGCCAGTCCCAAAGCCCCGGCCACCAGCGCCAGCGTCCGCACCCGCGTCACCACCGAGACCGAGGCCAGCACGATGGCGATCTGCAACCCGCCCACCACACCCTCGAACAGATGGTAGCGATGGAACGCCACATCACGCTCCACCTCGGAGCCCTTGGCCCGCTTCGCCAGTTGCACCCGGCCCTCGCCGCCCTTGGGGTCATCGAGCAGCCGGGCGGCGGTGGCGCGGGCCGCGGCGGCCTGCTTCTCCAGCACCGCCGCACCCGCCGCATCGCGCCCACCGGCCAGCGCCGCCAGCGTCTCGGCCTGGATGGTGTAGAGGTTCGCCCGCGTGGTCTTGGCCTGGTAGAATGCCCAGTCGTCGGTCGCCTGGATATGGTGGGTCAGATAGGCGTTCTGCGCCCCCTTCTCGGCCATCTCGCCGATCGCCAGCCCGGCGGCCAGCACCGCCACCAGCACCGCCACCCGGCGGGCGGTGCCGTCGCCATGCGCCGAATGGCCGGCATGCTCCAGGCCTTCCTTGGCGTATTCCAGGCTGTCGGTCATCGGCGTGCTCCGGGCATCGCAGCGATTGGGGGGGCAGCGATCGAGGAAAGCCAGAATATAAGGAACCCGGGAATGGTGGGTGCGACAGGGATTGAACCTGTGACCCCCGCCGTGTGAAGGCGAGGGTCATTCATTTCCTGACATTTTTCCAGGTCGTTTATGATGTATAACCTACTGCAACTGCATACATTAGAATTTCCGTGAGTTGATTCAAATTGCGGCCATTTGGCAATCTTTGCTACCTATTTGCTCCTAGGAAGGAGCTAGCGATGGCGAATAAGGCGGGGCGTAAGCGGATCGGGCTCCGGGACATCAGGGCGATGGCACCCGGAAGCGAGATTTGGGACGCTGCGGTGACCGGTTTCGGCGCCCGGCGGCAGCGCAGTGAGGCGGTGGCCTATGTACTGCTATACCGGACGGCCGCCGGCCGAGCTCGCCGGTTCACCATCGGGCGGCATGGTGCTCCTTGGACCCCTGAAACCGCAAGGGGTGAGGCACAACGAATTCTGGGCCTAGTGACCACGGGCGGGGATCCGGCCGCCGACAAGCGGGAGCAACGTAATGCGGTCAAGGTGGCCGAGCTATGCACTCAATACCTCGAAGACGCGAAGGCCGGACGCATCCTGGTCCGCGGGGGAAAGCCGAAGAAGGCCAGCACGCTGGTAAGCGATGAAGGACGCATTCATGGCCACATCGTTCCTCTGCTCGGCAAGCTGACCGTCGCGGCGGTCACCCGGCAGGACATCGAGCGGGCCATGCACGATATCGCTGCGGGCAAGACGGAACGGGCCCCCAGGAAGGTCAAAGCCCGAGGGTTCTCACACATCACCGGTGGGCGCGGTGTGGCGACGCGCACGGTCGGGCTGCTCGGCGCGATCTTCTCCTATGCCGTGGGCCGCCGGCTTCGAATTGATAACCCCGCCCACGGGGTGAGGAAGCTCGCCGAGAACAAACGTGACCGCCGGGTGTCCGATGCCGAATACCTGGCGCTCGGCGAGGGCTTGCGCGCGGCTGCCGTTCCCCATCTGCCGCCGGGCGCGAAGATCAACGTCAAGCCGGCCGCGATGTGGCCTCCCGCGATCGCGTCGATCCGCTTCCTGGCCCTGACGGGCTGGCGGATGGGCGAGGTCCTCGATCTGACATGGGCGGATGTAGACTTCACCCGCCGCACCGCCGCACTGCCGGACACCAAAACCGGGATGAGCGTCCGGCCGCTCTCTCACGCCGCTTGCACCGTATTGCGCGACCAGCCGCGGCGTATGGATGCCGCCCGGGTCTTTCCTGCCACGCGCGGGGATGGGCCGATGGTTGGCCTGAAGAAGTTCGTCAGGCGGGTCATCGGCCTGGGCGGCCTGGCGACGGACATCACCGCGCACGTCCTTCGGCATTCGTTTGCGTCCCTGGCCGCCGACCTGGGGTTCGGCGACGCTGCGATCGCAGCCATGATCGGCCACCGCCGGCAGGGCACGACCGCCCGCTACACGCATGCCGCCGACGCCGTCGTGCTCGCCGCTGCCGATGCAGTCGCCGACGAAACCGCCCGTCGCATGGGCGATGCCAAGCCGGCCGGCGACGTCGTGTCGCTGCACCGCGCCGGGTAACCCACCCGCGCCGGGGCGGGCACCCCTCGGCCCCATAGGCGCTAAAATAGCGGTTGCCTCGGCGCGAATCGGTATGATTCTAGGGGTAGATGCAAATCGCGGCATCTGTCCCCACGGACCAATTCGCTGACCTGTTGGGCCGGCTTCCGGCCGGCCTCGATGTTGATCGTCTGGCGCTGGAGACCAAAGCCGTCCAGCGCAAACGCAAGATCAGCGATGGAGCGAGCCTGTTGCGCCTCGCGCTCGCCCGCGGGGCAGGCGGGTTTTCGTTGCGCCAGACCGCGGGTTGGGTTTCGTTGTTGGGCACCAGGGAACTCAGTAATCCCGGCGTTCATTACCGATTGAAGCAGGCGGTGGGGTTCCTCGCCGCCCTGGTGGGATTGCTGCTGGTGGCCAAGGCACCCGGCGCCAGGCTGCGCTGGCCGGGACGCACGTTACGGCTGGCCGACGGCACCTGCGTCAGCAAACCGGGCAGCAAAGGCGCGGACTGGCGCGTCCACGGCGTTTTCGATCTTGGAAGCGGTGGATTCTCGCACCTTGAACTGACCGACAAACACGGTGCTGAGGCGCTGGAGTGCGGCGCGCCGCTGGGCGGTGAAATCCGGATCGGCGACCGCGGTTACGCCTGCGCGCCGGTCTTGCAACGCTTCCTGGCGGCCGGCGGCGGCACGGCAGACTTCATCGTGCGGATCGGCTGGAACGCGCTGCGACTGACCACGCCCAGAGGCAAGGCTTTCGATCTGATCGCATATTTGCGATGCCTGCCCGCCGGCACGAAGCCGCATGACATGACCCTGCGCGCGGCGGCCGAACCGGGCAGGGCGGCATTGGCGTTGCGTCTGATCGTTCAGCGCAAGACGCCCGAGGCAGCCGAAGCGACCCGTTTGGCGGTGCGCCACGCGGCGATCAAGAAGGGCAAAAAAACTCGATCCGAGCATCCTGATCGCGGCGGAGTTCATGATCCTGGGCACATCATTGCCAAAGAGAAGGTACAAGGCGAAGGACATCCTCGCGGTCTACCGGCTACGCTGGCAGATCGAACTCGCCTTCAAGCGCTTGAAGTCGCTGTTGCATATCGACCGCTTGCCGATCCGCGGCAACATCGCCGCCGTCAGACGGAAAAACCACCTATCAAACTGTCCGAATTCCCCGTGCCACCTCTTGCGGCGAGCGGCGAAGCCTCCCGCACCTCGCATCCGAGCAGCATCGCAATGTTCCGACACGCGGCACCCCGGCCGCCGCCGCTGCAGGTCGCTGACCACGGGCGGGCTTGCCAATCCCCGCCGCACATGGCCTAGCCTTACCGCCACATGCAGCAGGAGCGCCGGATGAGTATCGAACTTTGGACCTGGAACACCCCCAACGGCCGCAAGATCAGCGTGGCACTTGAGGAGATGGCGCTGCCGTACAGCGTCCACACCGTCAATATCGGCAAGGACGAGCAGTTCCGGCCGGAATTCCTCAAGATCAGCCCGAACAACCGCATCCCGGCCATCGTCGATCCGGACGGGCCGGGCGGCGCGCCGATCAGCGTGTTCGAGTCCGGCGCCATCCTGATCTATCTCGGCCAGAAGACTGGCAAATTCTTCCCCTCCGACACCCGCCGCCAGATGCCGGTGCTGGAATGGCTGATGTGGCAGATGGGCGGCTTCGGCCCGATGCCGGGGCAGGTGCACCACTTCCTGCAGGTGGAGAACGAGGCCGATCGCCGCTACGGCCTGGCCCGCTACTCCAAGGAAACCCGCCGCCTCTACGGCGTCGCCGACCGCCGGCTGGCCGAGGTGGAATACTTCGCCGGCGACATCTCAATCGCCGATTTCGCCATCCTCGGCTGGGCTTGGCGGCATGAGCGCCACATGGTCGACCTCGCCGACTTCCCCAACGTCAAGCGCTGGTACGAGGCGATGATGGCCCGCCCGGCGACCAAAAAGGGCTTCGACGTTGCGCTAAGTTGACCGATGGCGGCCAGCGGGGAATAACCCCGCTGGCCCAACCGAAGAGAAGGAAGAATCTTCTTTTTGTGAACAAAAAGAAGCAAAAAAACTTTCTATCCAATGGAGTGTACGCAATCTCCGGCGCTCCACTGTTGCAAGGCGGATAAAAAAAGTTTTTTGGTTCTTTTTTTCAAAAAAGAACTGCTTCCTTCCCGCACTACTGCCCCTTGGCCAGTTCCCGCCGCGTCACCTCCACCCACCACGACACTCCGGCCGGGATGATCGCGTCGTTGAAGTTGTACAGCGGCGTGTGCACATACGGCCCCTCGCCATTACCGAGGAAAATATACGCCCCCGGCTTGGCCTGCAGCATGTAGGCGAAGTCCTCTGAGCCCATCACCGGCGTCATCGCGGCGTTCACCCGCGCCGCCCCCGCCACCGCGCCGGCGGCGGCCACCGCGAGGTCGGTCTGCTCCGGATGGTTCACCGTGGCCGGGTAGCCGCGCACGTATTCGCACACCCCCTCCACCCCCTGCGCCAGGCCGCAGCCATCCGCCAGTTCCACCAGCCGCCGCTCCAGCAGGTCGCGCACCTCCGGCGTGTAGCTGCGCACCGTGCCGCGCACCACCATCTCGGCCGGGATGATGTTCGGGCTGCCCCAGGCGCCGCCCGAGACGAAGCCGATGCTGATCACAGCACTGTCCAGCCCCGAGACGTTGCGCCCGACAATCCCCTGCGTGCCGAGCATGAAATGCGCCATCGCCATCGACGGATCGCTGCCCTTGTCCGGCGCCGAGCCATGCCCGCCGGTGCCACGAAACCTGGCGGTGAAGCTGTCCGACGCCGCCATCATCGCGCCGGGGGTGATCGCGAAACTGCCAGCCGCGAAGCCGGGAATCGCGTGCATGCCATACACCGCGTCGCAGGGAAACCGCTCGAACAGCCCATCCTTGATCATCTCCCGCGCACCATGCCCGCCCTCTTCGGCCGGCTGGAAGATGAAATGCACGGTGCCGGCGAAATCGCGGTGCTCGGAGAGGTAGCGCGCCGCCCCCAGCAGCATCGTGGTGTGGCCGTCATGGCCGCAGGCGTGCATCTTGCCGTCCACGGTGCTGGCGTAGTCCAGCCCGGTCTGCTCGGCGATGAACAGCGCGTCCATATCCGCCCGCAGCCCGACGCTGCGCTGGCTGTTGCCCTGCGGCAGCGTCCTGGTGCCGCGCAGCGTGCCGACCACCCCGGTCTTGCCCAGCCCGGTCTCCACCTCGATGCCCCAGGCGCGCAGCTTGTCGGCCACCAGGGCCGCGGTGCGCACCTCCTCGAACTTGGTTTCCGGATGCGCGTGGATGTCCCGGCGGATCGCCACCAACTCGTCCTGATACCGGCGGATACCCTCGATCACGTCCCGCGTCATGCTATGCCTCCCCTGGCTTGCACGACAGAAGGTGGCTGCTATGACGACCGGCGACAAGATGGCGCTCACCCTGCGCCCGGCCGAGGCGCGCGACGCGCCCGCATTGATCGAAGCCCACCTGGCCAGCCGGGCGCTGCACGGCGAATGGGTGCAGCCGTTCACCACCAGGGAGGGCTTCGCGCCGTGGTTCGCCGCCACCCAGGGCGAGGCGCCGCGCAAGGTGGCGCTGCTGGCGGAATCTGCGGGTGCGCTGGTCGGCGTGGTCAACCTCAACGAGATCGTCCGCGGCGGCTTCCTCAGTTGCTATATGGGATATTACCGCCTGGCCACACCGGAACCGCGCCGCGGCTCAATGACCGAGGCGGTGCGGCTGGCCGTGGCGCACGCCTTCGGCCCGCTCGGCCTGCACCGGGTGG
The DNA here is from genome assembly GCA_041691815.1 of Rhodospirillales bacterium. GTDB lineage: Bacteria > Pseudomonadota > Alphaproteobacteria > Acetobacterales > Acetobacteraceae > 70-18. Next base: position 11,983 of record JBEPTZ010000043.1, on the reverse strand, counting down.
AAGCCAATATCCAGCCCGCCAACCATCGCTCCATCGCGCTGGTCCGCCGGCTGGGCTTTCGTCTGGAGGGGCTCTCGCCGCGCTACCTGCGCATCGCCGGCGCCTGGCGCGACCATGAGCGCTGGGCGCTGCTGGCCGAGGATGCGGGAAAGGACATCCTCGGCCAGGGCCGGGCGGGGCCCGGCCCCCCCGGGGCCCGCGCCGGCGGGCGCCGGGGGAGGGCGGGGGGGGGGCGCGCGGCGGGGCCCGCGGCGCGGCGGGCCGGGGGGGGTGCGCGCCGCGATGACGGCGCTGCTCCTGCCGGGCGTGGAACAGCGTGTCGGCAGTGGCCTTCTGGGCGGGCGACAGCGAGTCGTAGACCGACTGGAACGACACCGCCAGGCGCTGGATATCCTGCGCATGCTGCACCGCCATATCGGCGTAGGACTGCATATTTTCCGCCGCCGACATCTTGGCCAGATGGGCGCCGCGGGTCTCGAAGCCCTTGGCCATCTTGTCCGCGTTGTCGCGCATCACCTGGGCGAAGCTCTTCCATTGCGGCTCCTGTGCCGCGGTGATGCCGAGTTCCTGGTGCAGCTTGGCGATATGCGCATCCACCCGCTTGGCGCGCTCCTCCGGCGACCAAGTCTTGGCTTTCTGTTGCCCGGCATGCCTGGCCGCCGGCTTGGCGGTCATGCCGTCCGCGCTCGGCGCCTTGGCCATCGGCGCCGCCGCACTCGGGGCGGCACCACTCGGGGCGGCACCACTGGGCGCGGCACCACTGGGCGCGGTCTGGGCAAACGCCGGGATGCCGGTTGCCGGCAGCGCCAGCGCGGCCAGCAGCAAAGCGGTCGATGAGGTCAGGGTACGGCGCATTTGGTCTCTCCTTGGTGGCCAGGGCGGCGGCCGGCATTTGGCCACAGGCCCCCGCCAGGGCCGGCGAGCATGCCGGCCCTCGTTTCACACGGATCGGATAACGGTCTGGGAGCGGGCGCTAGCCGCCGTAGCCGTAATAGACGACCGGCGGCGGGGCGTAATACACTGGCGGCGGCGGGGCGTAATACACCGGCGGCGGCGGCGCATAATACGCCGGCGGTGGGGCCAGCGCGCCGCCGATCACCGCGCCGAGCCCAAGGCCCAGCAGCGCACCGCCGACGATGGCGCCGGTATTGTCGCGCCCGCCACGCCAGCCCCGGTCGCCACGATGATCATAGCCGTGACCATAGCCGCCACGATGATGGTCATAGCGCTGCGCCATTGCCGGCGCCGCGGCGGGTACCGCCAGCGCGGCAGCCAGCGCCACGGCGGTAAGGCTGCGAGTAAGGCTGAAGCCGGTCATGTCAGGTCTCCTTCAACTGCAAGCATCTGGCGCCTCGAATCTACCGAAATTATGGTCACCATCGCCACATTCCGACCATTCTCGCCAAATCCCACCGATCACACGCGGAATTGAGAACCGCACGGGCGCAATGCCGAACGGAACCCGGCGAGATCTTCACGCCGACCATTCGCATCGACCGGACATGGCCCCACCCGGCGCGATTACTACCGCAGATGACGCGAAATACATGCAGCGTCTGCATCCGCCATGCCTCCCATCGCCGCGCCATCTCCGGGTTGCGCCGCCGCGCAGAATCGGCTAGCTCCGCTGTGGGCCACGCTCCCCCACCGGAGCGCTTCTCTTCTGAAAGGGAGAGCCAAACGATGGCACTCGCCTCCACGCCTGTACTGCGTCCGCAAAACCCCAATTTCTCATCGGGCCCCTGCGCCAAGCGTCCCGGCTGGACGTTGGCAGCGCTCAGCGACGCCGCAATCGCCCGCTCGCACCGCGCCAAGACCCCCAAGGCCAAACTGGCCGAGGTCATCACCCGCTCCGCCGCCCTGCTCGGCATGCCCGCCGACTGGCGCCTCGGTATCGTCCCCGGCTCCGATACCGGCGCCGTCGAGCTGGCGCTGTGGTCGCTGCTCGGCCCCCGCCCGGTCGACATCCTGGCCTTCGAGAGCTTCTCCGCCGCCTGGGCCAGCGACGTCGTCAAGCAACTCAAACTCCCCGATGCCACCGTCCTGGCCGCCCCCTACGGCGCCCTGCCGGACCTCACCCGCGTCAACCCGGCGCACGACCTGGTGCTGGCCTGGAACGGCACCACCTCCGGCGTCCGCCTGCCCAACGCCGATTTCATCGCCGCCGACCGCGACGGTCTGGTGATCTGCGACGCCACCTCGGCCGCCTTCGCCATGGACCTGCCGTGGCACAAGCTCGATGTCGTCACCTGGTCCTGGCAGAAGGCGCTCGGCGGCGAGGCGGCGCACGGCATGCTGGCCCTCTCGCCCCGCGCGGTCGAGCGCCTGCTGACCCACACGCCCTCCTGGCCGATGCCGAAAATCTTCCGCCTCACCTCCGGCGGCAAGCTTACCGAGGGCATCTTCAAGGGCGAAACCATCAACACCCCGTCGATGCTCTGCGTCGAGGACGCGCTCGACGGCCTGCGCTGGGCCGAGTCGATCGGCGGCCTCCCTGCACTGAAAGCCCGCAGCGAAGCCAACCTCGCCGCCATCGCCCGCTTCGTCGCCGCCAGCCCGGATTTCGGCTTCCTCGCCGCCGACCCCGCCAGCCGCTCCTGCACCTCGGTCTGCCTGACCATCACCGCCCCCTGGTTCGCAGCGCTCGACGCCGCCGCCCAGGCCGACGCCGCCAAAGCCATCGCCGCGCTATTGGACCGCGAAGGCATCGCCCACGACATCGCCGGCTACCGCGACGCCCCGCCCGGCCTGCGCATCTGGGCCGGCGCCACCATCGAGCAGGCCGACATCGAAGCCCTGCTGCCCTGGCTCACCTGGGCCGCCGCCACCATCCAAACTACCCTCGCGCAAAAGGCGGCCTGAGCCATGCCCCCCCACACTGCCCCAAAAGTCCTGATCAGCGACAAACTCTCCCCCGCCGCCGTCGAGATCTTCCGCAACCGCGGCATCGAGGTCGACCTCAAGCCCGGCCTCTCGCCCGCCGAGCTGCGCGCCATCATTGCCGACTACGACGGCCTGGCCATCCGCTCCGCCACCAAGGCCAGCCGCGAACTGCTCGACGCCGCCCCCCGCCTCAAGGTGATCGGCCGCGCCGGCATCGGCGTCGACAACGTCGACGTCAAATCCGCCACCGCCCGCGGCGTGGTGGTGATGAACACCCCGCACGGCAACGCCATCACCACCGCCGAGCACGCCATCGCCATGATGTTCGCCCTCGCCCGGCAGATCCCCGAAGCCTCCGCCTCCACCAAAGCGGGAAAATGGGAAAAGAACCGCTTCATGGGCGTCGAACTCACCGCCAAGACCCTCGGCCTGATCGGCTGCGGCAATATCGGCTCCATCGTCGCCGACCGCGCCCAGGGCCTGAAAATGCGCGTCATCGCCTACGACCCCTACCTCACCGAAAAACGCGCCCTGGCGCTCGGCGTCGAAAAAGTCGAACTCGACGCCCTGCTGGCCCGCGCCGACCTCATCACCCTGCACACCCCGCTCACCGACGCCACCCGCAACATCCTGTCCCGCGAAAACCTGGCCAAAACTAAAAAAGGCGTCCGCATCGTCAACTGCGCCCGCGGCGGCCTGCTCGACGAGGCAGCCCTGGCCGATGCCATCACCTCGGGCCACGTCGCCGGCGCCGCACTCGACGTGTTCGAAACCGAACCCGCCACCGCCAGCCCACTCTTCGCGCTCGAACAGGTGGTCTGCACCCCGCATCTGGGTGCCGCCACCGCCGAGGCACAGGAAAACGTGGCCTTGCAGGTCGCCGAGCAGATGAGCGACTTCCTGCTCACCGGCGCGGTTTCCAACGCCATCAACATGCCCAGCGTCTCCGCCGAGGACGCCCCCCGTCTGGCCCCGTACATGGAACTCTGCCGCCTGCTCGGCGCCTTCGCCGGCCAGATGACCCAGGCCCGCGAGGGCGTGATCGAGCATGTCGGCATCGAATACGAGGGCGCCGCCGCCAGCCTCAACCAGCGCCCGCTCAGCGCCGTCGCGCTGGCCGGACTGCTCGGCCCGATGATGGCCGGCGTCAACATGGTCAACGCCCCGCTGCTGGCCCGCGAGCGCGGCATCGATGTTGCCGAGACCGTCCACGACCGCCCCAGCGCCTACCAGACCCTGGTGCGCCTCACCGTCACCACCCGCGACAAAAGCGGCGCCAGCCAGACCCGCGCCGTCGCCGGCACGCTGTTCGCCGGCTCCCGCCCGCGCATCGTCGAGATCAAGGGCATCAAGATCGAAGCCGACTTCGCGCCGCACATGCTCTACGTCACCAACCAGGACAAACCCGGCTTCATCGGCCGCTTCGGCGCCACCCTGGCCGACGCCGGCATCAACATCGCCACCTTCCACCTCGGCCGCACCGAACCAGGCGGCGACGCGATCTGCCTGATCTCGGTGGATGAGGACGTGTCCGAAGACGTGCTGGCCGTGGTCCGCACCCTGAAACTGGTAGTGCAGGCGACGCCGCTGGCGTTCTGAGGCAAACCCTTCTTTTTGTGAACAAAAAGAAGCAAAAAAACTTTTCATCCCCTGGAGTCCCGAACCACGACCCGAGACTCCAGGGGATGGAGTTTTTTGCGCGCTTTTTTGCAAAAAAGCGCTGCTTGCTTAACTCTCCAACTCGCTATCCCAATACAGATAATCCCGCCAACTCTGATCCAGGTAATTCGGCGGAAACCCCCGCCGGTGATCCTGCAACTCCCGACTGGCAGGCTGATGATGCGCGATTCCAGCACGCACCCTGCCTTGCGACAGTCATTGCGCCAGACGATCCGAAACACTTACCCCGCGATGAGCGGCCCGAGGCATGCGGCCAGTTCGGTCGCGGCCCGGCTCATCGCGAAGTTGGTGACGACCCTGCGGCGCCCTGCTTCGCCATGGGTCTGCCGCAGTTCCGGGGAATCGATGTAGCGGAGGATCGCCTCATCTAATCCGCTCCAGTCGTCCTGGCCGACCAGCGCCCCCGTCTTCCCGTGTTCGACGATTTCCGCGGGACCATCGGACATTGTCGCCACAACTGGCAATTCGCTCGCCATCGCTTCGGTGATCACGAGGCCGAAACTTTCACTCATCGCTGCATGGATGAATATGGATGCGGCCCGATAGAATATCGGCATCTCGGCCTGCCCGCCGAAACACCGCCAATCCCCCTCTGGCAGCACGGTTTCGGCAAGCTCCCGCCACGCCTGCAGTTTCTCGCCGCCGCCGACATAGAAGAACCCAATTCGTCGGTCTGGACGGGCGTCCATCACCCGTTTGACGGACTGGATGAGGCAGTCGACCCGCTTTACCGGCCTGGACTGCGCGGCGGCCATGATCCAGATCGTGTCGGGGTCCAGACCGAGCCGGCGACAGGCATCAGCGCGTGGGCCCGGGCTGTATTGGTCGGTGTCGATCCCGCACCGGACCGTCCTGACCCGTCCCGGCGGCAGCTTCACGAACTTCAGCATTCGTTCAGCCTGACGCTCCGCATTGGCGATATAGAGAGCATGCAGATTCCGCTTCAGGATACGGCGCAGAACGAATTTAGCGATGGCGACATGAGGAGGCTGGGTGCGGTCCGCGTCGAAACTGCTGTCTTCGGTATTGGCCGTCACCACCCCAAGACGCCGGAAGAACGTCGTGTCGATCTCGTCCGGGCTGGCGCCCTGGAAGACCACGAGACGGACCCCGGTGCCGGCCACGAAGCGCGCGATCCGGTCCCGGCCCTCTCTGGACATGTCGTAGAAATCCGCCTGGACCTCTGTCGACCATCGGGGCGTGTAGGCGCTCTCATCGCCGAGGCGCACGAAGGCCAGGTAGAACCTTGCCCGCCCGGTCAACTCGCCGGCAGCGAGATCCCTGTGCTGGGCGAAGAACTTCTGGACGACACCGTCGTCATTGCCGAACCGCATGGCGAACACAACGGCCGGCAGCGGACCAACGGTACGACCGTCAGGGTGCGATGGCATCAATCCGCTGCCCAAAACGTCGTCGGAGACCGGCTGATCCATCTCATTCCGATCATCTGTTCAGGGAGTGGTCAGGCCGACATTCCCCAGATGGCCAGCCGATCCAGCCATCTGAAAGGCAGGCTACCCTCCATCCGACGGCCTTTGCAACGGCCGACGTGCCGGCAAGGCACCCACGGCCGGCTTCGAAGCACTTCTTTTTGTGAACAAAAAGAAGCAAAAAAACTTTTCATCCCCTGGAGTCCAGGACCACGAACCGAGACTCCGGGGGATGGAGTTTTTTGCGCGCTTTTTTGCAAGAAAGCGCTGCTTGCCTAACTTTCGAGCTCGCTATCCCAGTACAGATAATCCCGCCAACTCTGATGCAGATAATTCGGCGGAAACCCCCGCCCGTTATCCTGCAACTCCCAGGTCGAAGGCTGGCGCGGGGCATGGCGCGGAAACATCCGGCATTCGCGCGGCATCCGGCTGCCCTTGCGCAGATTGCAGCCGCCGCAGGCGGTCACCACGTTCTCCCAGGTGGTGCGCCCGCCGCGGCAGCGCGGCACCACGTGGTCGAAGGTGAGGTCCGGCGCCGGCTGCCGGTGGCCGCAATACTGGCAGGCGAAGCTGTCGCGCAGGAACACGTTGAACCTGGTGAATGCCGGCTTGCGCGCCGAGGGCACGAAATCCTTCAGCGCGATGACACTCGGCAGCCGCATGGTCAGCGACGGCGAGTGCACCTCGGTGTCGTATTCGTTCAGCACCGACACCCGGTCCTGGAACACCGCCTTCACCGCGTCCTGCCAGCTCCACACCGACAGCGGAAAATACGACAGCGGGCGGAAATCCGCATTCAGCACCAGGGCCGGAAAATGTTGGCCGCCGTCAGGCAATACCCATCCCCTTGCGTGCATGACGCAACACCTGGGGGCCATTCACCGTCACGACCGCCAGAGGCTGTACGTCGTCGAAGAACCGGCGCCAAATATTGCACTGCGACAGAAGCCCCGCAAGCGTTCCGCTCAATCCTCGATGTGCGAAAACGCCCGCTGCAGGAACAGCGCCCCGGCGGAAAGCCCTGCATCGTCAATGCCATGATCAAGCCGCGGCGGGTACAGCGTCTGCACTTCCACCCCCGCCGTCTGCAGCGCCGCGGCGGCCTGCAACGAGCCGGCCACCGGCACCACCGAGTCGACCTGGCCATGCACCAGCAGCACCGGCGGCAGCGGCCCGGCGGGAACCTCGGGATCGATCAGCCGGCCGGAATAGGCCAGCACCGCGCGTGGCGGCACCGCCCGGCGCAGCCCCAGATACAGCACCGTCATCGCCCCCTGGCTGAACCCCATCAGCGCATAGGCATCCGGCGGCAGCCCGAGTCGCAGCAGTTCGGCATCGACAAACTTCCCCAGCGCCGCGGCCCCGGTGATCACCCCGGCCAGCATCTTCGCCGGGGTCCGCTCCGCGAGGCTGAACCATTGCCGGCCGGTCGGCCCGGTGTCGAGCGGTTCTGGCCCGTCGGGCGCGGCGAAGGCGGCATGCGGCAGCGTCTTGCCCCAATAGGGTGCCAGGTCGATCAGGTCATGCCCGTCCGCCCCCAGGCCATGCACCAGCACCACCAGTTCGCGCGCCGCGCCGTCGCGCGGCCCCCAGCGAGGCCCGTCGAGTTCATTCATGCCGGTCGCTCCTTCAATCCAGGATGGTTATACAACATAACATGGTGCCGACGACCCGCTTCGCCCCCAGCCCGACCGGCTATCTGCATCTCGGCCACGCCCACGCGGCGCTGGCCGCCTGGCACGCCGCGCGCTCCGCCGGCGGCAGATTTCTGCTGCGAATTGAAGACATTGACGCCACACGCTGCCGCCCGGACTACACCGAGGCGATCCTCGAAGACCTGGCTTGGCTGGGGCTGGACTGGGACGGCGAGGTGCGCCTCCAGTCGCAGCACCTGCCGGACTACCGCGCCGCGCTGGACCGCCTGGCGTCACGCGGCCTGCGCTACCCCTGCTTCTGCACCCGCGCCGACATCAGGCAGCACCTCGCCGCGCCGCACGGCCCGGACGGCGCGATCTACCCCGGCACCTGCCGCCATCTATCCGAGGATGAACGCGCCAGCCGCATCGCCGCCGGTGAGGCGCATGCCTGGCGGCTGGACATGGCCAGGGCGCTGCTGCCCGGCCTCAGCTATCACGAGTTGAATCAAGGCATTATCCAATGCGACCCGGCCCGGTTCGGCGATGTGGTGCTGGCCCGCAAGGACATCCCGGCCAGCTACCACATCTGCGTCACCCACGACGATGCGCTGCAAGGCGTCACCCTGGTCACCCGCGGCATCGACCTGCAACCCGCCACCGACCTGCACCGCCTGCTGCAAACCCTGCTCGGCTACCCGCAACCCGCCTATGCCCATCACCGCCTGCTGACCGACGCTTCCGGCCGCCGGCTGGCCAAGCGCGATCGCGCTGCGACGCTGCGGGAGTTGCGCGCGGCCGGCCACTCTCCGGCCGAGATTCGCGGCATGGCCATGCATTCGAATGCATAGATGTCCGCCACCCCGTCTAAAACGCCGCGACCGACCGCCGGCGACGACGCGGTTTTGACCGGAATCCGATGCTTTTTGCCGCGCATCAGACCAATGCATGCGGCGCAGCGCAGGCCATCGGTTGCCCCAGGCGAGGGGGGGCGATAGGGTGCGGCCTTGTTTCAGCCCCGCGGAACCCCAATGCACCTCACCGCCGATCGCCTCGACCGCATCAACCCCAGCATGACCATCGCAATATCCAGCAAGGCGCGCGCACTCAAAGCCGCCGGCCGCGATGTCATCAGCCTGTCGGCGGGAGAACCCGATTTCGACACGCCGCAATTCATCAAGGATGCGGCAATCGCGGCGATCCAGAACGGCGAGACCAAATACACCGATGTTGCCGGCACCATGCCGCTGCGCGCCGCGGTGGCGGCTCGTTTCAAGGCCGATAGCGGGCTCGACTACAAGCCGGAGGAGATCATTGTCTCCACCGGCGGCAAGCAGGTGATCTTCAACGCCATGGTCGCCACCATGAACGCCGGCGACGAGGCGATCATCCCGACGCCGTGCTGGGTCAGCTACCCCGACATCGTCACCCTGACCGATGGCAAGCCAGTCCTGGTGCCCTGCGGCCAGAATAACGGCTTCAAGCTGCGCGCCGAGGACCTGGAAGCGGCAATCACTCCGAAGACCAAATGGTTCATGCTGAACAATCCCTGCAACCCGACCGGCGCCGCTTATTCGGCGAAAGAGCTGCGGGCGATCTGCGATGTTCTGCTGCGCCATCCGAACGTGTGGATCTTCACTGACGATATTTACGACAAGCTGGCCTATGACGGCTTCAAGCCGGCCACCATCCTGCAGGTCGAACCGAAGCTGCGCGACCGCACCGTGACCATGAACGGCTGCTCCAAGGCCTATGCGATGACCGGCTGGCGGATCGGCTTCGCCGGCGCGCCGCTGCCACTGATCAAGGCGATGGACAAGCTGCAGAGCCAGTCCACCTCCAATACCAGCTCGGTCAGCCAGGCCGCTGCATTGGCGGCGCTGACCGGGCCGCAGGATTTCATCGGCGAGATGCGCGCGGTCTACCAGGAGCGGCGCAATCTGGTGGTGGATATGCTGAACGCCGCCCCCGGCATTACCTGCCACAAGCCGGAAGGCGCGTTCTATGTCTTCCCCGGCGTGCATGGCTGCATCGGCAAGACCAGCAAGGGCGGCGCCAAGATCACCGACGACGAGAGCTTCGTGCTGGCATTGCTCGATGAGGAAGGGGTCGCCGCGGTGCATGGCGCGGCGTTCATGTATCCCGGCCATTTCCGCATCAGCTACGCCACCGACACCGCGAGCCTGAAGGAGGCCTGCAGCCGCATTCAGCGCTTCTGCCAGAACCTGACGTAAGCAATAAAAACAGGACATTGCAATGCCCGGCCTCTCACAGCGCCTGAGCCGCGTCCAGGTTGCCGCGACCGTCGCCATGACCAACCGCGCCCGCGCGCTGCGGGCCGAGGGGCATGATGTTATCGCCCTGACCATCGGCGAGCCGGATTTCGCTTCGCCGGCCCATGCCATCGAGGCAGCGCACCAGGCGGCGCTGGCCGGGCAGACCAAATACACCCAGCAGGACGGCATACCGGCGCTGAAACTGGCGGTGCAGCGCAAGTTCAAGCGCGATACCGGCCTGGAATTCGCGCTCGACCAGATCATGGTCGCCAATGGCGGCAAGCAGGTGATCTTCGACGCCATGATGGCCACCATCAATGACGGCGACGAGGTGGTGATTCCGGCGCCGTACTGGGGCGCCTATCCGCTGACCACCAGGCTGTGCGGCGGCGAGCCGGTGCTGGTGAATTGCCCGGAAAACAACGGCTTCAAGCTGCGGCCTGAGGACCTGGATGCGGCGATCACGCCGAAGACCAAGTGGCTGCTGCTGAACTTTCCCAATAACCCGACCGGGGCAGCCTGCTCGCCGGAAGAATTGCGGGCGATCGCCGATGTGATGCTGAAGCATCCGCATGTCTGGATCATGTCCGACGACATGTACGAACACCTGATGTACGCGGATTTCAAATACGCCACCATCGCGCAGATCGAGCCAAAACTGCGCGACCGCACGCTGACCATTTCCGGCGTCTCGAAAACCTACGCGATGACCGGCTGGCGGATCGGCTTCGGCGCCGGGCCGAAGGACCTGATCAAGGCGATGGTGAATATCCAGGGCCACGCCACCGCCGGCGTTTCCGGCATCACCCAGGCGGCGGCGGTGGCGGCGCTGGACGGGCCGCAGGAGCAGGTGGCCGAGCAGGCGGCGATCTATCGCCAGCGGCGGGATATCGTGGTGGAGGCGCTGAACGCGATGCCTGGCATCACCTGCCATCGGCCGGAGGGGGCGTTCTACGTCTATCCCAACGTCGCCGGCTGCCTCGGCCGCACCACGGCGAAAGGCGCCAGGATCGAGAGCGACAGCGATTTCGCGATGGCGCTGCTCGATGAGGGGCATGTGGCGCTGGTCGGCGGCGAGGGGTTCGGCATGAGTCCGTATGTGCGGATCAGCTACGCCACCGACACCGACAGCCTGCGCGAAGCGATGAAGCGGATGGCAGTGTTTACCCAAGGATTGAAGTAATTTTTTATCCGCCTTGTAACGCTGAGTTCGTGGAGAGTCCGGCGTCTCCACCTCACAACATGGGATGAAGTTTTTTGCGCGCTTTTTTTCAAAAAAGCGCTGCTTCCTGGCCTTGATTGGAGCGTCACATGCAACTTCGGCCCGGCCGCGACGATGACGCCGCTGGCTTCATCGCGCTGATTGGCGGCTGCTGGGCGGAATACCCTGGCTGCGTGATGGACCTTGATGGCGAGGTGCCGGAGTTGCGGGCGCTGGCCAGCTATTATGCGGGGCAGGGCGGGGCGCTGTGGGCGGCGGAGGATGCCGGCCGGGTGGTCGGCATGGTCGGTGCGAAGCCGCTGGGTGAGGGTGCCTGGGAAGTTTGCAAGATGTATGCACAGGCAGGCCAGCGCGGCAGCGGGTTGGCGCAGGCGTTGCTGGGCGCGGCGGAGGGGTTCGCGCGGGCGGCGGGCGGCAGCGAGATGAAGCTGTGGACCGATACCAGGTTCGACCGGGCGCATCGGTTCTATGAGAAGCAGGGCTATGTGCGCGGCGGGCCGCTCCGGGTGCTGGGGGATTTGTCCAACTCGCTGGAGTTTGCATATTCCAAGCCGCTGACTGGGGTGGTGGTGCGGCGGCTGGATGTGGCGGGGGCGGCCTCGATCGAGGGTGGGCTGGCGGCGCTGTTGCGGGATTGCGTGGCGGAGGGGGCGGCGCTGGGGTTTCTGCCGCCGCTGGGGCTGGCAGAGGCGCGGGGGTATTGGCAGGCGCGGGTGATTGAGGTGGCGCTGGGCGAGCGGGTGCTGCTGGCAGCCTGGGTGGCGGGGGAGTTGGCGGGCAGCGTGATGCTGCGGCTGGAGACGATGCCGGACCAGTCGCATGCGGCGCATGTGCAGAAGTTGATGGTGGCGCCGGGGT
>JBEPTZ010000042.1:0-33354 GCA_041691815.1 Rhodospirillales bacterium | reverse complement strand
CCGATAGAATCACAACCCACTGAAATCACTCAACCCATTCTCAGTCAGACACTGATAAATCTCAGCAACATAGTCAGCTGTTCCGAGTGCTGGTGCCCTCTCGTAGCTGATCTTCTGACCGGCCTGTTGGGCATTCCCTATTGCCGATGTCCACGTTAGGTCTCTTTGCATCGGTCCTTCTACGCAAAAATATTTTCGAACATCATCTTTCACGATAAGGAAAAATGGCTCTGGCAAGCGACCCATCGCTAATTTGGCTCCTGCGAGGTGACTGGCAAACTGCCGTTATCCCACACATGCTTGCATCAACCGGCGCGCGGGGCTAGCCTGCGGTAATGGATCGTCGCGCCACCTTTGCACGTCTTGGCTTGTGTGCAGTTGCACCGCTGGCTGCGCGCGCGCTGGGCCTCCTCCTTCGACTTAGCCGCCCCTGGGCGTGACGCCGCGCGGCTAGATCGCGGCATCGCTCAGGGGGAACCCTGGGGCTATTGTCGTATCAAGAATGCACTGAGGGCCACCATGACCATTACCCATCCGAGTTTCGGCGAACTGCCGGACGACCGCGTGATCATTTTCGACACCACGCTGCGCGACGGCGAGCAATCGCCTGGTTTCTCGATGAATCTGCAGGAAAAGCTGCGTATGGCCGAGGCGCTGGCCGATCTCGGCGTCGATGTGATGGAGGCCGGGTTCGCGATTGCCTCGATCGGCGATTTCGACAGCGTGAAGGCGATTGCCGAGACCATCGGCCGCCGGCCGGACGGGCCGGTGATCGCCAGCCTGTCGCGCTGCCACCGCGCCGACATCCTGCGCTCGGCCGAGGCGCTGGCGCCGGCGGCGCGGCCGCGCATCCATATCGTGATCGCCACCTCGGCGCTGCATATGGAGCACAAGCTGCGCATGACGCCGGACGAGGTGCTGGCCAGCATCACCGAGAACGTGACCCTGGCGCGCAACCACGCCGCTGATGTGGAGTGGTCGGCCGAGGATGGCAGCCGCAGCGACGACGATTTCCTGTGCCGCGCGGTGGAAGCGGCGATCAAGGCCGGGGCAACCACGATCAACGTGCCGGATACCGTCGGCTATGCGCTGCCGGCCGATATTACCCGGATGTTCACCATGCTGCGCAACCGGGTGCCGGGGATCGAGCGGGTGGTGCTGTCGGCGCATAACCATAACGATCTGGGGCTGGCGGTGGCCAATACGCTGGCGGCGCTGCAAGCCGGGGTGCGGCAGATCGAGTGCACGATCAACGGCATTGGCGAGCGGGCCGGCAATGCGGCGCTGGAAGAGGTGGTGATGGCGATCCGCACCCGGCCGGACGTGGCCGGCTGCAAGCCGCGGGTGATCACCGAGAACATCCTGAAGACCTCGCGGCTGCTGTCGACCATCACCGGGTTCGACGTGCAGCCGAACAAGGCGATCGTCGGGCGCAACGCGTTCGCGCATGAGAGTGGGATTCACCAGGACGGTATCCTGAAGAACGCCTCCACCTATGAGATCATGACGCCGCAGAGTGTCGGCTGGACGCGGTCGAATCTGGTGATGGGCAAGCATTCCGGCCGGGCGGCGTTCCGCGACAAGCTGCGCACGCTGGGTTATGGCGAGATCGGCGACAACAAGCTGAACGACGCGTTCCGCCGGTTCAAGGACCTCGCCGACCGCAAGAAGGTGGTCTACGACGAGGATATCGTGGCGCTGGTGGATGACGAGGTGATGCGCGACCATGACCGCATCAAGCTGATTTCGCTGGAGGTGCAGTCCAGCAGCAAGACCCGGGCGCGGGCCACCATGGAGCTGGAGATCGACGGCGTGCTGGTGACCGCCACCGAGCCGGGCGACGGGCCGGTGGATGCGACGTTTATCGCCATCCGGGCGCTGTTTCCGCATGAGGCGACGCTGCGGCTGTATTCGGTGGGCGCGGTGACCGAGGGCACCGATGCGCAGGCCAAGGTGACCGTTCGCCTGGAGGAGGACGGCAAGATGGTGGATGGGCAGGGCGCGGACACCGACACCATCGTCGCCTCGGCGCGGGCCTATCTGCATGCGCTGAACAAGCTGCTGGTCAAGCGCACCCGGACTGAACCGGCCGCCCTTTCGGCCTGAGCGGGCGGCTGGCGGGCCAGGGGGGAACCTCTGGCCCGTGTTTTCTGGCCCTTGTCGCCCGCCTCCGGGGGGGTTAAGCCCTGCGGCTCCGCGCGGACACGAAGGGCCTCCCCATGTTTTCACGCCTGCTTGGCTTCATGTCGGCCGACATGGCCATCGATCTCGGCACTGCCAACACCCTGGTTTACGTGAAGGGCCGCGGCATTGTGCTCGACGAGCCGAGCGTGGTGGCGATTGCTGACGTGCGCGGCAAGAAGCAGGTGCTGGCGGTCGGTGAGGAGGCCAAGCTGATGCTCGGCCGCACGCCTGGCAACATCCAGGCGATCCGGCCGCTACGCGACGGGGTGATCGCCGATTTCGAGGTGGCGGAGGAGATGATCAAGCATTTCATCCGCAAGGTGCATAACCGGCGCGGGTTTGCCTCACCGCTGATTATCGTCTGCGTGCCGTCCGGTTCGACGGCGGTGGAGCGCCGGGCGATCCAGGAGAGTGCCGAGAGCGCCGGCGCCCGCAAGGTGCTGCTGATCGAGGAGCCGATGGCCGCCGCAATCGGCGCCGGGCTGCCGGTGACCGAGCCTTCCGGCAGCATGGTGGTGGATATCGGCGGCGGCACCACCGAGGTGGCGGTGATCTCGCTGGGCGGGATTGTGTACAGCCGCAGCGTGCGGGTCGGCGGCGACAAGATGGACGAGGCGATCATCAGCTTCATCCGGCGCAACCATAACCTGCTGATCGGCGAAAGCTCAGCCGAGCGGATCAAGATGGATATCGGCGCTGCCTCGGCGCCGTGGGAGACCGAGGACGGGCCGTACCGCGAGGTGAAGGGGCGCGACCTGATGAACGGCGTGCCGCGCGAGATCGTGGTCAGCCAGCGGGCGATCGCCGAGAGCCTGGCCGAGCCGGTGAGCGCTATCGTCGAGGCGGTGAAGGTGGCGCTGGAGAACACGCCGCCCGAGCTGGCCGCCGATATCGTCGACAAGGGCATCGTGCTGACCGGCGGCGGGGCGCTGCTGAACCGGCTGGACCAGGTGCTGCGCGACGCCACCGGCCTGCCGGTGGTGATCGCCGAGGACGCGCTGCAATGCGTGGCGCTGGGCACCGGGCGGGCGCTGGAGGAGATGAAGCGGCTGCGCAATGTGCTGACGTCGATGTATTAAGGCTACCCCCTTGCGATGACCCCCCGGCCGGAGTCCATATAGCGGCCATGTGGCGTAGGAAGACACACGACTCGTGATCCGGCTGTCGATCCCGGTGCGTCAGGCGCTGGCCCGGCTCACGCTGCCCGTGCTGATCGCGGCGGCGTTCGGGCTGATGCTGCTCGGCAAGGCGGATACCCTGCTGGCGGAGCGGGCGCGGATCGCGCTGTCCGACGCGCTGGCGCCGATCTACGCGGTGATGGCACAGCCGGTGGAGCATGTGCACCTGGCGCTGCAGAACGGGCGGCGGGTGCTGAGTGTGTTCGACGACAATGCCCGGCTGCGGCAGGAGAACGAGCGGCTGCGGCACTGGCAGTCCGTCGCGCTGGCGCTGGATGCCGAGAACGCCAGGCTGAAGGCCAATCTGCGCTGGATCCCCGATCCGCAGGCGCATTACGTCACCGCCCGGGTGGTGGCCGACGCCGGCGGGGTCTACGCGCGCTCGGTACTGCTGGCGGCCGGGCCGAACCACCACATCAGCAAGGGGCAGATCGCGCTGGACGATCGCGGCCTGGTCGGGCGGGTGACCGAGGTCGGCTCGCGCAGCGTGCGGGTGTTGCTGATCACCGATATCAACAGCCGGATTCCGGTGACCTTGGAGGGCAGCGGCGCGCGGGCCATGCTGATGGGCACCAATGGACCGCGGCCGCGGCTGATGCACTGGCCGGAGGGCGTGCATCCGACCGAGGGCGAGCGGGTGGTGACCAGCGCCGAGGCCGGCGCTTTCCCGCCCGGCCTCATTGTCGGCACCGTGCATTACAACGCCAGCAACGTGCCGGAGCTGCAGCCGGCGGCGCGGCTGGATCGGCTGGAGATCGTGCGCATCTTCGATTACGGGCTGCGCGGACTGCTGTCGCCGGAGGCCACCGGCAACACGCCCGACTGGCATGCCCGCCGCCAGACCGATGGACGATAGGCGCATCTCCGAGGCCAGCCGTGGCATTCGCCGGCCCGGCATTCGTCCGCGGCCGAGCATGTGGCGCCGGCTGGACATATCGGCGCGGTTCAGCTTCCCGGCGATCAGCACCGCACTGCTGCTGCTGCTGTTCGCCGCACCGCTGGGGCTGGATTGCCAGCCGGCGCTGCAGGGCGCGGTGGCGATGGGCTGCGTGTTCTTCTGGTCGGTGTATCGCCCGACCTCGATGCCGCCGCTGGCGGTGTTTCTGCTCGGCGTGCTGGCCGATCTGCTGTCTGACGCACCGCTGGGCGTTTCGGTGCTGATCCTGCTGCTGCTGCACGGCACCGCGATGCGCGGGCGGCGGGTGCTGGCCCGGCAGGGCTTCATCCCGGTCTGGCTGGTGTTTTCCGCCCTGGCGCTGGGGGCGGCGCTGCTGGAGTGGGTGCTCACCGCAGCCCTCACCTTCCGCCTGCTGCCACCTGGCCCGGCGCTGTTCGTCGGCGTGCTGGCCGCCGGCATCTACCCGCTGCTGGCGGTGCCGCTGATCCGCGCCCACCAGACCCTGGCCGAGCCGGACCATGCCTAGGCGCGAGGGCCGCGACCGTTTCATCTTCACCCGCCGCGCCCTGGCGATCGGCGGCGTGCAGCTTGCCGCCCTCGGCGCGCTGGCGGCCCGGCTGTACCAGGTGCAGGTGGTCGAGGGGCAGCGCTATTCGACGCTGGCCGAGACCAACCGCGTCAGCACCCGGCTGATCGCACCGCCGCGCGGCCGCCTGCTGGACCGCTCGGGCATCGTCGTCGCCGGCAACCGGCTCAACTGGCGCGCGCTGCTGATCGCCGAGCAGACCGACGATCTCGGCACCACGCTGGATAATTTTTCCCGCATCATCCCGCTGCCCGACCATGAGCGGGCGCGGATCGAGCGCGAGATCAGGCGCCACCGGCGTTTCATCCCGGTGACCCTGCGCGAATTTCTCACCTGGGAGGATATGGCCCGCATCGAGGTCAACGCGCCGGACCTGCCGGGCGTGCTGGTCGATGTCGGCACCACCCGCGTCTACCCGTTCGGCCCGACGCTGGCGCATGTGGTCGGCTATGTCGCGCCGCCGAACGAAAAGGACGTCGCCGACGACCCGCTGCTGGCGCTGCCCGGCATCCGCGTCGGCCGCGCCGGCATGGAGAGGGTCGACGAAAGCCGGTTGCGCGGCCGCGCCGGCGCCGTACAGCTGGAAGTCAACGCGGTCGGCCGGGTGATCCGCGAGATCGACCGGCAGGAGGGCACGCCCGGGCAGGACGTCGAACTCACCATCGATGCCGACCTGCAGAGCCAGGTGCTGGGCCATCTCGGCGATGAGAGCGCCAGTGCCGTGGTGATGGATTGCCGCAACGGCGAGGTGCTGGCGATGTCCACCAACCCGTCGTTCGACCCGTCGCTGTTCAATTCCGGCGTCTCGCAGGCGCAGTGGATCGCCTGGACCTCCAACCGCAAGGCGCCGCTGATCAACAAGGCGGTGGCCGGACTCTACTCGCCGGGCTCGACCTTCAAGATGGTGGTGGCGATTTCGGCGCTGGAGGCGAAAGCCGTCTCGCCCGCCGAGACGATCTTCTGTCCCGGCTACCTGGATTTCGGCGATCGCCGCTTCCATTGCTGGAAGCGCGGCGGCCACGGCCACCTGGACATGCGCGGCGGGCTGAAGAACAGCTGCGACGTCTATTTCTACGAAACCGCGCGGCGCACCGGCATGGACAAGATCGCCGCGATGGCCAACCGTTTCGGGCTCGGCGTCAAGCTGGACATCGAGCTGCCGGGCACCCGCACCGGCATGGTGCCGACCCGCGAATGGCGGCAGCGGCAAGGCCATGCCTGGAATATCGGCGATACCATCGTGGCCGGCATCGGCCAGGGCTATACCCAGCTGACGCCGCTGTCGCTGGCCACCATGGTCGCCCGCATCGCCTCCGGCCGGGCGGTGCAACCGCATCTCACCCGCGGCATCGGCGCCACTCTGCAACCCGGCGCGAAACCCGAGGACTGGCCCAGCATGGGCATCCCCGAGCGGATGATGCAGGTGGCGCGCGACGGCATGTGGCAGGTGGTCAACGCCCCGCATGGCACGGCCCCACTGGCCAGGCTGGCGATCCCCGGCGTGCAGATGGCCGGCAAGACCGGCAGCGTGCAGGTGCGCAATGTCAGCCGGGAGCAGCGCGAGCGCGGCTACAAATCCGACAATCTGCCGTGGGAATTCCGCCCGCATGCGCTGTTCGTCTGCTACGCGCCGTTCGACGCCCCGCGTTACGCGCTGGGGCTGGTGGTGGAGCACGGCAATGCCGGCGCCGATACCGCCGCCCCGATCGCCCGCGCGATCATGACCGACGTGCTCAACCGCGACCCGGCGGCGCGCCAGGCGCAGACCGTCGCGGCGCCGCAGCGGAGTGCGACATGAGCCTGCTGGAACGGCGGCTGATCCGCGCCGATACCTCGTTCGATATCACCGCCAAGCTGCTGCGGATCAGCTGGCTCTACGTGCTGCTGCTGTGCGCGCTGGCCGGGGTCGGCTACGCCGCGCTGTATTCCGCCGCCGGCGGTTCGCCCGAGCCGTACGCCGCCAAGCAGACGCTGCGCTTCGCGTTTGGCGTCGGGTTGATGGTGGCGATCGCGCTGATCGACATCCGCTGGGTCGCCCGCCTCGCCTGGCCGTCTTACGTGGTCGGCGTGGCGCTGCTGGTGCTGGTGCTGCGCATGGGCCATGTCGGCAAGGGGGCGCAACGCTGGATCGAGCTGGGCGGCATGCAGTGGCAGCCCAGCGAGCTGATGAAGCTCTGCCTGATCCTGGCGCTGGCCCACTGGTTCCATCGCGCCTCGTGGGAGAAGATCGGCAATCCGCTGTTCCTGATCCCGCCGGCGCTGGCGGTGCTGCTGCCGGTGGGGCTGATCATCAAGCAGCCCAATCTCGGCACCGCGGTGATCACTGCGGTAGTCGGCGCCACCATCTTCATCGGCGCCGGGCTGCGCTGGTGGAAGATGGCGCTGCTGGCCGGGCTGATCGTGATCGCCGTGCCGGTGGCCTACCATCATCTGCACGACTACCAACGCGCCCGAATCGACACCTTCCTGAACCCGGAGAGCGACCCGCTGGGCGCCGGCTACAATATTATCCAGTCCAAGATCGCGCTTGGCTCCGGCGGGGTGTGGGGCAAGGGCTTCCTGAAGGGCACCCAGTCGCACCTGAACTTCCTGCCGGAGAAGCAGACCGATTTCATCTTCACCGTCTGGGCCGAAGAGTTCGGGCTGGTCGGCAGCCTGGCGCTGATGGGGCTGCTGGGGCTGATCGTGCTCGGCGGCATGGCGATCTCGCTGCGATGTCGACATCAGTTCGGACGGCTGGTGGCGCTCGGCATCAGCATGAATTTCTTCATGTATGTGTTCGTCAACATCGCCATGGTGATGGGGGCGATCCCGGTCGGCGGCGTGCCGCTGCCGCTGGTCTCACACGGCGGTTCGGCGATGATCACGGTGATGATCGGGTTCGGGGTGTTGATGTCGGTGCATGTCCACCGCGACGTGGAGTTCGGCGAGGAGCGCGAGGTACTGTAGCAAGGCTGGGGCGCTGCCCCAGACCCCGCCAGGGGCCGAGCCCCTGGACCTCATTCAATTGCTGCTGCCGCGATGTCGTCGAGGCTGGCACGCCATACCCCGCCTATCCCGGCCACCCTGGACAGCGCGTCGGACAGATAACGGATGCGGTGCGCCTGGCCGGTGATCCACGGGTGCAGCACCAGATGGAATACCGCGCCGCCCTCACCGTGCAGCACCGTGAAGCCCTCGGCGATGCCATCAGCCCAGGCACGCGGGCTGATCCGACGTAGCCACATGCACTCCAGGTCGTTCCATTCGGAATGCGCGGGCAAGCTGAGCAGGGTGCTGTTGAGCAGATAGGGGCGGTCGTCGTTGCTCCAGTCGGTGGTGTAGCGGAAGCCGGCCTCGGCCAGCAGCGCCGGGGTGCCGGGGCTTTCGTTATAGTCCTGGCCGCACCAGCCTTGCGGCGCGCGGCCGGTGGCGCGTGTGAGGGCGTCGCGGCTCTCGGCGATATGGGCGCGCTCCTCGGCCAGGCTCATGCGGCTGGTGATGCGCTCGGTGGCCCAGGTGCCGTGGGCGAGGAAGCCGGCGCCGCGCCGGGCGCATTCATCCAGCAGTTCCGGGTAGCGGGCGGCCGCGGCAGCGCCCAGCGCCACGTTGGGCACCACGCCGAAGCGGTCCAGCACGTCCAGCACGCGGAAGATGCCGACCCGGTTGCCGTATTCGTGCTGCGACCAAGTGAGCCAGTCTGGGCTGAAATTGCCCAGCGGCGAGACGATGCGCGGGTCGCGGTTGGCACCTTCCGGCGGCACGGTGTGCCGCGCCTCCAGCATCAGGGTCACGGTGAAGGCGATGCGCGCGCCGCCGGGCCAGGCGATGCGGGGGGCGTCCGGCGCGGCGCGATACGGGTAGAGGCTGTGGTCCATGCCGGGCGGTCGCGCCTCGCCGACCGGCGGGATGGCGGCGGGGGGCGGTGTGCGCGGGGTGTCATCCATAGATGGTCTCCCGCGCCGCCAGATGCGCCCGGACGGCGGGCAGTGCGTGGGCGCGATAATGGTCGGCGATTTCGGCGGCGGTGGCACACCAGACGCCGGGATGCGACAGGATATACTCCATCACCCGCTGGAAGCCGCGGATGCGATGCGGCTGGCCGACCCAGAACGGGTGCACGGCGATGCACATCACCCGGCCCTGCTCGGCGCCCTCGGCGTAGACGGTGTCGAAATGGTCGCGGATCTGCTGGGCGAAGGCGTCGATCTCCTCGCCGCGGCGGGAGATGATCACGTCGTTGAGGTCGACGGTGTACGGCACGGTGATCAGGTCGCCGGTTCGGGTGCGCACCGGGAATGGCTGGTCGTCGTGATACAGGTCGCAGCAATAGTCGAAGCCGGTTTCGGCGGCGAGGTCGAAGGTGTTCAGCGTGTTGGTGATCGCCGGGCTGAACCAGCCGCGCTGTTCGCGCCCGGTCAGGCGGCGGTGGATGTCGCGGCTTTCCAGCATCGCCGCGCGTTCCTCAGCCTCGGAGAAATCCCAGTGGTAGCGGGTATTGTAGATGCCGTGCGACATGTATTCCCAGCCGCGCTTCTCCATCGCCTCCAGGATCTGCGGGTAGTGCTGCAGCACGGCCATCGACAGGCTGACGGTGCAGCGCAGGCCGAGCGCGTCGGTGGCGTCGAACAGGCGCCACAGGCCGACGCGGTTGCCGTAGTCGCGCAGCGAGTAGCCGAGCACGTCCGGCGCCGGGCTGCGCGGCCAGGGCTCGCGGCGGCGCTGGAATTTCGGCAGGAATTCGTAGTGCTCGATGTTCGGGCAGAGCCAGAGCGCCACCCGCGCGCCGTTTGGCCAGGAAAGCCGCGGGCGATGGCGGATCGGCGAATAGGCGATGGGGTCGGGGGTCACCGGCGCGGCCTTCTGATGCGGCACCGGACTCTAGCAGCCTCGCGGCCCGACGTTGAGACCCCGGCGGAAAACAGGTTTCCGGAGCCAGTGGATGAAGTTTTTTGGTTCTTTTTTTCAAAAAAGAACCGCTGGCCTACTTCCTGATCGGCCCCTGCGCCGCCGCAGCGGTGAACCCAAGCGTGGCGAAGGTATCGGCCATATGTGCCGGCAGGTCAGCCTCCACGGTGAGCCAGCCGCCGGCCGGGTGGGGGAGTTCGATGCGGCGGGCGTGCAGATGGAGGGTTTCGCCGAGGCCCTCGTAGAGGGCTGTGTTGCGGCGCTCTTCATGCGGGCGTTCCTCGCCGTAGGGCAGGTCGCCGAGGATCGGGGCACCGAGCGCGGCGCAGGAGACTCGGAGTTGGTGGGTGCGGCCGGTCAGCGGCGAGAGTTCCAGCCAGGCGAGCTTGCGGCCGGCGTGGTCCAGCGTGCGGTAGTCGGTGATGGCGCGGGCGGTGTCGGTGTCATAGGCACCGGCGACGGCGGCGCGTTCGCCCTTGAAGCCGTCGACGCGGGCGAGTTCGACGTCGATGCGACCTTCCACCGGCACCGGGCGGCCGCAGACGATGGCCCAGTAGGTTTTGTGCACCTCTCGGGTGCGGAAGGCGGCGGCGATTTTGGCGGCGGCGCCGGGGGTGCGGGCAACGACGAGCACGCCGGAGGTCTCGCGGTCCAGGCGGTGGACCAGGCGGGGCTTGGGCGCGTCGCCGTCCTTGAAGGCGGCGAGCATCATGTCGACGTGCTTGCTGATGCCGGGGCCGCCCTGGGTCGGCAGGCCCTGCGGCTTGTTGATGACGATCAGGTGGTGGTCGGCGTAGAGCACCATGGCGCGCATTTCGGCGGCCAGCTTGGGGTCCAGCACCTGGGCCGGCCGTGGGGCGGTGGGCAGGGCCGGGATGGGCGGGACACGGATGGTCTGGCCGGGGGCGAGGCGGGTGGCGGCATCGGCGCGATGGCCGTCGATGCGGACCTGGCCGGTGCGGCAGAATTTCTGGATGGCGCCCTGGGTGAGTGCCGGAAAATGGCGGCGGAACCAGCGGTCCAGCCGGATATCGGCCTCGTCCTCGGTGACTTCGCGGGTGGTGACGGTCATGGGCTGCGCTCTTTGCGGAGATTGGCCCAGTAGGCCAGGCGTTTGGCGATTTCGCGTTCGAATCCGCGGTCTTTCGGGCGGTAGAACTGCTCGCGGGGCATGGATTCGGGGAAGTAGTTCTGGCCGGAGAAGCCGTCCTCGGCGTCGTGGTCATAGGCGTAGCCGGCGCCGTAGCCGAGCTGTTTCATCAGCTTGGTCGGCGCGTTGAGGATATGCGGCGGCGGCATCAGGCTGCCGGTGGCGGTGGCGGCGCGGCGGGCGGCGCCGATGGCGGCGTAGAGGGCGTTCGATTTCGGCGCGGTGGCCAGGTAGACGACGGATTGGGCGATCATCAGGTCGCCTTCCGGCGAGCCGAGACGCTCATAGGCCTCCCAGGCGGCGAGGGTGTGGGGCAGCGCCTGCGGGTCGGCCATGCCGATATCCTCGCTGGCGAAGCGGACCAGGCGGCGGGCGATGTAGCGCGGGTCCTCGCCGCCGGCCAGCATGCGGGCGAGCCAGTAGAGGGCGGCATCGGCATCGGAGCCGCGCATCGATTTATGCAGCGCGGAAATGAGGTTGTAGTGCTCCTCGCGGTCCTTGTCGTAGAGCGCGGCGCGCTTGGCGAGCAGCTCCGATAATGCCGGGACATCGAGCGGCAGGGTCTCGGGCGGCAGCGCCTGAAGCTGCTCGGCGAGATTGAGCAGGTAGCGGCCATCGCCGTCGGCCATGGCGCGCAGCGTGGCGCGGGACTCCGCGGTAAGCGGCAGCGGCGCGGCAGCTTCGGCGCGGGCGAGCAGTTGCTCCAGACCGTCATCATCCAGGCGGCGCAGCACCAGCACCTGACAGCGCGACAGCAGCGCGCCGTTGAGCGCGAAGGATGGGTTCTCGGTGGTGGCGCCGATCAGGGTGATGGTGCCGTCCTCGACCACCGGCAGAAAGCCGTCCTGCTGGGCACGGTTGAAGCGGTGGATCTCATCGACGAACAGCAGCGTCGCGCGGCCGCTGGGGCGGGCGCGGGCGGTGTCGAAGGCACGCTTGAGGTCGGCGACGCCGGAGAATACCGCGGAAAGCTGCACGAAGCGGAGATCGGCGCGCTCGGCGAGCAGACGGGCGATGGTGGTCTTGCCGACGCCAGGCGGGCCCCACAGGATCAGCGAGGCGAGCGACCCACGCTCCAGCATGCGGGTGAGCGTGCCGGTGGGGCCGAGCAGATGGTCCTGGCCGACGACATCAGCGAGCGTCTTCGGGCGCAGGCGATCAGCCAGCGGCTGGCTGGCGACCGGTGGCGGCGGCTCTACGCCGGAGAGAAGGTCATCGGTGGGAGACACATGGGGCCTCGTGGAGGCGAGGGACGATATAACAGAAAGAGTGGGGCACTGCCCCACACGCCGCCAGTGGCCGACCCCCTGGACCTCCCAACAAAAAACCGGCCCTCAGGCCGGTTTCCTGCACGCTACCAAGAAGGCAGGGTTATTCGCCCTCGGAGTCTTCGGCGATTTCCTGCTTCGGGCCGCTGTCCTGGCCCTTTGCGGCAGGATCGCGGTCGACCAGTTCGATGACCGCCATGTCGGCGGCGTCGCCGTAGCGGATGCCGGCCTTCAACACCCGGCAATAGCCGCCGGCGCGACCCTTGTAGCGGTCGGCCAGGGTGTCGAACAGCTTGGCGACGATCACGTCGTCACGAAGC
Source organism: Rhodospirillales bacterium (assembly GCA_041691815.1). Taxonomy (GTDB): domain Bacteria; phylum Pseudomonadota; class Alphaproteobacteria; order Acetobacterales; family Acetobacteraceae; genus 70-18. The sequence goes on along the minus strand of JBEPTZ010000042.1, from coordinate 20,883 downwards.
TGGGCATAGGCCTGGCGGCGGGCGTGCAGGCCGCCGCGCTTGCCCAGCGTGATCAGCTTCTCAGCGACCGGACGAAGCTCCTTCGCCTTGGGCAGCGTGGTGGTGATCTGCTCGTGCTTGATCAACGCATGCGCCAGGTTGCGGAACATGGCGAAGCGGTGAGAGGTGGTAACGCCGAGCTTCCGGCCGGCAACCCCGTGACGCATTGGTATTCGCTCCTACTTCAAACGGGGCTCAGAACGGCTCTTCGAGCCGCTTGGCCAGATCTTCGACATTCTCAGGCGGCCAGCCGGTGACGGTCATGCCCAGCGACAGGCCCATGGAGGACAGCACCTCCTTGATCTCGTTGAGCGACTTGCGGCCGAAATTCGGTGTGCGCAGCATCTCCTGCTCGGATTTCTGCACCAGATCGCCGATATAGACGATGTTGTCGTTCTTCAGGCAGTTAGCACTACGAACCGACAATTCCAGCTCGTCGACCTTGCGCAGCAGGTTGCGATTGAACGGCAGGTCGTCCTGCGGCTCTTCCGTACGGGCGGCCTGCGGCTCGTCGAAGTTGATGAACAGCTGCAACTGGTCCTGCAGGATGCGCGCGGCGAGCGCCACCGAGTCCTCGGGAGTCACGGCGCCGTTGGTCTCGACCTGCAGCAGCAGCTTGTCGAAGTCGGTGACCTGACCGACCCGGGTCGGCTCCACCTTGTACGACACCCGGCGGACCGGGGAGAAGATGCTGTCGACCGGGATCAGGCCGATCGGCGCGTCTTCCGGCCGGTTGGCGGCGGCGGCGACGTACCCCTTGCCCATCTGGACGGTGAATTCCATGCCGAGCTTGATGCCGTCGTCGAGCGTGCAGATCACCAGTTCGGGGTTCATCACGTCGATATCGTGGCCGGCCTGGATCTGGCCGGCCTTCACTTCGCCGGGGCCGGTGGCGGTCAAGGTCATCCGCTTCGGCCCGTCGCCGTGCATGCGCAGCGCCAGCTGCTTGATATTCAGCACGATGTCGGTCACGTCCTCACGGACGCCGGGGATCGAGCTGAACTCATGCAGCACGCCGTCGATCTGCACCGCGGTGACCGCGGCACCTTGCAGCGACGACAGCAGGATGCGGCGGATCGCGTTGCCGAGGGTCATGCCGAAGCCGCGCTCCAGCGGTTCGGCGATCACGGTAGCGGTGCGCGACGGATCGGAGCCGGGTTCAAGATCAAGCTTTTCCGGCTTGATCAGGGACTGCCAGTTCTTCTGCAGGACCGAGCTGAGTCTCATTCGAAGGATACCTCGCGGCGTTGGCCGAATGGGCGGCCAGGCTGGATGGGGAGGCCGCAAATCATGCCGTCACCCGGCACACATGGAGCATGCCGGGTGGGCGCGGTCAGGCGAATTCAGACGCGACGGCGCTTGCGCGGGCGGCAGCCATTATGCGGCACCGGAGTCATGTCGCGGATGGTGGTGATGCTGAAACCCACCGTCTGCAGCGCGCGCAGCGCGCTCTCACGGCCCGAACCGGGGCCCGATACCTCGATCTCCAGCGTTTCCATGCCGTGCTCGCGGGCCTTCTTGCCGGCGTCCTCGGCGGCAACCTGGGCGGCATAGGGCGTGGATTTACGGCTGCCCTTGAAGCCCTGCGCCCCGGCCGAGGACCAGGCAATGGTGTTGCCCTGCGCGTCGGTGATGGTGATCATGGTGTTGTTGAACGTCGCGGCGACGTGGGCCACGCCGGACGTGATGTTCTTGCGCTCTTTGCGACGCGGGCGCGCGGCTGGCTTGGCCATGTACAATCGTCCTATCCAACAAGGGGAAGCGGCGTGCCGGGGTGTCCGGCAACGCCGCAGCCGAATTCAGTCTGCCGAACGGCGAAAGGCGAGGCAGGGCAAGGCCCTACTTCGTCACCTTCTTCTTGCCGGCGATCGCCACTGCCTTGCCCTTGCGGGTGCGTGCATTGGTGTGGGTGCGCTGGCCGCGCACCGGCAGGCCACGGCGATGGCGCAGACCGCGGTAGCAGCCGAGGTCCATCAGGCGCTTGATGTTCATCGCCGTCTCGCGACGCAGATCGCCCTCGACGCGGTATTCGCGATCGATCAGTTCGCGGATCCGCAGCACCTCCTCGTCGGAGAGCTGGTTGACCCGACGCTCATCCGGGATCGACAGCTTGGTGCAGATGTCCTGCGCCTTCGCCGGGCCGATGCCAAAAATGTAGCGAAGGCTGATGGTGACCCGCTTGTTGGTCGGGATATTCACGCCGGCAATACGCGCCACGCTTTGTCACTCCTTCAACACCGGGATCACTCCCGGCGAGCCGGGCATTGAGCACCCCGGCTGTCTGATCCGCCCCCGCTTGCGCCGCCCGGGCTATGCGCCCGGCCCGGCACCACGAGGCCATGGGTAATACACAACACAGCGCCCGGGTGCCGGGTGCTGCCAAGGGCGCGCACTATAGCTACGCCTCCTGATGAGTCAACGCACGCCGATCACGTTTGCGTGATCCAAAGGATTTGTTCACGCAGAGCTGCCCCGCAAGTGGTCCAGCAGGGCGATCAGCGCGGCGGTGACGGTATCGATCTCCGCCATGCCATCGACCCGATGCAACCGGCCGAGCGCCGCGTAGTGCGGCAGGATTGGCGCCGTCTGGCTGTGATAGGCGGCAAGGCGGGCGGCGACGGTCTCGCGATTGTCGTCGGCGCGGCGGACGAACTCGGTGCTGCCACAGGCATCGCAGACGCCGGCGATTTTCGGCCGCTGGAAGCTATCATGGTAGCCGGCGCCGCACCTGGCGCAGCTGTAGCGGCCTGCGATACGCTCCACCAGGGCCTCGTCATCGACCTTCAGTTCGATCACCGCGTCGAGTGCCAGCCCCTTGCCCGCCAGCATGCTGTCGAGCGCTACGGCCTGGGGCACGGTGCGCGGGAAGCCGTCGAGGATGAAGCCACGGGCGCAATCCGGGCGCGCGATGCGACTGGCCAGCATGCGGATCAGGATGTCGTCGGAAACCAGTTGGCCGGCCTGCATCACCGCCCTGGCCTGCAACCCGACCTCACTGCCGGCGGCAACCTCGGCGCGCAGCATGTCGCCGGTGGAGATCTGCACGACACCGTAGCGCTCTTGCAGCCGCTTCGCCTGTGTTCCCTTGCCCGCCCCCGGCGGCCCCAGCAAAATCAGATTCAACGCCCTCGCCCCTTCACCCGCGCCTTCTTGATCAGGCCTTCGTATTGATGCGCGAGCAGATGAGACTGGATTTGGGTGACCGTGTCCATGGTTACGGAAACGATAATCATCAGGCTGGTGCCGCCAAAGTAGAAGGGCACGCCGTATTTGCTGATGAGGATCTCGGGCAGCAGACAGACCGCCGCCACGTAGAGCGCGCCGACCGTGGTGATGCGGGTGAGGATATGGTCGAAATAATCCGCGGTGGCCCTGCCCGGGCGAATACCGGGGATGAAGCCGCCGTATTTCTTCAGGTTATCCGCCGTCTCCTCCGGGTTGAACACCACCGCAGTGTAGAAGTAGCAGAAGAAGATGATCATCGCGGCGTAGGAGATCAGATAGAGCGGCGCGCCGTGCGACAGCAGGTTGCCGATCGTCTGCATGATACCCGGTTCGCCCGAGTTGCCGGAGAAGCCGACGATGGTCGCCGGCACCAGCAGGATGGAGCTGGCGAAAATCGGCGGGATCACGCCGGAGGTGTTGACCTTGAGCGGCATATGCGTCGAGTCGCCGCCGAACATGCGCTGGCCGACCTGGCGCTTCGGATACTGGATGACGACCCGGCGCTGCGCGCGCTCCATGAACACGATGAAGGCGACCACTGCCACCGCGAGCACCAGAAAAACCACGATGAACACCGGGCTCAGCGCGCCGGTGCGGCCCAGTTCCAGCAGCGTCGCCAATGCGCTCGGCAGGTTGGCGACGATGCCGGCCATGATGATCAGGCTGGTGCCGTTGCCGATGCCGCGCGCGGTGATCTGCTCGCCGATCCACATCAGGAACATGGTGCCGCCGACCAGGGTGACGACGCTGGACAGCAGGAAGAAGCCGCCGGGATCGATCACTGCCGGGCCGGAGCTGCCGCGCATCCCCTCCAGCCCGATGGCAATGCCGTAGGACTGCACCAAGGCGATCAGCACCGTGAGATAGCGGGTGTACTGGTTGAGCTTCTTGCGGCCGCTCTCACCCTCTTTCTTCAGCGCTTCCAACGTCGGCACCGCAGCGGTCATCAGCTGGATGATGATGCTGGCGCTGATGTAGGGCATGATGTTCAGCGCGAACACCGTCATACGGCCGAGCGCGCCGCCGCTGAACATGTCGAACATCCCTAGGATGCCGCCGCTGTGCTGCGCCATCATCTCGCCCATCACATGGGCATCCACACCAGGCACCGGGATATAGGTGCCGATGCGGTAGACCAGCAGCGCTCCCAAAGTGAACCAGATGCGCTTCTTCAGTTCGGTGGCCTTGGAAAGCACACCGAGATTCATGCTGGAAGCGAGCTGTTCGGCCGCCGACGCCATATGCGTATTCCCAAATTGCGCGCGGCGCCGGCGGGGGTGCCGCGGCGCCGTGCTCTCTTAGCCGGTTGGGAGGAAGGAAGGAAGCGCTCCGGCTGCCTATGCTTCCTTCGCAACCTTCGGCGCAACCGTGGTGGTGACGCTGCCGCCCGCCGTCTCCACCGCCGCAATCGCGGACACCGAAGCGCCCGAGACGGTGATGGTGACGGCCACGCTGATGTCACCATTGCCCAGCAGGCGCACGCCATCCACCTTGCCGCCGCGTACCAGCCCGGCGCCGGTCAGCACCGCCTCGGTGATCGGTTCGGCGGCGTTGATGCGGCCGGCCTCGATCGCCTTGGATAGCGCCGACAGGTTCACCGGCGCGTACACCTTGCGGAAGATGTTCTTGAATCCCCGCTTCGGCAGCCGGCGGTAGATCGGCAGCTGACCGCCTTCGAAGCCGTTCAGCGACACGCCTTCACGCGCCTTCTGGCCCTTGACGCCCTTGCCCGAGGTCTTGCCCTTGCCGGAACCGATGCCGCGGCCAAGACGCTTGGACTTCAGGCGCGAGCCGGGATTGTCGCGCAGTTCGTTCAGGTTCATCGAAATTCCCTTCCGTCCTCACCGTTGCCGGTCAGGACAACTCCTCCACCTTGATCAGATGGGCAACCTTGCGGATCATCCCGCGCACCGAGGGGGTATCCTCCAGTTCGCGGCTGCTGCGGATCTTGTTCAGCCCGAGGCCAACCAGCGTCGCCTGCTGGCCGGGCTTGCGGCCCAGGCCGGAGTTGACCTGGATCACGCGGACCATCTTCTTGTCAGGCATCAGCAGTCTCCTGCGGCGCATCGCGCTTGCCCAGCAGGTCGGAGACCTTTTTGCCGCGGCGCGCCGCCACCGAGCGGGGGCTGGCGCAACGCTGCAGGGCGTCGAACGTGGCCTTGACCATGTTATGCGGGTTGCGGCTGCCGAAGCTCTTGGCCACGACGTCACCGATCCCCAGGCTCTCGAACACCGCGCGCATCGGGCCGCCGGCGATGATGCCGGTGCCGGCCGAGGCGCTGCGCAGCACCACCTTGCCGGCACCAAAGTGCCCGTTGCTGTCGTGGTGCAACGTGCGGCCTTCCTTCATCGGTACCCGGATCATGGTGCGCTTGGCGCGATCGGTGGCCTTGCGGATGGCCTCCGGCACCTCACGCGCCTTGCCGGCGCCGTAACCGACGCGGCCTTTCTGGTCGCCAACCACCACCAATGCGGCGAAGGCGAACCGACGGCCGCCCTTCACCACCTTGGCCACGCGGTTGATGGTGACCAATTTGTCGATCAGGTCGTCGCCGCCGTCGCGGTCGCGCTCGCGTCCGCCGCCGCTGCGGCCGTCCCTGGGTTCACGTGCCATGCTGCATTCCCCTTAGAAGGCCAGACCGCCCTCGCGGGCAGCCTCCGCCAGCGCCTTGACGCGGCCGTGATACAGGTAGGAGCCGCGATCGAACACCACATCGGTGATGCCGGCCGCTAACGCCCGTTCCGCCACCAGCTTGCCGACCGCGGCGGCGGCATCCTTGTCCGCCCCGGTCTTGAGCGTGGCGCGCAGATCGCGGTCCAGGCTGGACGCGGCGGCCACGGTCTTGCCCGCCACGTCGTCGATCACCTGGGCGTAGATGTTCTTGCCCGAGCGGAACACCGACAGACGCGCGCGGCCGCCTGACTTGCGGCGCAGCTGGAAGCGCAGGCGGGTCCGCCGACGCTGCTGCAGATCCTTGTTCTCGCTCATCTTACTTCTTCTTGCCTTCCTTGCGGCGGATCGCCTCGCCCTCGAACTTCACGCCCTTGCCCTTATACGGCTCGGGCGGACGCCAGGCACGGATCTCGGCGCAAACCTGGCCGACCAGCCGCTTGTCAACGCCGGCGATCTTGATGGTGGTCGGCTTTTCGCACACAACCGTAATGCCCTTCGGGATCGCGAAGATCACATCGTGGGAAAACCCCAGGTTGATCACCAGGTTGGAGCCGTTGACCGCGGCGCGATAGCCGGTGCCGGTGATCTCCAGCGTCTTGCTGTAACCAGTGGACACGCCGACGACCATGTTGGCGACGTTGGCGCGCGTGGTGCCCCACATCATCCGCGACGGTGCGGTCTTGTCCCGGGGAACGACCGTGACCTTGCTGCCTTCGACCGTGGTCTCGACATGCTCGGTGAGATCGAGCGACAGTTCGCCGAGCTTCCCCTTGGCGGTCAGGGTGCGGCCGATCACCGCAACCTGCACGCCGGCCGGGATCTCGACCGGGTATTTGCCTACACGCGACATTGCCGGTTCCTCCTCAGAACACGCGGCAGAGGACTTCGCCGCCAACATTGGCAGCGCGAGCCTCGGCGTCGCTCAACACCCCGCGGGGGGTCGACAGAATGGAAATGCCCAGGCCGGCATAGACCCGCGGCAACTCCTTGATCTTGGAATAGACGCGTCGGCCAGGCTTGGAGACGCGGGTGATCTCTTTGATCACCGGCTCGCCTTCGTTGTATTTCAGCTCTATGCGCAGCTGCGAGATGCCGGGCCGCACTTCCTCGGCGGAAAAGCCGCGAATGAAGCCTTCACGCTTCAGCGCGTCCAGCAGGTTGGCGCGCAGCCGGGAGGCCGGCGAGACGCACACCGCGTGGCGCGAACGCTGGGCATTGCGGATGCGGGTGAGCATATCGCCCACGGGATCGGAGAGTGACATGTGCCGTACCTCTTACCAGCTCGCCTTGACCATGCCGGGAATCTGTCCGGCGCTGGCCAGGTCGCGCAGCGCGATGCGGCTAAGCTTGAACTTGCGATAATTCGCGCGCGCGCGGCCGCTGACCTCGCAGCGCAGCCGCACACGGATCGCGGCGCCGTTGCGCGGCAGTTGCGCCAGCTTCATCGACGCATCGAACCGATCCTCGACCGCCAGCGTGCGGTCCATCACGATCGCCTTGAGGGTCGCGCGCTTGCCCTTGTCGCGCGCCGCCATCCGTTCCCGCTTGGCGTTGCGATTCACTGCAGACGTCTTCGCCATCCTGTCTCATCCTCCGGAACCTGTCGGCCGTGGCCGACGGTTTTCCAAACCGATAGTCGTTAAGCCTGAAATCCGTTCGCGCTAGGCGGCGAACGGGATATCGAACTGCTTCAGCAGCGCCTTCGCCTCGGCGTCGTTGCGTGCCGTGGTGACGAAGACGATGTCCATGCCGCGGATCTTGTCGACCCGGTCGTAGACGATCTCCGGGAACACGATCTGCTCTTTCATGCCCATGGCGAAGTTGCCACGGCCATCGAAGCCCTTGCCAGTGATGCCGCGGAAGTCACGCACGCGCGGCATCGCGATGGTCACCAGGCGATCGAGGAATTCGTACATCCGTGTCTTGCGCAGCGTGACCTTGCAGCCGATCGGCAGCCCCTTGCGGATCTTGAAACCGGCGATCGCCTTCTTGGCGACGGTCTTGATCGGGCGCTGACCGCTGATCAACGCCAGTTCGCTGACCGCGGCATCGAGCACCTTCTGATCGCCGGCGGCTTCGCCGACGCCCATATTGATGACGATCTTCTCCAGCTTCGGCACCTGCATCGGGTTGGTATAGCCGAACTCCTCCTGCAGCGCCTTGCGGATGCTATCCATGTAGCGCTGCTGCATACGCGGAACCGCGCCGGTTCCGGCTTTGGACTCGGCCTCGGGCTTGTAGCTGACCTCGCCGCGACCGCGCGACGGGACAACCGCCGCGCCAGGGCCGCCGGTGCCACCACCCTTGCCGACCGCCGGCTTGCCGCCTTTGGCTGGGGCTTTCTTCGTGCCGCTCATAATGGCCTCCTCAGCTCTCGATCACGTTGCCGTTGACCTTGGCAACGCGGACTTTGCGGCCGTCTTCCAACACCCGGAATGCCACCTTGGTCGGGGCATCGGTCTTGGGGTCCACCAACTTGAGATTCGACAGATGGATGGTCGCCTCCACCTCGACGATCCCGCCAGGCTGGCCCATGCCGCGCGGCTTGGTGTGCTTCTTGGCGACATTCACGCCCTGAACCACGGCGCGTTCCGCCTTCGGCAGCACCCGCAGCACTTCGCCGCGCTTGCCGCGGTCTGCGCCACTGATCACCAGTACGGAGTCACCCTTGCGAATGCGCGCGGCCATCACAGCACCTCCGGCGCGAGAGAGATGATCTTCATGAACTTCCTGGCGCGGAGTTCGCGAACCACCGGGCCAAAGATGCGGGTGCCGATCGGCTCCTGCTGCTTGTTGATCAGCACGGCGGCATTGCGGTCGAACCGGATCGCGCTGCCATCGGCCCGACGCACGGCGAAGCTGGTGCGCACGATGACGGCCTGATGCACGTCACCCTTCTTGACCTTGCCACGGGGGATCGCGTCCTTCACGGAAACCACGATGATATCGCCCACCGAGGCGGTCTTGCGCTTGGACCCGCCCAGCACCTTGATGCACTGCACGCGCTTGGCGCCCGAGTTGTCGGCGACTTCCAGATTGCTCTCGACGGAGATCATCTATTCTCTCCTCAGGCCTGAGCGGGAACGGCAGCAGCGGCGTCGGTCGGTTGCTTCAGCAACGACTGGCCGTTGCGCTCGATCACCTGCCAGGTCTTGCGCTTGCTGATCGGCCGGCATTCCTCGATGCGCACCGCATCGCCGATCTGGCACAGATTCGCCTCGTCGTGCGCCGCATAGTTCTTCGAACGGCGAATGAACTTCTTGTACAGCGGGTGCATGACGCGACGATTGACCAGGACCGTCACGGTCTTGTCCATCTTGTCGCTGGTCACTCGCCCGGTCAGGACGCGCCTCGGCATCGCCCTACTCCTCTCAGGACTTCACAGCGGAGCGCTTCTGCTCCGCCGTGATGGTTTTTACCCGCGCAATATCGCGGCGCACTTCACGCACCCGGCCAACACCCTCGACCTGGCCGGTCGCCCGCTGAAAGCGCAGATTGAACTGCTCCTTGCGCAGGTCGAGCAGCATGGTCGAGCGCTGATCGTCAGACTTGGTGCGGATATCGGTCGGCTTGGTTGCTTTGGCCATCTCAGGCGTCCCCAATTCGGGTGACGAACTTGGTCTTGATCGGCAGTTTGGCGGCACCCAGGGTCAGCGCTTCCTGCGCCAGTTCGGGCGCCACGCCGTCGATCTCGAACATGATGCGACCCGGCTTCACGCGGCAGACCCAGAATTCGGGGCTGCCCTTGCCAGAGCCCATGCGGACCTCGGCCGGCTTGGTCGAGACCGGCACATCCGGAAAAATGCGGATCCACACCCGCCCGGCGCGCTTCATCGCGCGGGTGATGGCGCGACGCGCCGACTCGATCTGCCGGGCCGTGATCCGCTCGGGCTCCAGGGCCTTCAGACCGAAGGCGCCGAAATTCAGCGCGGTACCACCCTTGGCCAGGCCATGGATGCGGCCCTTGTGGGCCTTGCGGTATTTGGTGCGCTTGGGAGAAAGCATTGCCTATATCCTTACCGCTGCAATTACCGCTGTGGCGCCTGTTCGGCGGCCCGACGGTCCTGCGCCAGCGGATCGTGAGCGAGAATCTCGCCCTTGAAGATCCACACTTTCACGCCGCATGTGCCATACGTCGTCTTCGCCGTGGCGACGCCGTAATCGATATCCGCACGCAGCGTATGCAGCGGCACCCGACCCTCGCGGTACCATTCGACCCGCGCGATCTCGGCGCCACCGAGACGGCCGCCACAGTTGATCCGAATCCCCTGGGCGCCGAGACGCATGGCTGACTGGACCGCCCGCTTCATCGCACGGCGGAACGCAACGCGACGCTCCAACTGCTGCGCGATGTTCTCGGCCACCAGCATCGCGTCGATTTCCGGCTTGCGGATTTCGACGATGTTCAGCGACACCTCGGACTTGGCCATTTTCGCCAGCGATTTACGCAGCGTCTCGATGTCCTGGCCCTTCTTACCGATCACCACGCCGGGACGCGCGGCATAGATGGTCACCCGCGGTTTCTTCGCCGGCCGCTCGATCACCACCCGCGAAACGCCGGCGCCGGACAGCTTCTGGCGCAGATGGTTGCGCAGCAGCAGGTCGGCATGCAGCAATTTCGCGTAGTCGCTCCCGGCGAACCAGCGGCTATCCCAGGTACGATTGATGCCGAGCCGCAGCCCGATCGGATTGACCTTGTGACCCATATTATGCGGCCCCCTGCGCCGTGTCGGTGGCGGCGGGCTGGACCCGCTCGGCAACGACGATCTTGAGATGGCTGAACCACTTTTCGATCCGTGCCGAGCGGCCACGGCCGCGCGCATGGAAGCGGCGCATGACCACCGACTTGCCGACCTCAGCGCGGGCGACAACCAGCCGGTCGACGTCGAGCTGATGGTTGTTCTCGGCGTTGGCGATGGCGCTCTGCAGCACCTTCTTCACGTCTTGGGCGATGCGGCGCTTGCTGAAAGTCAGCGTGGCGACGGCGTCGGCAGCCGAGCGGTTGCGGATCAAGCCGGCAACCAGGTTCAGCTTGCGCGGGCTAACCCGGAGGTTGCGCAGTACGGCCTGCGCCTCGGTCTCGGGCAGCGCGCGAGGGGTTTTCGGCTTGCTCATGTCAGCCCCGCTTCGCCTTCTTGTCCGACGAGTGTCCAGTGAAGGTGCGAGTCGGCGAGAATTCGCCGAACTTATGCCCCACCATGTTCTCGTTCACCTGCACTGGCAGGAACTTGTGGCCATTATAGACCCCGAAGGTGAGGCCCACGAATTGCGGCAGGATCGTCGAGCGGCGCGACCAGATCTTGATGATCTCGTTGCGGCCCGACGCGCGCGACGCTTCCGCCTTGTTGAGCAGGTATCCGTCGACGAACGGACCTTTCCAGATGGAACGCGCCATGGCCTCAGCCCTTACCCTTGTTGCGACCGCGGATAATCAGGCGGTCCGTGCGTTTGTTGACGCGCGTCTTGTAACCCTTGGTCGGCTTGCCCCACGGAGTAACCGGGTGACGGCCGCCTGAAGTGCGCCCCTCACCGCCGCCGTGCGGATGGTCGACCGGGTTCATCACCACGCCACGGTTGTGCGGACGGCGGCCCAGCCAACGCGACCGCCCGGCCTTGCCCATGCTCTGGTTCGAGTTGTCCGGGTTGGACACTGCACCGATCGTCGCCATGCACTCGCCGCGCACCAGACGAAGTTCGCCGGACATCAGCTTCACCTGGGCGTAGCCGGCGTCCTTGCCGACCAACTGGGCATACTGCCCGGCCGCCCGCGCGATCTTGCCGCCAGCGCCCGGCTTCATCTCGATGTTGTGCACGATGGTGCCGACCGGAATGGCCGCCAGCGGCATGGCGTTGCCCGGCTTGATATCGGCCCGCGCGGCCGCCACCACCTGGTCGCCAGCCTTGAGACGCTGCGGTGCCAGGATATAGGCGAGCTCACCATCGGCATACTTCACCAGTGCCAGGAAAGCAGTGCGATTGGGGTCATATTCGAGCCGCTCGACCACACCTACCACATCGAGCTTGCGACGTTTGAAGTCGACGATGCGATAGGACTGCTTGTGTCCCCCGCCGCGAAAAAAGCTCGTGGTGCGCCCATGGTTGTTGCGCCCACCTGAGTGGCTCTTGCCCTCGGTCAGGCCCTTGACCGGCTTGCCCTTCCACAACTCGCTACGATCGATCAGGACCGTGCCGCGCGTGCTCGGGGTAACCGGCTTAAAATGCTTCAATGCCATCGAGGCTCTCCCTGCTTACGCCAGGCCCGTGGAGAGGTCGATCGACTGCCCCTCCGCGAGACGGACATACGCCTTCTTCACGTCCGAGCGAACGCCGGGGCGGCCCTTGAAACGCTTGGTCTTGCCCTTGGTGACGACCGTATTGACGCCCAACACCTTCACGCCAAACAGGCCTTCGATCGCGGTCTTGATCTCGGGCTTGGTCGCGTCAATGGCAACCCGGAACACCACCTGGCCCTGCTCGGAAAGCATGGTCGCCTTCTCGGTGATCACCGGGCTGCGGATAATGTTGTACATGCCCTCGCGCGACAGCTTGGGGCCCTTTTTCGGGGCGGTTGCGGCGTCGCTCATGCCAAGCGCTCCTTCAGGCCGGCCAACCCGGCGGTGGTAATCGCCAGCACGTCATGGGCCAGGATGTCGTATACGTTGGCACCGACGGTCGGCAACACATCGATGCCGATCAGGTTGCGGCTGGCCAGCAGGAAGCCGGCATCGACCGTATGGTCGACGATCAGCGCCGAGTTCCAGCCGAGCACCCGCAGCTTCGCCTGCAGTTCCTTGGTCTTGGTCGCGCCGGCGGCCGCGTCGAGCACCACCAGCTTGCCCTCAGCCTGCTTCTGCGACAGCGCGGAAATCAGTCCGAGGCGGCGCACCTTCTTCGGCAGATCATATTCATGGCTGCGGACCACCGGCCCATGCACCTGACCACCACCGCGATATTGCGGCGCACGCAGGCTGCCCTGGCGGGCATTGCCGGTGCCCTTCTGCTTGTATGGCTTCTTCGTCGTGCCGCGCACCTCGCCCATGCCCTTGATCTTATGGGTGCCGGCGCGGCGCTTGGACTGCTGCCAGTGCACCACGCGGGCCATGATATCGGCGCGCGGTGCGATGGCGAAGATCTCGTCCGGCAGTTCGGCGGTGCCGGCGCTGCCGTTGTCGAGGGTCTTGATTTCGATTTGCATCTCTGTGGCCCTCAACCCTGATCCGCGGGGGCAGCGGCATCAAGCAGTGCCGCCGGGAACGGCAGATCAGCAGGCGCTGCTTTCTTGATGGCATCACGCACCAGCACATAGCCACCCTTGGCACCAGGCACTGCACCCTTGATCATCAGCAGGCCCTTGGCAGCATCGACGTAGGCGACCTCCAGATTGAGCGTGGTAATCCGCTCCTGCCCGAGATGGCCCGGCATCTTCTTGTTCTTGAAGGTCTTGCCCGGATCCTGGCGGTTGCCGGTCGAGCCCAGCGAACGATGGCTGACTGAGACGCCATGGCTGGCCTCGAGGCCGGCGAAGTTCCAGCGCTTCATGCCACCTGCAAAACCCTTGCCCTTGCTGGTGCCGCAGACATCGACCTTCTGGCCAACCAGGAAGTGCTCGGGCGACAGGGTCGCGCCAGGCTCTAGCAGCGCATCGGCACCGACCCGAAATTCGACCAGCTTCAGCTTCGGCTCGACCTTCGCCTTGGCGAAATGGCCCTTGTTGGGATCGGTCACGTTCTTGACCTTGGCGCGGCCCCAGCCGAGCTGGACGGCGGTATAGCCGTCCGTCTCCTGGGTACGCGCGGCCACCACCTGCACCTGGTCCAGGTGCAACACGGTGACGGGAACGTGGGTCCCGTCATCCTTGAACAGCCGGGTCATCCCCAGCTTTTTCGCCAGCAATCCGGTACGCATCTTATTCTTTCCCCAGAGGGACCCTTAGCCAGGGTCCTTAGGCCAATGGTTGAAGGCTGGAAATCAAGCCTTACAGCTTGATTTCCACGTCCACGCCAGCCGCAAGATCGAGCTTCATCAGCGCGTCGACGGTCTGCGGGGTGGGCTCAACGATATCCAGCAACCGGCGATGGGTGCGGATTTCGAACTGCTCGCGGCTCTTCTTGTCGACATGCGGCGAGCGGTTCACGGTGAAGCGCTCGATATGCGTCGGCAGCGGAATCGGCCCGCGGATCTGCGCGCCCGTGCGCTTGGCGGTATTCACGATCTCCTTGGTGCTGTTATCCAGCACGCGGTGATCATACGCCTTGAGGCGGATGCGGATGTTCTGGTTATCCATCACTCGGTCTTCCAGGCAGCCGCCCCGGCGGTAACAGCCGCCGGGGCGCACGCCACATCATCGGTTGCAGGCGTAGCAGCAGTTCAGGCGACGATCTTCGCGACCACACCGGCGCCGACAGTCCGTCCACCCTCGCGGATGGCGAAGCGCAGCCCCTCATCCATGGCGATCGGCGCGATCAACTCGACATCCATCGACACGTTATCGCCGGGCATCACCATCTCGGTGCCCTCCGGCAGTTGCACGATGCCGGTCACGTCGGTGGTGCGGAAGTAGAACTGCGGCCGATAATTGGTGAAGAACGGCGTGTGGCGGCCACCCTCTTCCTTGGTCAGGATGTAGCTCTCCGCTTTGAACTTGGTGTGCGGCGTGATGCTGCCCGGCTTGGCCAGAACCTGGCCCCGCTCCACATCCTCACGCTTGGTGCCACGCAGCAGCGCGCCGATGTTGTCGCCGGCCTGACCCTGATCCAGCAGCTTGCGGAACATCTCGACGCCGGTGACAATGGTCTTCACCGTCGGCTTCAGGCCAACGATTTCGACTTCCTCGCCCACCTTGACGATGCCACGCTCGACACGGCCGGTCACCACGGTGCCACGCCCGGAGATCGAGAACACGTCCTCCACCGGCATCAGGAACGGCTTGTCGACCGCACGCTCCGGCTGCGGAATGTAGTTATCGACCGCGTCCATCAGCTTGATTATCGCGTTTCTGCCCAATTCCGGCTGGGTGTCGTTCAACGCGCAGGTCGCCGAGCCGTGGATGATCGGGATGTCATCACCCGGGAAATTGTAGCTGGTGAGGAGTTCACGCAACTCCATCTCGACCAGTTCAAGCAATTCCGGGTCGGCGATATCGCACTTGTTCAGGAACACCACCAGGGCCGGCACGCCAACCTGCCGCGCCAGCAGGATGTGCTCGCGGGTCTGCGGCATCGGGCCGTCGGTGGCCGACACCACCAGGATCGCGCCGTCCATCTGCGCGGCGCCGGTGATCATGTTCTTCACATAGTCGGCGTGGCCGGGGCAATCGACATGCGCGTAGTGGCGCTTCGCGGTTTCATACTCCACGTGCGAGGTGGAGATGGTGATGCCACGCGCCCGCTCTTCCGGCGCCTTGTCGATCTGGTCATACGCCGTGAACGTGGCGCCACCGGCTTCCGCCAGCACCTTGGTGATTGCTGCGGTCAGCGTGGTCTTGCCATGATCGACGTGGCCGATCGTGCCGATATTGCAGTGCGGCTTGTTCCGCTCGAATTTCGCCTTACCCATCGTGGTCTTCTCCGTGCCCGCTCTACGATTCGGGGTGGGGGGTCAAACTTGAGAGCGCCGGCCAGCAGCCGGCTCCCAGCCTTTCGACTGACAGCGCCAGGGCGCTACCAGCGGTAGTGGCTGAACGCCTTGTTGGCTTCGGCCATGCGATGCGTGTCTTCGCGCTTCTTCACCGCAGAACCACGGTTATTCACCGCGTCCAGCAGTTCGTTGCTCAGTCGGTCTTCCATCGTATGCTCGCCGCGCTTGCGCGCCGCGTCGATGATCCAGCGGATTGCCAGAGCCTGGCGACGCTCAGTGCGCACTTCAACCGGCACCTGGTACGTCGCACCTCCAACGCGGCGCGAACGCACCTCAACAGCCGGCTTCACATTCTCCAGCGCCTCGTGGAACATGCGGACCGCGTCTGCCTGCGGGCCGCCACGCTTCTTCATCACTTCCAGTGCGCCGTAAACGATGCCCTCGGCGGCGGATTTCTTGCCATCATACATCAGCGCGTTCATGAAACGCGTGACGACGATGTCACCGAACTTCGGGTCCGGCAGAATTTCGCGCTTAACAGCGCGGCGGCGGCGGCTCATCGCGCGCTCTCCTTACTTCGGCCGCTTTGCGCCGTACAGCGAACGACGCTGACGACGCTTCGGCAGACCCTGGGTATCCAGCACGCCACGCAAGATATGATAGCGCACGCCGGGAAGGTCCTTCACGCGACCGCCACGGATCAGAACGACGCTATGTTCCTGCAGGTTGTGCCCCTCGCCGGGGATATAGCTCACGACCTCGTAGCCGTTCGTCAGGCGCACCTTGGCGACCTTACGCAGCGCCGAGTTCGGCTTCTTCGGTGTCGTCGTGTAGACGCGCGTGCAGACGCCGCGCTTCTGCGGGCAGCCCTGCAGTGCCGGAACCTTGTTGCGCGCCTTCGCGGGCTCGCGCCCCTTGGCGATCAGCTGGTTGATGGTCGGCATAGGCCCTCTTTCAATCCAAAACAGCTTTGGTCCAACCACCAGCCCCCAACGCGGAGGCTAATCCGGAACCATCTCCCACACGCATGCCCCGCAACCGGTGGAACTTCCACCCTGCGGGGTTCGACCCTGTATCCGGCCTGGGCCTCCGATATCCGGAGGCGGTGCCGCACACCCTGGTGCCTGCAAACAACAACCAACCGAACCTTGTGAAGGGGTCGGCTGAGGGCGCGGAACCTACGGGCAGGGGCTGGCCGAGTCAAGCGCAGCAGCCAATCTTTCCGCGGAATTCAGCCCGGGGGGCGATGCAGGCACCGCCCCCCTTGTATGCACGAATAGCACAACGCGAGTCGCTACTCCGCAGCCACCTCGCCGGTGATCGCCGGCTGGTCCTGGCGCAGGCCCTTTTGCTCATCCCGCCCGGCGGCGATGGCCCGCAGCCGGTTCATCACCGCGCCGGTGCCGGCCGGGATCAGGCGGCCGACGATCACGTTCTCCTTCAGGCCCATCAGCGTATCCACCTTGCCGGCAGTAGCCGCCTCGGTGAGCACCCGCGTGGTCTCCTGGAAGGAGGCCGCGCTGATGAAGCTATGTGTCTGCAGGCTCGCCTTGGTGATGCCCTGCAGCACCGGCATTGCCGTCGCAGGACGCTCGCCCTCGGCGATACGCTTGTTGTTCTCGATATCGAAGTCGGTCCGGTCGGTCTGTTCACCGGTCAGGAACGTGGTGTCCCCCGGTTCCAGAATTTCGACCTTCTGCAGCATCTGGCGGACGATCACCTCGATATGTTTGTCGTTGATCTTCACGCCCTGCAGCCGATAGACGTCCTGGATCTCGTTGACCAGATAGTCGGACAGCGCCTCAACGCCCAGCACCTTCAGGATATCGTGCGGCACCCGCGGGCCATCGACCAGGGGATCGCCACGGCGCACGAAGTCGCCTTCCTGCACCGAGATGTGCTTGCCCTTCGGGATCAGATATTCACTCTCCTCCAGGGTCTCGTCATTCTTCACCACGATGCGACGCTTGGCCTTGTAATCCTTGCCGAATTCCACGCGCCCGTCGATCTCGGCGATCACCGCATGATCCTTCGGCCGCCGTGCCTCGAACAGTTCCGCCACCCGCGGCAGGCCGCCAGTGATGTCGCGGGTCTTGCTCCCCTCGCGCGGGATGCGCGCCAGCACGTCGCCGGCGGCAACCTCCACCCCGTTTTCCACCGAGAGGATCGAGTCCGGCGACAAGAAGTAGCGCCCCTCGGTGCCGTTCGACAGCCGGATCACCTCGCCCTTGGCGTTCTTCAACTGAAGGCGCGGCCGCAAGTCGGCACCGCGCACCGCCTGCTTGTAGTCCACCACCACCTTGGAAGTGAGGCCGGTCACCTCGTCCATCTTCTCCACCAGGGTCACGCCCTCCATCAGATCGAGATACTCGATCCGGCCGGCCTGCTCGGTGATGATCGGCAGGGTATAGGGGTCCCACTCGGCCAGCTTCTGGCCGCGGGTAACGCTCGCCCCCTCCTCCACCAGCAATCGTGCGCCATAAGGGACACGGAAGCGGGCACGCTCACGCCCCTTGTCGTCGGTCAGCACCAGTTCGCAGTTGCGGCTCATCACCACCGGCATGTTCGACGAGTTGATCACCACGTTGCGGTTCTTGATCACTGCGACGCCGTCGTGGCTCGCCTCGACCGCGCTGGTCTCGGCACCACGCTGGGCGGCGCCACCAATGTGGAAGGTGCGCATGGTTAGCTGCGTGCCAGGTTCGCCGATCGACTGGGCGGCGATCACGCCAACCGCCTCGCCGATATTCACCGGCGTGCCGCGCGCCAAGTCACGGCCGTAGCAATGGGCGCAGATGCCCACCTTGGCCTCGCAGGTCAGCACCGAGCGGATCTTAAGCGATTCGACGCCGGCCTTCTCGATCCGCTCGGCGTCCTCCTCCTCGATCAACTCATTGCTGCCCAGCAGCACCGCGTTGGTCGCCGGGTCGAGCACCGGCTCAGCCGTGGTGCGGCCGAGAATTCGCTCGGACAGGCTGGAGACCACCTCGCCGCCATCCATCACCGGGGCCACGGTCAACCCACGCTCGGTGCCGCAATCATCCTCGACGATGATGCAATCCTGCGCCACATCAACCAGGCGACGGGTGAGATACCCCGAGTTCGCCGTCTTCAACGCGGTATCCGCCAAGCCCTTGCGGGCGCCGTGGGTGGAGTTGAAATATTCGAGAACCGACAGGCCTTCCTTGAAGTTGGCGATGATCGGCTGCTCGATGATCTCGCCCGACGGCTTGGCCATCAGCCCACGCATGCCGGCCAACTGGCGCATCTGCGCCGGCGACCCACGCGCACCGGAGTGGCTCATCATCCACACCGCATTGGTTTGCCGGCCGACCTCCTGGCGCGAGATCTCCTTCATCATCGCGCCGGCCACTTCGTCGGTGCAGCGCGACCAGGAATCGACCACCTTGTTATAGCGCTCGCCGGCGGTGATCAGCCCATCCTGGTACTGCTGCTCGAACTCCTTCACCTCGGCCTGGGTCTTGGCGATCATCTCACCCTTGCTGGCCGGGATGATCATGTCGTCCTTGCCGAAGCTGATGCCCGCCTTCGCCGCGTTGGCGAAGCCGAGGCCCATCAGCCGGTCGGCGAAGATCACGCATTCCTTCTGGCCGCAATGGCGATAGACCGCGTCGATCACGTCCGACACGTTCTTCTTGGTCAATTGCCGGTTGATCAGGCTGAACGGAATGTTGATGTTCTGCGGCAGCACCTGCGCGATCATCATCCGCCCGGCGGTGGTCACCACCTTCTCGACCACCGGATTGCCCTGTGCGTCCACGGTATGGAAGCGGGCGCGGATCTTGTCGTGCAACTGGATCGTCTTGGCGAACAGCGCGTGCTCGATCTCACCGATCGTGCCGAACGCCGGCACCTTCCCGTCGTCGGAAACAAGGAACTCGGGCGTCTCAAGCGACAGGTAGTAGATGCCCAGCACGATATCCTGGCTCGGCACGATGATCGGCTTGCCGTTGGCCGGGCTGAGGATGTTGTTGGTGGACATCATCAGCACGCGGGCTTCCAGCTGCGCCTCCAGGCTCAGCGGCACGTGCACCGCCATCTGGTCACCGTCGAAATCGGCGTTGAACGCGGTGCACACCAGCGGATGCAACTGGATCGCCTTGCCTTCGATCAACACCGGCTCGAACGCCTGGATGCCCAGGCGATGCAGCGTCGGCGCGCGGTTCAGCATTACCGGATGCTCGCGGATCACCTCTTCGAGGATATCCCAAACCTCCGGCCGCTCCTTCTCCACCATCCGCTTCGCCGCCTTGATGGTGGTGGCGTGGCCGTATTTCTCCAGCTTGGAGTAGATAAACGGCTTGAACAACTCGAGCGCCATCTTCTTCGGCAGCCCGCACTGATGCAGCTTAAGTTCCGGCCCGACCACGATCACCGAGCGGCCGGAGTAGTCGACGCGCTTGCCCAGCAGGTTCTGCCGGAAGCGGCCCTGCTTGCCCTTCAGCATGTCGGACAGCGACTTCAGCGGCCGCTTATTGGCGCCGGTGATGGCGCGCCCGCGCCGGCCGTTATCGAACAGCGCATCGACCGATTCCTGCAACATGCGCTTCTCGTTGCGCACGATGATATCCGGCGCGCGCAGCTCGATCAGCCGCTTCAGGCGGTTGTTGCGGTTGATCACCCGGCGATACAGGTCGTTCAAGTCGCTGGTGGCAAACCGGCCGCCATCCAGCGGCACCAGCGGCCGCAGTTCCGGCGGGATCACCGGCACCACGTCCAGGATCATCCATTCCGGCTTGGCGCCGGATTCGCTGAACGCCTCGATCAGCTTCAACCGCTTGACCAGCTTCTTGCGCTTGGCCTCGCTGGTGGTTTCCTTCAGGTCGGCGCGCAGCTGCACCTTCTCGGCGTCGGCGTCGATGCCCAGCAGGATGCCCTTGATCGCCTCGGCGCCGATCCCGGCGCGGAACGCGTCCTCGCCGAACTCGTCCTGCTTGGCCATCATCTGGTCTTCGTTGAGCAGCTGGTGCAGCTTCAGGTCGGTCAGACCCGGCTCGGTCACCACGTAGCTCTCGAAATACAGGATCTTCTCAAGCTCCTTCAGCGTCAGGTCGACCATCAGGCCGATCCGGCTGGGCAGGGACTTCAGGAACCAGATATGCGCCACCGGCGAGGCCAGCTCGATATGCCCCATACGCTCGCGCCGCACCTTGGCCAGCGTGACCTCCACGCCGCATTTCTCGCAAATGATGCCGCGGAACTTCATCCGCTTGTACTTGCCGCACAGGCACTCATAGTCCTTGATCGGGCCGAAGATGCGAGCGCAGAACAGCCCGTCCCGCTCCGGCTTGAAGGTGCGGTAGTTGATGGTCTCCGGCTTCTTGATCTCGCCGTGGCTCCAGGCGCGG
>JBEPTZ010000041.1:0-34177 GCA_041691815.1 Rhodospirillales bacterium | reverse complement strand
GATCACCGTGCCCTCGGCCGCGCGCTCCGGGTTCGCCTTCAGATCGAGGATTTCCGCCTGCAGCGTGATCGCCTCGACCAGCTTGTCGAGCCCGGTGCGCTTGGTGGCGGAAACCTCCACGTCCTGGGTTTCGCCGCCCATCTCCTCCACCACGATCTCGTGGCTGAGCAGTTCCTGGCGCACCCGGTCCGGGTTGGCGTCGGCCTTGTCCATCTTGTTGATCGCCACGATGATCGGCGCGCCGGCGGCCTTGGCGTGCTTGATCGCCTCGATGGTCTGCGGCATCACGCCGTCATCGGCGGCCACCACCAGCACCACGATATCGGTCACGCTGGCGCCGCGCATCCGCATCGCGGTGAACGCCTCGTGGCCGGGCGTATCGACGAAGGTGATCGCCGCCCCGGAAGGCAGCGTCACCTGGTAGGCGCCGATATGCTGGGTGATGCCGCCGGCCTCGCCGGCCGCGACATCGCTGGCGCGCATGGCGTCCAGCAGGCTGGTCTTGCCGTGATCGACATGGCCCATCACGGTCACCACTGGCGCCCGCGGCTGCAGGTCGGTGTCGATGTCATCGGCGCCATCCAGCCCGATCTCCACGTCATCCTCGGAGACCCGCTTCACCCGGTGGCCGAATTCCTGCACCACCAGTTCGGCGGTATCGGCATCCAGGCTCTGGGTCACGGTGGCCATTACGCCCATCCGCATCAACGCCTTGATCACATCCGGGGTGCGGGCGGCCATGCGGTTGGCCAACTCCTGCACGGTGATCGCATCCGGCAGCACTACGTCTCGCACGACTTTCACCTGATCGGAGCGCAGCCGCTCCAGTTCCGCCTGACGGCGCTCGCGTTCGCGCTGGCGACGCACCGAGGCGAGGCTGCGAACACGATCGTCCTCACCCTCGATCGCCGCCTGCACATCGATCCGGCCGGCCCGACGACGGTCGTCAACGCCCTTCTTGGGCGCGGAAACCGGGGGCTTGCGCGCCGGCAACGCGGTGCCGGTGCGGCGGGGCCGGGAGTCTTCCTCATCCCCGTCGGCCCGGGTGGGGCGCAGGCGCAGGGTTTCGGCCGGTGCGGCAGGGGCCGAAGGCGCTGCCGGCGCCGGGCGCGCCGGGCGGCGCGGCTGATTGTCGTCGGGCTGGCGCGCCACCGGGGCGGCAACCCGGGCGGTGGCCTCGGCGGCCTCGGCGGCCTTGCGGTCGGCCTCTTCGGCACGGGCCTTGGCCTCTGTCTCGGCCTTCTGGCGGGTCGCTTCCTCGGCGGCCTTGGCGGCCTCTTCCTCACGCCGACGGGCTTCCTCGGCGGCGGAGAGGATCGAGATCTTCTCCTGCTCGCGGCGTTCGGCCTCGCGGCGCGCGGTGTCGCGGCGCTGCTCCTCCAGCACGCGGGCGCGCACTGCCAGTTCGGTCGCGGTCAGCGCGCGGCCGGCACCGGCCGGTGGGCGCGAGGGGGGGGCTGCCGGGCGCGGCACCGCACCACTGCCGGTGGGCGGCAGCGGCGGTGGGGCAGCAGGCGTCGGCGTGCCGCTGCGCTTCTTGCGCACCTCGACCTGCACCACCTTGGAGCGGCCATGGCTGAAACTCTGTCGCACGGATCCGGCATCCACGGTCCGGCCCAGTTCCAGGCGGCCCGCCGGCCTCAAGGAAAGACGGCCCTTGCCCGTGTCCTGCTCGTTGCCTTCGCTCATCTACTCGCCTGCACCTTGCTCACCGTCCGGCCGAACCGGAGACGTCTCATCCGGCAATGCCGGAACTGCAACCCCGCCGACGGCGCCGGCCGGGAAATTCGTAGCGCGACGCGTCGCCCCGGAGCCTCCGGGGTGTTGCGTCGTCATCCGCAAGCCAGCCAACCTGGCCGCCTCGACCGTCAATCGCTCAGCCAACCGTCCCGGCGCCACCGCCACATGCACCACGTGGTCGCGCCCAAAAATCGCACCCAGTGTGGCGCCATCCAGCGGCACCAGGGCCGGTAGCTTCCCGGCGTTGCCGCCGAGAAATCGCGCCCGCTCGTCCGGGCTGCCATCGCTGGCCTGCACCACCACGGCGGCACGCCCGGCCGCCAGCCATTCGCGCGCCTTGGCGAAGCCTGATACGGCCTGTCCGGCGCGACGGGCAAGCCCCAGCGTATCGCCGATCCGACGGGCCAACGCCACCTGCAGACCGGAAGCAAGATCGGGAGGAACCGTCACCGGGCCGCGCGCCGCTCTGGCGAATGCACCCCGGGTGCGGGCGGTTTCTACCACATCTCCCAGCGCGCTCAACCAGATTCCCCGTCCGGGCAGGCTTGCGGTCAGGTCAGGCACTACCACGCGGTCGGGTGAAACCACGAAGCGGATCATCCGCTCCTTCGGCAGCCGCTCGCGGGTCACCACGCAACGCCGCAACGGGCCGGACTCGCCCTCCGCCTCGTCGGTATCCGACGCAACGTCGGCGACCGCCCCGCTATCATGGTTCAGATGGGGCGCGCCGGCCGCGGCTACAATGGCGTTCGGGTCAGTCGTGACCGGCCTCCCCGGCTTCCTCGCCAGCCTCTGCGGCCGGCGCCTCGCCCTCGAACCAGTGCGCCCGCGCGGTCATGATCACCTCGTTGGCGGTGGCTTCGCTCATCGCCTCCTCGCCGATGATCTCCACCAGCTCGTCGCTGGCCAGGTCGGCCAGGTCGTCCAGCGTCTTCACGCCCTTCTCGCCCAGCGCCACCAGCATCGCCGGCGTCAGCGCCTCGATCCCGGCGATCTCGTCGGTCACCCCCAGCGTCAGGCGCTGGGTGTTCAGTTCGTCATCGCGCTTGGTCAGGAACGCCTCGGCGCGGCGGATCAACTCCTCGGCCACCGTCTCGTCGAAGCCCTCGATGCTCGCCACCTCGTCGAGCGGCGTGTAGGCCAACTCCTCGATGGTGTTGAAGCCCTCCTGCACCAGCAGGCCGGCAATCACGTCGTCCACGTCCAGCGCTTCGACGAACAGCCCGGTGCGGCGACGGAATTCCTCCTGCCGGCGCTCGCTCTCCTCGGCCTCGGTCAGGATATCGATGTCCCAGCGGGTCAACTGGCTGGCCAGCCGCACATTCTGCCCGCGACGGCCGATCGCCAGCGACAACTGATCATCCGGCACCACCACCTCGCAGCGCCCGGCATCCTCATCGAGCACCACCTTGGTCACCTCGGCCGGGGCCAGCGCGTTGACCACGAAGGTGGCCAGGTTGGGCGACCACGGGATGATGTCGATCTTCTCGCCCTGCAACTCCTGCACCACCGCCTGCACCCGGCTGCCGCGCATGCCGACGCAGGCGCCGACCGGGTCGATCGACGCGTCGCGCGAGATCACCGCCATCTTCGCCCGGCTGCCAGGGTCGCGCGCCACCGCCTTGATCTCGATGATGCCGTCATAGATTTCCGGCACTTCCTGGGCGAACAGCTTGGCCAGGAAGCCGGGATGGGTGCGGCTGAGGAAAATCTGCGGCCCGCGGGCCTCCTCGCGCACGTCGTAGATATAGGAGCGCACCCGGTCGCCGTTGCGGAAGCTCTCGCGCGGGATCAGCTCATCGCGCCGCAGCAGCGCCTCGGCGCGACCGACCTCGATCATCAGGTTGCCGTACTCGGTGCGCTTCACCACGCCGTTGATCACCTCGCCGACGCGGTCCTTGAACTCACCGAATTGCTTCTTGCGCTCGTATTCGCGCACCCGCTGGACGATCACCTGCTTGGCGGTCTGGGCGGCGATGCGGCCGAAATCGATCGGCGGCAGCGGGTCGACGATGAATTCGCCCACCGCCTTCTCGGGCGCGAACTTGCGCGAGATGGCGACCGGGATCTGGGTCTCCTCATTCTCCACGGTCTCGACGATCTCGGTCCAGCGCGACAGCCGGACGTCGCCGGTCTTGCGGTCGATGGTGGCGCGGATGTCCTTCTCATGGCCGTATTTGGCGCGGCCGGCCTTCTGGATGGCCTGCTCCATCGCCTCGAGCACTTCCTCGCGCTCGATGGATTTCTCCCGCGCGACGGCGTCGGCGACCAGCAGCAATTCGGGGCGGGCGATGGCGGTGTCCATGGACGAGACCTTTCTCTGGGTCCAACTCAGTCGACAAGTGTCAGTTCGGCGATAAGCATCAGTTCGGCGGCTGCACCGCGGTGGCGGCGATCAGTGCATCGGTCAGCACCAGTTTGGCGCGACGGATATCGGCCAGCGGCAAGGCAACCTCACTGCCGTCGTCGAGCCGCATCCGCGCCGCCTCGGCATCGGCCCCCAGCACCACGCCGGAGAAGCGCTTGCGGCCGTTGATCGGCAGATTGGTCTCCGCCCGCGCCAGATGGCCGGCGAAGCGGGCCCAGTCCTTCGGCCGGGTCAGCGGCCGGTCGATCCCGGCGGAGCTGACCTCCAGGGTCCAGGCGCCGGGAATCGGGTCGTTCACATCCAGCACCGCCCCCACGGCGCGGCTGATCGCCTGGCAATCCTCAACTGAAATCATCGCGCCATCTTCCCGATCGGCCATGATCTGCACGGTCGGCAACTCCCGCCCCAACACCGCCACACGCACCAGTTCGAAGCCCATATCCACCAGAGTCGGCACGATCGCGGCGGCAATACGCCCCTCGAGCCCGGTCTGAACCGGGCCGGCATCGTCGGGTTGGTCTGGCGCAGGAGTGGTCAAAACGGACCCCAAAGCAAAAAAGGCGGCCGGTTAAGGCCACCCTCCGTAACGGATCGGAAGATGTAGAGAACCCGCTATGTAGCCTCCCGCCCGAAGCATTGCAAGCACGGCCACCTTGATGCAGCGGCGCGCCGGCCGCGCCGTCAGCCGAACAGGCGGCGCAGCAGGCCGCGGCGCGGCGGCGCGGCGGCCGGCTCGCTCTCAGCCGTCGCCACATCGCCCCGATCGCTGGACGCCGTCAACGCCGGCGCCATGGTCGCCCGCACCGGTTCCGGCCGATCCGGCACCGCAGCCGCGACAGCGGAACGCGCCGCGCCGCTGGCCCGGATCGCCTCCTCGATCACCTCCTCATCGCAGACCACCTTCTGATCCGACGATGCCACCGCAGGGGCCGCCATCGGCCGCGACGCCAGGCCATCCTCGCGGTCCAGGGCAGCGTGTGGCGCCACGAAGTGCTTGCGGAACACCCGCATCACATGCTGCACCCCGAGGTCGTTCACCGAGCGCAGATCGTCGTCGAAATACACCCCGCCATTCGCCGGCGAGACAATGATCTCGTATGACGGGAAATACACCACGTGCGAATACATCCGCGAAACCTCTTCCGCGGCCACCCGCAGCACGGATTTGCTGTAGGTCGTCGCCGTCAGCACATGGCTCGCCTCATAAGTCGCCACCAGCGGCACCGGCGAGACGGTGAGAATGA
Source organism: Rhodospirillales bacterium (assembly GCA_041691815.1). Taxonomy (GTDB): domain Bacteria; phylum Pseudomonadota; class Alphaproteobacteria; order Acetobacterales; family Acetobacteraceae; genus 70-18. The sequence goes on along the minus strand of JBEPTZ010000041.1, from coordinate 28,825 downwards.
TGCGGCAGCGCGGATTGACCTCGGCGATACCGTCGACGAACCGGGCCAGATCGCGCTGCACCGCCTGCGCCGAGAAATTGACGAACTCGTAGCGCCCCGGGTCGAAGCTGCCGGCGGCGGTGCCCGGCGCCAGCGGATACACCGCGCCGTCGCCGGTGGAGCGCCAGCCCTCGGTCAGCCCGAGCGTGAAGATCAGCCAGTCGGCCTCTTCGAACATCTCGCGCACCAGGCCCAGATGCTGGCGCGCCGCCGCCCGCACCGCCGCTTCACTCTCGAACGGCGCAGGCTCGATCTGCGGGCGAAATGCGTCGACGAACCCGGCTGCGGTCTCCCAGACATCGTCCTCGGCGCGAAACCGCCCGAACGCCCGGTCGAACAGCTGCACCGCCTGCCGCACGGTATAGACATTGCCGAATCGTGCGGAGAACACCCCGTAATTGCGCCGCACCGCCTCCGCCGGCAGCATCCCGTCCGGCGGCGGCTCGGCCACATGATATCTCAAGCCAAGCCCGGCCATGTTGCGCGCCAGATGCTGCGCGAAGCAGCTGCCCATCGTCACCACCTTGTGCTCCGGCGCAATCGGATGATCGGTGATCATCGGGTCGAGCTGGCCGGGCCCCGGCCAGGCAACCGCACGCGACCAGAAATGATAGTCCTCGAGGCCCTTATAGGGGTTGGCCGCCATCTAACCCTCCAACAGCGACGGAAGCACCGCATCGGCCCGGCTCGCCAGGTCGTAGAATATGTCGCTGCGCACCAGGCCCAGTTCCTGGTATCGCTTGTACGATCTGGCGATGAAGTCCTGCAGGCCGAGCGGCGGCAGGTCGTTGCGCGGCACCGTCCAGCGATATGTGCTCCGCACGCCGTAAAACCGGCCGATTTCCGGATAAACCGGCCAGTCGAGATGCGCCAACCCATCGGGAATGCGGATCGGCGCGTCCATCACGCTCTCGGGCGCGCCAAGCTTGCGGGCGATCACCTTGCCCAACGCGGTCAGGGTTTCGGCCTTGGGATGATTGATCGAGTGCATGAACGCGCCGGTCCGCTTCACCTTCAGGTAGAACGCCCGGAAATCAAGCCCGTATTTGTCATACTCGGCCTGCAAGGTGGCAACATTGGGCTCCCACTGGTCGTAATATCCAAGCGCCGCATACGTGTCATGATTGAAGAGCGAAGCGGCCCGCTCCCGCGAAACATCGTTGACATAACACCAGACGCAGATGCCGGAGTTGTACGCCGGCTCGATGAGTTTCTTGTCGGAACGGCGGCCGACATAGAAGAGGTCAGGGTGGAAGGCACGAAAATAGGTCACAGGGTAGCGGATGATCCTGAAGCCGGCCTCCTCCATGCCGATCACCTCGGCCGGCAGGGCGCGCGAGGCCGCCACCACCAGCACGTCCTGGGTATCGCGAAACGAGGCAAACCAGGCCGCGTGTTCCGCCGGGTCGTTCGGCTGCAGCAGGGCGGTGACCTCCGCGTCGGGCAGCAGATTACGCAGCGTGATGCTGATCCCGCCGGTATCGCACACCCCCCAGACGCCTATTCTTCCGCCCACCCACACCTCCCGGTTACCGTCCCCGCAATCATCGGACACGTAACCTTACTCCGCGGTATCGATGGTTGGTAGTCACGGATCGTCATCCGTGCCGATATCGCCGACCGGCTGCGGCGTTACCAAGCGGTTACCGCGTGATCGCGCGCTGCGTGGTCGGCAGGCCCAACGCGGACCGCGACGCCACGACGCCCGGCTGTCGCAAAACCGTCCGACCCATCACACCCGCTGCCGCTTTCGTCGCCACGCCGCCGCCAATGGTACCGCCAACCCGGCCAAGACCCCGAACAGCGAGATCCAGCCGGACAGCACCCGGATGGCGCTGGTTGCCGGCATCACCTCGATCACGCTGACGCCGGCCTGGATCGGCACCACCAGCAGGTGCCAGGCGCCGACCATGGCCTCCGCCGGCCGATGGTTCACCAGCACCCTGCCGGACGGAAACCACGGATGCGCCAGTTGCACATAGCCGGGGCGGTCGCTCGCTACCGTCACGCTCACCTGCTGCAGGGTGACGCGGTACTCCCGCAACTCCGGCCGCCATGCGCCGGATGCCGTGCCACCACCGGCATCGCTGCCGTGCCCGGCATCCGTGGACACCACCAGCGGAGCCGCCGTCTGCACCGGGATGGCGGCGGCGATATCGGTCGCCAGGTCGGGGCGTGCCGCGCCCAGGTATTCGCGCAGAAAAGCTTCGATCCGCGTCACCTGCGGCACCGGCGGCGCGAACTGCTCCACCCACAGCATCGGCTTGTCCAGGCCCGGCGGCGGCCGCATCTGCACCAGTTGCTGGCTGAACAACACCGGCGTCGGCCGGGCCACCGGCAGCATCGCGCCCAGCGGCCCATCGTCGCGCAACCCCGCCAGCCGTGGCGGGCAACCGGCGGCGACCGGGCTATTGCAGATGATGCGCGCCACATTCAGCACCGACAGCAACTGCGCCACCGCCGGTGACAGCCGGCCGTCGCGGTTCAGGTCGCGTTGCGCCATCTCGACGATCGTAACGGCATAGTTATGCACCAGCGTGGCCGCCATGTTGTGGTTGCCGGCCACCCGCTGCACCGTCGCGGCGTAACTCATCGGGTCACCGCCAGGGCCGACCCCCAGCGCCACCGTGCCATCCGGCGCCACGTCGCCCGCCACCACCCGACGCTCCGGCGCCACGCGGGCCAGATACCGGCCTTCGGCAACCAGGAACCCCTTGTCGGTGCGCGCCACCGGCTGGACCGACGTGCTGGCGAGGTCCAGCAGCAGCAGGCCCAGCACGGCAAGCCCGGCCCGCGGGCAGGCACTGAAATACCCGACCACCCGCTCCGCCCCCACCGCGCCCGGTATCGCCAGGAACAGCAGCAGGAACATGATGTCGCGCACCACCGGATTGGCCAGGAAGAAGCTCAGCACCAGGCATGGCAGCACAGCGACCACCAGCCGCGTCCGCGCCGATCGCAGCTTCTGCCGCAGCGTGTGGATCAGCCCCACCGCGCACAGCACCAGCAGCACGATGCCGACATAGGCCCAGTAGTCGGTGCCCCAGGTGGTGCGGGTATTCCGCCACGTCACCAGCTGTAGCAGCCTGGTCAGCGTCGGCACCTGGCAGCGGACCAGCGCCGCGTCGGGGTCGATCATCACCCAACCCGATTCGGCCAGGATCGGCAGCACCGCGATGGCGGACATCAGCACGCCCACCACCCCGGCGCTGACCAGTTCCACCGCCCCGGCCAGCCGCCAGCGCCCCACCGCCAGACTGGCCAGCCCGAACACGCCGAGATACAGCGCCACGAACTCGGCATGCGGCTGATGGGTCAGGATCAGCCCGCCGGTGGCAAAGGCGAACAGCGCCCAATCGCGCCACTGCCGCCGCGGCCGATCCGCCGCCATGATCCCCTCGGCGGCCAGGAACACGGCGAGGAAAAAGCAGATGGTGAAGGCCTGCGGAAACACCCCGCGATACAGGAACAGATGCAGATGCGCGAACGACCCAGTATAGGCCAAGGCACCCAACGAGGCGCCGAACCGCGACAGCCCCAGCCGCCGCAGCAGCGCATAACAGAGCCAACCGCAGCCGATATCGGCAACGAACAGCAGGATCTTGGCGGTCAGCACGGCATCGTGCAGCACAAAATCCAGCGCCCCGCCGACCACATAGATCAGCGGCCCGGTGAAACCGAGCAACGGGCTGCCAAGATACTGGTAGTTCGTCCATTGCGGCAGCGCGCCCTGCTCCAGCCCCCGCGCCACCTCCAGAAACCGCGAGATATGGCTGCCGGAATCGCCGCCGAGCAGAATCCCCGGGTTGAAGTAACCATGCGCCAGGAAGGCCAGCACCAATGTGCCCGCCACCGCATAGGCCCAGCCCGGCGCCTGCAGCAGAAACGCCGATAGCCGGAGCCGGCGTTCCAGCCAGATCAGCCACAACCCCAGCCCCGCCGCCGCCAGCGCCGCCAGCAGATCCGCCACACCGAGCACCGCCAGCACGCCACCGAGCATCACCGGGCGGTGATGCAACACCTGGAACACCACGACATCCTTGATCGCCGCCACCCCGTGCAGCGAGAGGAACACCACCACCGCGATGAACGCCGCCAGCACGCCCACCACCATCCAGGCCTGCCGATTCGACAGCTGCTGTTCATCCGCCACAGCGACCCCCTGACCCGGATCGGTACGCCTGGTGCGCCGCGTAGCATCCCTCGGACCCACCGTTACACCGCCACCGCCCGGAAGCTGTCCGTCCAGACCGCCAACCGACGCCGCACCATCCCGTCACGCAACCGCAGGCATCACGCGCCGAGGCCATTGCGTATCGCCGGATGCAGCGCCCCCAACACCGCCGGGACGCCGATGATTGCCGCGCTGAACGCCACGCAGAGCCCGAGCGGCATCACCGCCAGCGCCACTCCGGCCAACGCACCGCCCACCGGCCGGCCGGACTGCATAAGCATCCGCAAAACCGCGAAGGCCCGCCCGTGCCACTCCGGCGCCACCAGCCGCATCCGCAGCGTCTGCGCCCAGACCGTCATCGGGCCGGAGCATACCCCGAAGCCAAGCACCGCTGCGTAGACGAGCAGCAGCGGCAACCGCAGCGCCAGCATCAGCAGCAGCGCCGCCGACAGCACCTGCGCGGCACAGATCGCCAGTCCCATGCGGTCGACGTCGCGCACCCGGCCCGCCAGCAGGGCGCCGAGCGTCAGCCCCGCGCCGTTCACCGCCATCAGCGCGCCATAGGTCGCGGCACCTCCGCCCAGCCTGGTGGCAACCAGTATCGGCAGCCACACCAGCAGCAGGCCGATGCCAAGATTGAACAAAGCGAACATCGCCGTGGTGGTGACGATCGCCGGGTGCAGCAAACCGCTCTGGCGCAGGTTCAGCGGCGCGCCCGCTGCGGGCGCACGGCCACCCCCCACCGCCATGCCGCGCACCGCGAACGCGAAGCCCGCATAGCAGAGCGCCGCCAGTAGCAGGGCGGGCACCACGCCGCCATGGGCAATCACCTGCCCCGCCAGAAACGGCCCGACCGCCAGCGCCAGCGAAAAACCGATCGACTCCAACGCATTCGCCGCCGCCCGCCCATCCTCGGCCACCAGCGTCGCGATGACGCTCGGCGCTCCGGCCAGCAGCACCATCAGCAGCGCCCCTTGCACCGCCCCCACCAGATAGAACAGCAGCACGCCGCCGCCAGTCATGGCCATTGCCGCCGATACCAGTAGCAACAGCACGGCGCGAAAGCCGGTATCGGCCGCCATCACCCGGCCGCGCGGAAAGCGGTCCAGCAGCCAGCCCGCCAGCAGCCCGCTTACCAGGATCGGTCCGGTCATGCAGACCAGCAAAACGCTCACCGCCTCGGCCGACCCGGTGCTGGCGTAGACGTGCCAGATCAGCGTGGTGCGCATCATCTCGTCCGCCAGCATCACCAGCAGCAGCGCCAGCCAGAATCGCCGGAACGCCAGATGCTCGCGCAATAATCGCCAAGCGTGCATGCTACGATTCCCCTGCGGTCAACGCAGCTATCCGGTGCGCCGGGCATCTGGAATCCGGCCGCGCCGCCCGGTCTCCCGTCACATCGCGAAGCGCGCCACACTGGCCGCCGCGATCAGCCACACCGCGCCACCCACCTCGCCCGGCCGCCCGGCGATGGTCTTGATCAGCGCGTAGACGACGAACCCCATCCCGATGCCGGTGGCGATCGAGAAGGTCAGCGGCGTGGTGATCGCCACCACGATCGCCGGCACATACTCGGTGGCGTCCTCCCAATCGAGGTCCTTCAGCGCGCGGGCCATCAGGCAGGCGACGAACACCAGCGCCGGCGCGGTGGCGAATTCCGGGATCGACTTGGCCAGCGGGGCGAAGAACAGCGTCAGCAGGAACAGCACCCCGGTGGTGATCGCGGTCAGCCCGGTGCGCCCGCCGGCCTGGATGCCGGCGGCGCTCTCGATATAGCTGGTCACCGTCGAGGTGCCGAGCACCGAGCCCAGAATGGCGCCGCCGGAATCGGCGGTCAGCGCTGCCTGCAGCCGCGGCACCGTGCCGTCGCGGTTCATCAGCCCGGCCCGATGGGTCACCGCGATCAGCGTGCCGGCATTGTCCAGCAGGTCGACCAGGAAGAAGGTCAGCACGATCCCGGCCACCCCCAGCCCCAGCGCGCCCCTGATATCCATTGCCAGGAAGGTCGGCGCCAGCGACGGCGGCACCGAGACCACGCCCTGGAACTGCGTCAGCCCCAGCGGAATGCCGATCGCCGCGATCACCAGGATGCCGATCAGCACCGCGGCACTGATCCCCCGCGCGGTCAGCCCGGCCATGATGATGAAGCCGAGGCAGGCCAGCAGCGTGGCGTGCCCGGTCATATGCCCCATCATCACCAGCGTCTCCGGGTTGCCGACCACCACGCCGGCGCCATGCAGCCCGATGATCGCCAGGAAGAACCCGATCCCCGCCCCGATACCGAGCTTGAGCGACAGCGGAATGGCGTTGATCAGCCATTCCCGCAGATGCATCAGGCTGACCGCCAGGAACAGCAGGCCGGAGATGAACACCGCCCCCAGCGCCACCTGCCACGGCACATGCATGCCGATCACCACGGTGAAGGCGAAATAGGCGTTCAGCCCCATCCCCGGCGCCAGCGCCAGCGGGAAATTGGCGAACCAGCCCATGGCGATCGAGGCCAGCCCAGCCGCCAAGCAGGTGGCGGTGAACACCGCCCCCTGGTCGATGCCGGCCTTGGCGAGAATCAGCGGGTTGACCGCGACGATATACGCCATCGCCAGCCAGGTGGTCAGCCCGGCGAGCAATTCAGTACGCGGGGTAGTGCCCAGCGCCGCCATGTTGAAACGGGCGCAGACGGCATTCATCGGACGGTCTCCGTGTTACAGAGCGGTAATACCGCACCCTGCCCGCCCGGCCGCGAGTCGCGCAATCACCGCATGCCGGTGATCGAGGCCGCCATCGCCCGCTCGTCCCGCCGCGGCCAGCCGTCCACATCCACCTGCGCCATGAAATCACCGACGATCCGGTTGAAGCCGTCCGGGTCTTCCAGGTTGATGCCGTGGCCGCAATTGGCCATCACCACCAGCCCGGCGGTGGCGATATGCCGCTTCATCAGCAGCCCCGGCTGCAGGCAAGGCCAGTCCTCGTCGCCGGTCACGATCAGCGTCGGCACCGAAAGCGCCTGCATCTCGGCCACCAGATCGTGCAGCGACGGCCGCTCCCGCTGCACCCCCAGCTGGGTGTTGGCCGAGCCGATCGCGGAATGTTCCGCCAGTTGCGCCAGAAACTCGGCGAAGCCGCGCGGGTCCTTGTTCTGGAACTGCACCCGGGTCGGCCCGAACGCATAGCGCTCGGCGAATGCCCGCATGCCGTGCGCCCGGATGAACGCCACGGTGTTCGCTCCCTCGTCGCGAAACGCCTCGCGCTTCTCAGGGTCCGCCCCATAGCCGCAACCGCAGACGCTGAGCGACAGCGCCCGCGCGGCATGCCGGAAGCCGAAATGCAGCGCGGCGAACCCGCCCATCGACAGCCCCACCACATGCGCCCGCGCAATGCCCAGCTGATCCAGCACCACGGCGATATCGTCTGCCGCGCGGTTCTGCGAATAGGCGCTGGCCGCTTCCGGCACGTCGGACGGCGGATAACCGCGCGCATTGAAGGCGATCGCCCGGTAGCGCTGGCCGAAATGCCGCATCTGCGGCTCCCAGCTGCGATGATCGCCGGCAAACTCATGCACGAAGATCGCCGGGGTCCCCCGACCAGTCTCCTCGTAATACAGCTTCACCCCGTCATCGGCGGTGGCGTGCGGCATGGCTCTCCCCCCAGGCTTATGTCGCGGCGGCTAGTTCCGCGGCAATCGCGCCACCGTCGGTGCATCCGGGTTCTGCGCCCGATGCCGCAGCAGATGGTCGGCCAGCACGCAGGCCAGCATCGCCTCGCCCACCGGCACTGCGCGGATGCCGACACAGGGGTCGTGCCGCCCCTTGGTGGTAATCTCCACCGGCTGCCCGTAGCGGTCCACCGAGTGGCGCGGCCCGAGGATCGAGCTGGTCGGCTTCACCGCGAAGCGCGCCACCACCGGCTGGCTGGTCGAAATGCCGCCCAGTATCCCGCCGGCATGGTTGCTGCCGAACGCCACCACGCCACCCTGCATCGCCATCTCGTCGGCGTTCTCCTCGCCGGTCAGCGCCGCGGCGGCGAAACCGTCGCCGATCTCCACCCCCTTCACCGCGTTGATGCTCATCAGCGCCCCGGCGATCTCGGCATCCAGCTTGCCATAGACCGGCGCTCCCAGCCCGGGCTGCACCCCCTCGGCAACCAGTTCGATCACAGCACCACAGGACGAGCCGGCCTTGCGCACGCCGGACAGATAGTCCTCCCACTGCGCCGCAGCGGTCGCGTCGGGACAGAAGAACGGGTTGCGCCCCACCTCGTCCCAATCCCACCGCGTCGGATCGATCGCATGCGGCCCCATCTGCACCAGCGCGCCGCGAATCCGCACGCCCTCGCCCAGCACCAGCCGCGCCACGCCGCCGGCCGCCACCCGCATCGCGGTCTCCCGCGCCGAGGCGCGGCCGCCGCCGCGATAATCGCGGATGCCGTATTTCAGCTCATAGGTCAGGTCGGCATGGCCGGGCCGGAACCGCTCGGCAATGTCGCCATAATCCTTCGACCGCTGATCGACATTGTCGATGCCAAGCGCGATCGGCGTGCCGGTGGTCATGCCCTCGAACACCCCGGACAGGATGCGCACCTGGTCCGGCTCCTGCCGCTGGGTGGTAAACCGCGACTGGCCCGGCCGCCGGCGGTCCAGCCAGGGCTGCAGATCAGTTTCGGACAGCGCAATCCGCGGCGGGCAGCCATCCACCACCGCGCCGATCGCCGGGCCGTGGCTCTCCCCCCAGGTGGTGACGCGAAACAGGTGGCCGAAGCTGTTATGCGACATGACAGTTCTACAGTATAACTATTCCGTAACGGTGCTGATATCCGGCGCGTCGGGGTTCTTCATGCCCACGACATGGTAGCCGCAATCGACGTGATGCACCTCCCCGGTCACGCCGCTGGCCAGGTCGGACAGCAGATACAGCGCCGAGCCGCCGACATCCTCGATGGTAACATTGCGGCGCAGCGGCGCGTTATACTGATTCCACTTCATAATGTAACGGAAATCGCCGATCCCGCTGGCCGCCAGGGTGCGGATCGGCCCGGCGCTGATCGCGTTCACCCGCACGCCGGCCGCCCCCAGATCGGTCGCCAGATAGCGCACCGAGGCCTCCAGCGCCGCCTTGGCCACCCCCATCACGTTGTAATGCGGCGTCACCCGCTCGGCGCCCAGATAGGTCAGCGTCAGCATCGCCCCACCCGGCTGCATCAGCCAGGCGGCGCGCTGGGCCACGGCGGTGAAGCTGAAGCAGGAGATGTCCATCGCCTGCAGGAAGGCCGCGCGCGGCGTGTCCACATAACGGCCGCGCAGATATTGCTTGTCGGCATAGCCGATCGCATGCACCAGGAAATCCAGCCCGCCCCATTGCCTGGCGACCTCGGCGAAGGTGGCATCGATGCTGGCGTCGTCGGTCACGTCACACGGCAACACCATGCTGGAGCCGACGCTTTCCGCCAGCGGCTTAACTCGCTTGCCCAGCGCCTCGCCCTGATAGGTGAAGCCGAGTTGGGCGCCCTGGGCTGCGCAGGCGGCGGCGATGCCCCAGGCCAGCGACATGCCGTTGGCCACGCCCATGATCAGCCCGCGCTTGCCGGCCATCAGGGTGCCGGGCGCAGGTTGGGCGGTCGCGAGCTGAGCCGGGGCGGGCTGGTCGGGAGTCTCGCCGTTCGGCATGAGGTCACATCCTGGAGTTGGTCGCGCGAAAGGATTGATGGTCCTGGCATAGCATGGCCGGTTGCGGCAAGGGGGCAAACTTCGGATGAGCCGCCCGTACCGCGCGGGGCGGGCTTGGCGCGCCGGCGCGAAGCGGGCACATAGCTGCCGTTGCGGCGGGCGCGGCAAGCTCCGCCGCCCGACCGGCAGGAGAATGCAGCATGTCTGGCCATACCGACCCGTTCACCCATTTCGCCGCCTGGTTCGCCGACGCCCAGGCGAGCGAGCCGAACGACCCCAACGCCGTGGTGGTGGCCACCGCCGCGCCGGATGGCCGCCCGTCCGCCCGCATGGTGCTGATGAAGGACTGGGATGCCAAGGGCTTCGTATTCTACACCAACCGCAACAGTCGCAAGGGCGGCGAACTGGCGGCCAATCCGCACGCCAGCCTGCTGTTCTTCTGGAAAACCCTGCATCGCCAGGTACGCATCGAGGGCGCGGTGGAAAGCGTCACCGACGCCGAGGCCGACGCCTACTACAATTCGCGGGCGCGCATCTCGCGGCTCGGCGCCTGGGCCTCGCTGCAATCCAGCACCCTGCCGGCCCGCGCCGAGCTGGAGCGGCGGCTGGCCGAGGTGGAGGCGCAATACCCCGGCGAGGCGATCCCCCGCCCGCCATACTGGAGCGGTTTTCGCGTCTTGCCGGAATATTTCGAATTCTGGCAGGACATGCCGTTCCGGCTGCACGATCGCACCACCTATGTGCCGGAAGCCGGCGGCTGGAGCATCGGCAAGCTGTTCCCATAAGCGTGGCAATTCCTGACACCCAGGCCGCCACCGTGGCGCTGCTGCGGGCGCTGGCCGGCGCCGAGCCGATCGAAACCCAGGGCGCCCTGGTGTTCGTCGGCGCCGACACGGTGTGGAAACTGCGCAAGGCAATCCGCCTGCCGTTCCTCGATTTCACCACGCTCGCGGAGCGCCAGCGGACCGCGCGGCGCGAGCTGGAGCTGAACCAGCCGCAGGCGCCGGCGATGTATCGCGACGTCGTGCCGGTCACCCGCACCGCCGATGGCGTGGAACTCGACGGCCCCGGCGAACCGATCGACTGGGTGCTGCGCATGGCGCCGGTGCCGGCCGCCGATTTCCTCGACGCGGTGGCGGCACGCGGCGCCCTCACCCCTGCCCTGCTCGACGCGCTGGGCGACGCGGTCGCCGCCTATCACGCCGCGCTGCCGCCGCTGGCGCTCGACCCGGTGGCCGCCCTCGCCCAGGTCATCGCCGGCAGCCGCACCGCCGCCCTGGCTGCCGGGCTTGACCCGGCAACGGTGGAAACCTGGAGCACGGCGGCGCAAACCGCACTGGAGCGCGATGCCGATCGGCTGCGGGCGCGGGCGAAAACCGGCTTCGTGCGGCGCTGCCACGGCGACCTGCATCTGGGCAATCTCTGCCTGTGGGACGGCCGGCCGACGCTGTTCGACGCGCTGGAATTCGACGAGGCGCTGGCCAGCATCGACACCGGCTACGACCTCGCCTTCCTGCTGATGGACCTGGAGCAGCGGGCCGGCCGCGACGCCGCCAACCGGGTGCTGAACCGCTATGTCGGCCGCAGCGGCGATGCCGGGGTGGTGGTCGCACTGGGGCTGTACCAGTCGCTGCGGGCGATGGTGCGCGCCCATGTCGAGGCCCGCAGCGGCGCTGCCGAACGCTCGGCCGCCTATCTGGCGCGCGCCACTTCGGCGCTGCGGCCGGCCGTCGCCCGGGTGCTGGCGATCGGCGGCCTGCCCGGCACCGGCAAGTCCACCCTGGCGCGGGCGCTGGCCCCCGCCCTCGGCCCGCCGCCCGGCGCGCTGGTGCTGCGCAGCGACGAAATCCGCAAGCGCCAGGCTGGCGTGGCGCCGGAAACCCGCCTGCCGACCACCGCCTACACCCCCGAGGCCAGTGCCGCGGTGTTCGCCGAACTGGCGGCGATGACCGCCACCGCGGTCGCCGCCGGCCACCCGGTGATCGCCGATGCCACCTTCATGAACCCCGCCCACCGCACAGCGGTGCAGGCGGCGGCCGGCCGCGCGCCGTTCCTCGGCATCTGGCTGCAGGCGCCGCTGCCGGTGCTGGAAGCGCGGGTGGCGGCCCGCCCCGGCGACGCCTCGGCCGCCGATCTCGCGGTGCTTCGCAGCGCCGCCGCGCATGATCCGGGCGCGCGGGACTGGCATCCGGTGGCGGCCGCCGACGGCGGCGCCGCGCTGGCCGCGATCCGCATGCTGCTGTAGGCGTTCCCTCGTTCTGCCCCTGGTCGTTCCCCATATCTCGTGTGCTATACGCATTGGATCGACCTCAAGGAGGACTCCATGGCCATCCGCAAGCTGCTGCTGCCGCTGACCGGGACTGCCGCCGGCGAAGCCGCTCTCTCCATCGCGCTGATGACCGCCCGCATGTGGAACGCCCATGTCACCGCCCTGCATGTCCGGGTCGACAGCCGCGACGTGGCGCCGCTGGCCGGCGAGGGCCTGTCCGGCGCGATGATCGAGGAAATGATGTCGGCCACCGAAAAGGAAAGCGCCGAGCGCGCCCACGCGGTGCGCGCGATGTTCGAGCGTTTCGTCGCCCAGCATGATGTGGTGGTCGGCGAGGCCCGCCACGGCGCGCTGAACGCCACCGCCAGCTTCGCCTCGGTCACCGGCCGCGAGGAAGACCTGGTGGCGCAGCAGGCCAGACTGGCCGACCTCACCATCGTGCCGCACCCCGAGGCCGGCGAGGATGTCTCGTCGTCGGACGCGCTGCATGCGGTGCTGTTCGACTCCGGCCGCGCGGTGCTGATCTCGCCGCAGACCGCGCCGGCAACCATCGGCACCCGGGTCTGCATCGCCTGGAACGGCACCGCCGAATCGGCCGCCTCGGTGTGGTCGGCGCTGCCCTGGATGCAGAAGGCCGACGCGGTGCGGGTGCTGAGTGCGGACGAATACCAGCGGCGCGGGCCGGGGGCAGCCGATTTGCAGGCCTATCTGGCGCTGCACGGCATCACCGCCGAACTGGCCACCTTCCGCCCGCTCGACCGCGATGTCGGCGCCGGGCTGCTGAAGGCGGCGGCGGAGTTCGGCGCCGACCTGCTGTGCATGGGCGCCTACTCGCATTCCCGCCTGCGCCAGCTGATCCTCGGCGGCGTCACCCGGCACGTGCTGGAGCACGCCACCATCCCGGTGATGATGACCCGCTGAAGCAATCCGGTGTTCGGCGTCGACGATCCGGCGACCGTCGAGGCGGTGCGCGCCTTCGTGAAGCTGCAACGCGCCAGCCATTGCGTGGTGGCGCGCATCGAGCCGCTGCTGGCGCGCGAAGGCCTCACCGTCACCCAGCTCGGCGTGCTGGAGGTGTTGCTGCACAAGGGCCCGCTGGCGCACCGCGAAATCGGCCGCAAGCTGTTGACCAGCGCCGGCAACATGACCGACGTGGTGCGCAAGCTGGAAGCGCGTGGCCTGGTGCGGCGCGGCGCGGTGGCCGGCGACCGCCGCCAGGTGGCGGTCGAACTCACCGCGGCCGGGCGGGTGCTGATCGAGGGCCTGTTCCCCCGTCATGCCGCCGATATCGCCAGCGCGATGGCCGGCCTCAGCAGCGCCGAACTGCTGCAACTCGGCGATCTGCTGCGGCGGCTCGGCACGGCCGCCGCATAACAGTCCTGCGCAAAACCCACCCTTGAGTCGGGGCGGGCGCGGGACCAATTCGGGGCAGATCGTTCGATATCGAACTATCATCCAGTATAACTATCCCGCAGGAGCATGCCATGATCGCCGTGCAACCCTTCGCCCGCCTCGGCCACTTCCAGAACGACTGGCTGAATGCCCGCCACCATTTCAACTTCGGCAGCTACCGCGACCCCAACCGCATGGGCGCCGGCGACCTGCTGGTGTGGAACGACGACGAGATCGCCCCCGGCACCGGCTTCGACCCGCATCCGCACCGCGACATGGAGATCGTCACCTATGTGCGCCAGGGCGCCATCACCCACCGCGACGGGCTGGGCAACAGCGGCCGCACCGAGGCCGGCGACGTGCAGGTGATGCACGCCGGCACCGGCATCACCCACGCCGAATACAACGAGGAGAGCATCCCCACCCGACTGTTCCAGATCTGGATCCACCCCGCCGAGCGCGGCGTGGCGCCCGGCTGGGGCACCCGCCGCTTCCCGACCAGCACCGGCGCCCTGGTGCCGCTGGCCGACGGCCGCGCCACCGCCGACGGCAGCGCCCTGCCCTTGCACGCCGACGCCGCGGTGCTGGCCGGCACCCTGCGCAAAGGCCAGACCGTGCGCCACCCGCTGGGCGCCGGACGGCTCGGCTACCTGGTGCCGTCCACCGGGGCGCTGGTGGTGAACGGAGTGGCGGTGAATACCCGCGACGGGGCGACGGTCACCGACGAGGACGAAATCAGCATTACCGCGACCGAGGATGCCGAGGTGGTGCTGGTGGATGTGAGCAAGTAGGCAAGCAGCGCTTTTTTGGAAAAAAGCGCGCAAAAAACTTCATCCTATGGCTCGGTTGACAGCCACCAGCCGTCGCCGCGGAACCAGCAGGTGGTGTCCGGCGCGTCGTCCAGCCGCAGCGACTGCACCCGCGCCCAATCGCCACCGGCGAAGGCGGCAGCCAGCCCGCGGCTGGTATCGGCGTCCTGACGGGTCTGGCAGGCAATGAAGCCGGCGCGGGAGACGAACCGCGCCGGCCAGTTGCCGCCCCCGGCCTCCGGCTGCCGGACCAGCAACATGCCGCCATAGCCGTCAACCGGCTGCAGCGGGAACAGCAGCCGCCCGCCGGGACGCAGCGCCTCCAGCCAGGCCCAACTCGGCTGGGTGAGGCCGGCATTGACGTAGACGATATCGGCCTTCGGCAACCCGTCGGCCACCCCGGAACTGGGATGCAGGCGCACCCAGGGACGATCCGCGAGGTTGGCGGTGGCGCGCGCCGCCAGCGCCGGATCGATCTCGAAGGCGTGCACCCGGCCGGTGGGTCCGACCAGTTCCGACAAGATGGCGGTGTAATAGCCACTGCCGGCGCCAACCTGCAGCGCGGTCTCGCCCGGCCGGATCGCCAGCGCATCCAGGCAGCGGGCGTGCAGGCTGGGCTCGCCGATATTGATGCCGCGCGCCGCATCCAGCGCGATCAGGCTGTCGTGATAGAGGAAGGCCGGATCGTCGCCTTCGGTCTGCACATAGCTCGGGCGCTGGCCGGCGTCGCACCAGGGCCCGAACGCCAGCACCGACCACGGGCCGGGACCGGCGAACACCTCACGCGGCACGGCAGCGAAGGCAGCGACGACGCGCGGGTCGGCCACACCGGCGCGGGCGGCGACATATCGCGCGTAGAAGCTTCGCAGGGCGGCAGAGCGATCGTTCATCGGATTTCGGTTCAGTCGATCTCTGCCAGAATACTGGCATCCAGCGGCAGCACCGCACCCATCCACATCGCGTTATGCAGATGGTCCTGCTTCGGCCGGCCGGATTCGGGATGCAGCAGGATGGTCAGCCCCTGCCGGTTGAGCGCCAGGAAGGCCGAAAGTGCCGGGTAGGCGGCGTTCTCGAAGGCAATCTGGTACATCGCCTGCGGGTGCGGCCCCACCTTGCCTTCGTGCCAGCGGCCCAGCCTGGCGTCGGGGAAGCGCGCGGCCACCTGCTCGCGCAATTCGGCGGCGGTGGCACGGGTGGCCGGGTCGAAATAGACATGGGCGTGCCAGTTGCGGATTTCCGCGACCTCGCGGGGCGGTGTGCTCATCGGTGGCTCCTGCGTCGGGGCATCACTCTATGCGAGTCCAGGCGATCAGCACAGCTTCGGCTTTCTGACCCACCACCGCACCCAGCGCGGCGGCCCTGGCATTGACCGCCGAGATCACCCCGTCCTCCAGCGTCGAGCGCGCCTGGCCGATCCGGGCGCTGGACGCGGCAACGGTGAGTGCCGCGATCCCCCGCGCCTGCAGCGCCGCCAGCCGGCCGATGCCGGCCTGCTCGATGCCGAACCCGGCGTCATTGAACGCGGCGGCGAGCCCCTCGGCCCGCAGCGCCATCGCCGCGACGCCGCCGACCAGCCCGCCATGCGAGCCGGTGACGATCACCGCGCCGGCGTCTGCCACCGGGTCCACCATCGCCGCCGAATCGATCAGCACCAGCTTGCGGGCGCCGGACGCGTCCACACGGCGTGCCTCCTCGGCCGGTGGCGGGGTCGCCTCCCGCCACGGCGCCGCACGCAGCAGTCGCACCGCCTCGGCGCAGGGCGTCCCGCGCGTCACGCCCACCGCCGCCGCCGGCCGATTGGCCCGGCTGATCACCCCGCGCGCCAGCATGTCGGCGGTATCACCGATCCGCGCCGACATATGCGACACCGAAGCCGCCGCGATCCCCAGCCCCTCCAGCAGCACCAGCGAGCCGATGCCGGCCTGTGCCAGCCCGATGCCGGCATCGTGGAAGATCGCCGCGCGCACGCCGGCCAGCACCGCCAGCCGGCCGGGATACACCCCGCCATGCGAGCCGGTGACCAGCACGCCGCCGCGCGCCTCCGGCGGCAGGTTGGTGGCAGTGGGCGCTTCCACGATCGCTGGTTCGGGCATGTTCACCTCGCATGGACGTCGGTCTGGCCGGGTGCTAGCAACACGATACCCGCTTGCACCAAGAATGCGGAGACGTCCATGCGCCTGACATCTCGCAATTTCGACCTCGACCGGCTGCGCGCGCAGCACCGGCTGATGTGGCGCATCCGCGCGCTGGAGCAGGCCGCACTGCGCGGCCTCACCGAAAAGCAGGTGCTCGGCGCCATCCACCCCTCGATCGGCCAGGAGGCGGTGGCCGCCGGCGTGGTCGGCAACCTGCGCCGCGACGACATCCTGCTCTCCACCCATCGCGGCCACGGCCACACCCTGGCCAAGGGCGCCAACAGCGAAGCGATGCTGCGCGAGTTGCTCGGCCGGGTCGGCGGCACCTGCGGCGGCAAAGGCGGCTCGATGCATATCGCCGATTTCAGCGTCGGCATGCTCGGCGCCAACGGCGTGGTCGGCGCCAACATCGTCATCGCCGCCGGCGCCGCCCACGCGATCAAACTGAAGCGCGAGGACCGCATCGTCTGCTGCATCTTCGGCGACGGCGCGATCAATCGCGGCCCGTTCCTGGAGGGGTTGAACTGGGCCGCGGTGTTCGCACTCCCGGTGCTGTTCGTCTGCGAGGATAACGGTTTCGCCGCCACCACCCCCACCGCCAGCATGACCGCCGGCCCCGGCCCCGCCGCCCGCGCCCGCGCCTTCGGCATCGCCACCGAGGAGGTCGACGGCAACGACATCCTGGCAGTCGACGCCGCCGCGCAACCCCTCATCACCCAGGTGCGCGAAGGCGGCGGCCCGCGCTTTCTGCACGCCCGCACCTATCGCCTCACCGGCCACACCGGCGCCGACACCGCCCCCTACCGAGCCACCGAGGAAGTCGAAGCCCGCCGCCTGGAAGAACCGATCGCCCGCGCCGCCGAATTGCTGCACGGCGCCGGCGTGACGGAAGCCGACCTCGCCACCGACCAAACTGCCGCCGAGGCCGAAATGCAGGCCGCCTACGCCGCCGCCGTCGCCGCCCCCTATCCCGACGCCGCCGAGGCGTTCCGCGACGTGCAGGATGCCGGCTCGCCGTTGCAGGCGGCATTCTGATGCCGCGCATGACCTACCTCGCCGCCGGCCGCGCCGCGCTCGCCGAGGAGATGCGCCGCGACCCCCTGGTCTGGGCGCTGGGCGAAGACCTCGGCCGCGGCGGCGTGTTCGGCCAATACGCCGGCCTCGCCGCCGAATTCGGCCCCGAGCGGATCAGCGACGCGCCGATCAGCGAGGCGGCGATCATGGGCGCCGCGGTCGGCGCCGCGCTGATGGGCACCCGCCCGGTGGTCGAAATGCGCTTCTCCGACTTCGCCCTCTGCGCGGTGGACGAACTGGTCAACCAGGCCGCCAAGGCGCGCTTCATGTTCGGCGGCCAGGGCCGGGTGCCGCTGGTGGTGCGCGAGCCGATCGGCATGTGGCGCAGCTCGGCCGCCCAGCACTCGCAGTCGCTGGAAGCCTGGTACGCCCACATCCCCGGCCTGGTGGTCGCCTGCCCCGCCACCCCCGCCGATGCCAAGGGCCTCTTGGCCAGCGCGATCCGCTGCGACGACCCGGTGGTGCTAATGGAGCACAAGAACCTCTGGCCGCTGGAAGGCGAGGTGCCCGACGGCGAGCACCTGCTGCCGTTCGGGCAGGCCCGGCTGGTGCGCTCGGGCGGCGACATCACCATCGTCTCCTGGTCCGCCCAACTGCACGCCTGCGCCGAAGCCGCCGAGACGCTGGCAGCGGACGGCATCAGCGTCGACCTGCTTGACCTGCGCACCCTGTGGCCGTGGGACCGGACGGCGGTGCTGGAAAGCGCCGCCCGCACCGGCCGCCTGCTGGTGGCGCATGAGGCGGTCGCGGTGGCCGGCTTCGGCGCCGAGATCGCCGCCACCGTCGCCGAACACACCGGCGCCAAAGTCGCCCGCCTCGGCGCCCCGCGCGCCCCGATCGGCTACGCCCCGACGCTGGAAAACACCGTGCGGGTGACGCCATCCGCCATCGCCACCGCCGCCCGCCGAATGATGGAACGCCAAGCATGACCAACGAAATGACCGGCGGCGAAGCCCTCGCCCGCATGATCCAGGCCTTCAACGGCGGCGCGATGTTCGGCATGGGCGGCTTCCAGCTCCTGCCGTTCTACGACGCCGCCCGCCGCCTCAACCTGCCGCATCACCTGATCAACGACGAGCGCGCCGCGATCTTCATCGCCGACGCCTACGCCAAGGTCACCGGCCGGGTCGGCCTGTGCGACGCCACCCTCGGCCCCGGCGCCACCAACCTGGTCACCGGCCTGGTCGAGGCTCTGAACGCCGGCTCGCCGCTGGTGGTGCTGGTCGGCGACACCCACCGCGACCACGCCTGGAAAAACATGACCCAGGAAAGCCGGCAGACCGACATCCTCCGCCCGGCCTGCAAGGAGTTGATCCGCATCGAGAGCATCGCCCGCATCCCCGAGCTGATGCGCCGCGCCTTCCGCGTCGCCACCTCCGGCCGCCCCGGCCCGGTGGTGGTGGACGTGCCGGAAGACATCTGCCACGCCACCCACGGCTTCGAGCCCGACGCCTTCCGCGCCGACCCCGCCTGCGAAGCCGCCCCCAGCCTGCGCTGCCGCCCGGCCGCCACGGCAATCGGCGCCGCCGTGTCGCTGATCGCCCGCGCCCAGCGCCCGATCCTGCTGGCCGGGGGCGGCGTGCATCTCAGCGGCGCCGCGCAGGTGCTCACCGACTTCGCCCGCGCGCTGAACCTACCGGTCGCCCACACCATGACCGGCAAGGGCGCCATTCCCTGCACCGACCCGCTCAGCGCCGGCCTGTTCGGCCGCTACGACCGCATCGCCAACGCCTTCATCGAGAGCGCCGACCTGATCATCGTCGCCGGCTGCAAACTGGGCGAGATCGCCACCAAGCGCTTCACCGTGCCGCCGCCCGGCAAGACCATCCTGCATATCGACATCGTCGCCGAGGAATTCGGCCGCACCGCCGAGCCGGAACTCTGCCTGTGGGGCGACGTGCGCGACACCCTCGCCGAACTGCACGCGCTGCTGACCCCGCAAGCCGCCGCCATCGCCGCCCGCCAGGCCGACCACGCCGCCGCCGTCGCCACCAAAATGGCCGAATGGCGCCAGGGTGTGCAGCCGCGCCTGACCAGCGACGAAACCCCGGTCAGCATGGCCCGCCTGATGCACGAGTTGAACCTGATCATGCCGGCGGACGCCGTGCTGGTCGCCGATGGCGGGTTCGCCGCCCACTGGGCCGGGCTGCTCTACGACACCAAGGCCCCCGGCCGTGGCTTCGTGCCGGATCGCGGCTTCGCCTCGATCGGCTACGGCCTGCCCGGCGCGATCGGCGCCGCACTCGGTGCCCCGGGCCGCAAGGTGGTCAGCATCACCGGCGACGGCGGCTTCAACATGATGCTCGGCGAGCTGGAAACCGCCCGCCGCCTCAACCTCGCCTTCACCATCGTGGTGATCAACAACGCCGCCTCCGGCTACGTGAAAGCGCTGCAGCACCTGATGTACGGCCCCGGCAGCTACCACGCCTCGGACCTCGCCGAGACCAACTACGCCCGCATCGCCGAGGCCATGGGGGTGCGCGGCATCCGCGTCGAACACCCATCCACCCTCGCCGCCGCCCTGGCCACCGGCCTGGCCGGCGACGGCCCGACGGTGATCGACCTCGTCGTCACCCGCGACCCGGCAAAAATGCTCCCGGCGGTCGACAACCGCGCGGTGCAAATCAAGAAAGGCGACCGCGTTGCCTGAGCAACCCAACCGCCCGCTGCGCCTGAAAGACCGCGTCGCCCTGGTGTTCGGCGCCGGCTCGTCCGGCCCCGGCTGGGGCAACGGCAAGGCCGCCGCGGTCAACTACGCCCGCGAGGGCGCGCGGGTGGTCGCCGTCGACCAGTTCACCGAAGCCGCCCAGGAAACCGTCGACATCATCACGCTGGAAGGCCACCAGGCGCTCGCCCAGCAGGCCGACGTCACCAGCGCCGACAGCATCAGCCGCGCCGTGGAGGCCACCCTCGCCCGCTTCGGCCGCATCGACATCCTGCACAACAATGTCGGCATCACCGACACCGGCGCCCTGGAAGACATCACCGAAGCCCGCTGGCAGAAGGTGATCGACGTCAACCTCAGCAGCGTCTACCGCACCTGCCGCCGGGTGATCCCGGTGATGCGCCGGCAGCGGCGCGGCGTCATCATCAACATCTCCTCGATCGCCGCGGTGCAGATCAATCCGTACCCGTATTACAGCTACTACGCCTCCAAGGCGGCGCTGAACCAGTTCACCCGGGCGCTCGCCGTCCAGTACGCCCGCCAGGGCATCCGCGCCAACACCATCATGCCCGGCCTGATGCGCACCCCGATGATCGAGAAACAACTGGCCAGCCAATACGCCAACAGCAGCGAAATGGCCCGCTCCCGCGACGCCATGGCCCCCATCGGCCGCCAGGGCGACGCCTGGGACGTGGCCCGCGCCGCCGCCTTCCTCGCCTCTGATGACGCCGGCTATATCACGGGAATTTGTCTGCCTGTGGATGGCGGGCTGTCGTGCCTGGCAGGGTAGCGAAGGAAGTTGTTCTTTTTTGCAAAAAAGAACCAAAAAACTTTTTATCCGCCTTGCAACAGCGGAGTTGCGGAAACTTCGTACACTCCAATGGATAGAAAGTTTTTTTGCTTCTTTTTGTTCACAAAAAGAAGACCTTGCCTTGGCTGCCCTGCCTTCCGACCTAGAAGCCCATCATCAAGGAGTTGAGAGACATGCAAATCGGAGTGATCGGGCTCGGCCGCATGGGCGGCAACATCGTGCGGCGTCTGATGCAGGCCGGCCATAGCTGTGTGGTGTTCGACCAGAACGCCAAGGCGGCCGGGCCGCTGGTCGAGAAGGGCGCGGTCGCCGCCAAATCGCTGGCCGATCTGATCAAGAAACTGGATCAGCACCCGCGTGCCGCCTGGGTGATGCTGCCATCCGGCGCAATCACCGAAAAGGCGGTGCAGGAACTCGGCGGGCTGATGGAGAAGGGCGATATCCTGATCGACGGCGGCAACAGCAATTTCAAGGACGATGTGCGGCGCGGCCGGGGCCTGGCCAAACGCGGCGTGCGCTACATGGATTGCGGCACCTCCGGTGGCGTCTGGGGGCTGGAGCGCGGCTACTGCCTGATGATCGGCGGCGAGCGCGCGGCGTTCGAGCATATGGACCCGATCTTCTCCGCTTTGGCCCCCGGTCTCGGCGACATCCCCCGCACCGAGGGGCGCGACGGGCGCGATGAGCGGGCCGAGAAAGGCTATCTCTACACCGGCCCCTGTGGCTCCGGCCACTTCGTCAAAATGGTGCATAACGGCATCGAGTACGGCATGATGCAGGCGATGGCCGAGGGCTTCGACGTGCTGCGCAACCGCAACCTCAAGGAATTGCCGGACGGCGAGCGCTTCGACCTCAACATGGGCGACATCGCCGAGGTCTGGCGGCGCGGCAGCGTGATCTCCTCCTGGCTGCTCGACCTGTCGGCCAGTGCCCTGGCGAAAGACGAAAAGCTGGAGCATTTCACCGGCGACGTGGCCGATTCCGGCGAGGGCCGCTGGACCATCGATGCCGCGGTGGAGCAGGCCACCCCGGTCAACGTGCTGGCCGCAGCGCTGTTCGCCCGCTTCCGCTCGCGCCAGGAGCACACCTTCGGCGAGAAGATGCTTTCCGCCATGCGCTTCGGCTTCGGCGGCCATGTCGAACTGCCCGAGAAGTGACCGTCCTGGTGCTGATGGGCGTCTCCAGTTGCGGCAAGACCACGGTGGCCAGGCTGGTCGCCGAGGCGCACGGCGTGCCGTTCCAGGAGGGCGACGCGCTGCATCCGCCGGCCAACGTCGCCAAGATGTCGGCGGGCCACCCGCTCACCGACGAAGACCGCTGGCCCTGGCTTCACGCCATCGCCGCGGTCATCGACGGCTGGCTTGCCGCCGGCCAGTCCGGCCTGGTCACCTGCTCGGCGCTGAAGCGCGCCTATCGGGACATCCTGATCGGCCAGCGCCCGGACGTCCGGCTGGTCTATCTGCGCGGCGACAAGGCGCTGATCGCCGAGCGGATGGCCAAACGCCGTGGCCATTACATGCCGCCCAGCCTGCTCGACAGCCAGTTCGCCACGCTGGAGGAGCCTGGCCCGGACGAAAATCCGTTCGTCGTCGATATCCGCGCGACACCGGAGGAACTGGCGCGGCAGGTCGGTGCGTTGCTTTGACGAGCCGGCGCTACCCGACCATGCCAACCACGCGCCGCGCATTCCCCGCCCAGGTGTAATCCCGCGCCTCCAGCTCCGCCCGCGCCGCCGCCCCCAGCCGCAGCCGCAGCGCCGGGTCGTCGATCAGCCGACGGATCGCCTGCCACATCGCCCCCTCGGCGTCGGGGTCGAACAGCAGCGCGGTCGCTTCGTGCTGCAACACCTCGCGGATATTCGGCTGATCCGGCGCCACAATGGCGCAGCCGGCCGCCATGTAGTCGAAGATTTTCAGCGGCGAGGCATAGGCGGTCACCTTCGGCTGCAAGGCGATGTCGAAGCCCGCCACATGCCCCGGCACCTCGGCATGGTCGACCAGCCCGGAGAACTGCACACGCTCGGCGATGCCCAACTCCGCCGCCAGCGCCTCCAACTCGGCCCGCGCCGGACCATCGCCGATCACCGTGAGGCCGACCGGCCGTGCGGTCTCGGCCGCGATGGCGCGCAATACGTCGTCCATGCCGTGCCAGCTGCGCACGAAGCCGACAAACCCAAGCCGCAGCACCTCCGGCGCCGGGCGCGGCACAGGTGCCGGAAAGCGCGCCAGCACGATGCCGTTCGGCACCACCGTGATGCGCTCGCGCGGCACGCCGGCGCCGGCGACGATATCACCCAGCACGCCGGTCACCGGCAGCACCCGGGTTGCGGCCTGCCAGACCCGGCGCTCGGCGGCATGCGCCAAGCGGTGCAGCCGCAGGCCGCCGAAACGGATGCGCTCATCGGCCAGCGGCGAATTCACCTCCAGCAGCAGCGGCAGCCGGCGGCGGCGGGCCAGCCAGCTGCCGGCCAGATAATACAGGTTGTAGCGCTCGTAGATCACATCCGGCCGGAACCCGGCGCAGGCGCGGGCCAGCCGGCGATAGGCGGGCAGGTTGTAGGCCAGTTCCGCCAGTTCGCCGATTGCCCCCGGCAGCAGCCGGCGGATCAGCGCCACCATCCGGCTCTCGGCGCCGAACCCGGCCTGCTCGTAGAAGCGCGGCCCGACCACCAGCACCTCATGCCCCGCCTCGCGCATGGCGCGCACCATCTCGTCGACATGCACGCTCTGCCCGTCGCGCGACTGGATTCGATGGCTGTAGAGAATCCGCATCCATTGTGCCCTTCCACCCCGCCTGGACAGAACGCAGTACGGATGATTCTGTGTCGGCGCAATCGCGGCGAGGAGACCACCATGGCTGGACCGCTTGAGGGTGTGCGGATCATCGATCTTACCGGCACCGTGCTGGGGCCGATGGGCACCCAGGTGCTGGGCGATGCCGGCGCCGATGTGATCAAGGTGGAACCGCCGGCCGGCGACCCGGTGCGCTATGTCGGCCCGCGCCGCTCGCACGACATGGGCGCCTATTTCCTCAACCTCAACCGCAACAAACGCAGCGTGGTGCTCGATCTGCACAAACCCGAGGCCCGCGCCGCGCTGCTGAAACTGATCGATGGTGCCGACGTGTTCGTCCACAACATGCGCCTGGCCGCCGCCACCCGCGCCGGGCTCGACTATGCCGCGCTGTCGGCCCGCAACCCCAGGCTGATCCACGCCTCCGCCACCGGCTACCGCATGCGCAGCAGCCTGCGGGACGAGCCGGCATATGACGATATTATTCAAGGCCGTAGCGGTATCGCCAGCCTGAACGGGATCGCCACCGGCAGCGACGGGCCGCGTTATGTTCCGACGGTGATGGCCGACAAGATCACCGGCCACGTGCTGGCGGGTGCGATCGGCATGGCGCTGTATCATCGCGAGCGCAGCGGGCGGGGCCAGGCGCTGCATGTGCCGATGCTGGACACCGTGCTGGCCTTCCTGCTGCCCGAACACCTGTGGGGCCAGAGCATAAATGAGCCGGATCAAGGCATTGGCTACACCCGCATGCTCACGCCGCACCGCCGCCCGTATGCCACCGCGGACGGTTTTCTGTGCATCATCGCAGTGACCGATGAGCAGTGGCGGCGGCTGTTTCGGCTGTTCGGGCGGGAGGGGCTGATCGGTGATCCGAGGTTTTGCAGTATTACCGCGCGGGCGGAGAATGTTGATGCGGTTTACGGAATTGTAACCGAGGAGATGGCCAAACGCACAACGGCGGAATGGTATGTGCTGCTGAAAGATGCCGATCTGCCGCATGGCGCGGCCAATACATTGGAGGATTTGCGTGACGATCCTTATCTGCGGGAGGTTGAATTCTTCCAGGCCATGAACCATCCCAGCGAAGGCGCCATTACCACGCTCGCCACCCCGGTCGATTACTTTGGCACACCGGCGGAAATTCGTCGCCCGCCGCCGCGCCTCGGGCAGCATAGCGGCGAGATTCTGCGCGAAATTGGCCTCTCGGAGGCGGAAATAACCGCGGTTTCGGGGGCAAAAACCACATGATTTCGCGCAGAAACGCCGTGCTGGGCGCCGCCGGGGCACTCGCCGCGGCACCGTTCGCGGCACCCGCGCATTCGAATGCACGGATCCCGCTGGCCGCCGAACCGATCAGCCGGATGAGCACCGGATGGTGGAAGCGGCGGCACGAGGCGAAGCTGGCGGCGATCAAGGGGCACTCGTTCGACCTGGTGTGGCTGGGCGATTCGATCACCGAGAACTGGGAGCATGTCGGGCCGCCGGCGTGGGAGGCGTATCGGCCGGTGTGGCAGAAGTATTACGGCGACCGGCGGGCGCTGAACCTCGGCTTCAAGGGCGACGCCACCAGCCATCTGCTGTGGCGGATGACGCATGGCGAACTGGACGGCCTCACGCCAAAAGTCGCGGTCATCCTGATCGGCGCCAACAACATGGGGCGGGTGCACTGGCCGGTGGCGGATAACGTCGCCGGCATCGAGGCGGTGGTGACCGAGGCGCGCAAGCGGATTCCGAATGCCGGGCTGCTGCTGCTCGGCGTCCTGCCCAGCGACCGCAGCGCCTGGGTGACGCAGAGCACGCTGGCGCTCAACGCGGCATTGGCGGAAAATTACGGCCACGGCCGGCGCGAGCGGGTGGCGTATATGGATGTCGGCCGGGTGCTGCGCAAACGCGGCGAACTGGACCGCTCGCTGTTCCTCGACCCGCATCTGACGCCGCCCGATCCGCCGCTGCACCCCAGCCCGGAGGGTATGCGCCGGGTTGCCGAGGCGATCGAGCCGACGCTGGCGCGGATGATGGGCGACGGGGTGCATATGGGCTAGGCTGCCGGCAACGAGGGAGGGCGCCATGCCGACAGTCGCGGAAATGCTGGGCGAATACGCGGCGCGCGAGCAGACCGCGCCGCTGTCCGACGAGGTGCGCCATCACGCCAGGCGGGTGCTGATCGACTGGTTCGCCGCACTGCTGCCGGGGGCGCTGCTGCCGCCGGCGACGCTGCTGGCGCGCGGGCTGGCGGATGAATTGGGGCATGGTCGGGCGATTGTTTATGGCAGCGGCCAGCTTGCCAGCCTGCGGGCGGCGGCGCTGATCAATGCCACCGCCAGCCACACCATCGAGTTCGACGATATCTTCCGCGACGCGGTGTATCATCCCGGCTGCCCGGTGATCGGCGCGGCCCTGGCCGCCGCCCAGGCCAGGGGGGCGGATGGCGAGGCGCTGCTGCGGGCGATCGTGATCGGCTATGAGGTGTCCACCCGGATCGGGCTGGCGGTGCAGCCGTCGCATTACAAATTCTGGCACACCACCGGCACGGTCGGCACGTTTGGCGCGGCAGCCGCGGTGGCGTCGGTGCTGAAGCTGGATGCCGGGCAGACGGCGCATGCGCTGGCCAATGCCGGCACCTTTGCCGCCGCCCTGCAACAGGCGTTCCGCTCCGACGCGATGGCCAAGCCGCTGCACGCCGGGCACGCCGCCGATGCCGGGGCGATGGCCGCACTCGGTGCGGGCCAGGGGGTGACCGGGGCGCTCGATGTGCTGGAAGGGCCGGCCGGGTTCGGCGCGGCGATGAGCGAAGGGGCGAACTGGGCGCGGGCCACCGAGGGGCTGGGGCAGCACTACAACATCACCCGCATGACGGTGAAGAATCACGGCTGCTGCGGGCATTGCTTCGCGGCGATCGACGGCGCGCTGGCGTTGCAGGCGGAGCACCGGATCGACCCTGCCAGCATCGCGCACATCGCCATCGGCGGCTATCGCGCGACCCTGGAGGTGACCGGGCGGAAAGCGGTGGCGACCCCGTTCGAGGGCCGGTTCAGCACCCCGTTCACGGTGGCCACCGCCCTGGTGCATGGCAATGTGCGGATCGCCGCGTTTACGCCGGCGCGGCTGGCCGACCCGGTGGTGCAGGCGCTGATGCAGCGCGTCGATGTGACGCTGGACGAACAATGCGCCGCCGATTTCCCCGGCCGCCGTTCGGCGCGGGTGGCGATTACGCTCACCGATGGCCGGGTGCTGCGGCACTACCAGGCGACGCGCAAGGGCGACCCGGACGCGCCGCTGTCGGACGCCGAACTGACCGCCAAGTATTTCGAACTGACCACCCCGGCGATCGGGCGCGAGGCCGCCGCCGGGCTGCTGGCGCGGCTGTGGGCGCTGGAGGGGCAGCGGGATGTGCGGTTCGCGGCCGAGGCGGAGATGCGGGCGGCGGAGTAGCGGCGGTAGCTTACGCCGAGACGATATCCAGCCGCCGTTCGATGCGGTCGAGACGGACCTCGATCCGGTCGATGCGGGCGGCCTGTCCGGCGAGATCAACCCGCAACTCGCCGAGTTGCCGCTCCACCGAGGTGAGGCGTGGCTTGATATCGCGCAAATCGTCGGTGATCCGGTCCAGCTTGGCGTCCATGCGGCGCAGCAGCACCAGAACGATGTCTTCGGGTTTACTGGCCATCGGTGGTCGCCTTCGGAGCGGCAATCTGGCCACCAGACGCGGGCGGCGGGCGTCGCTCGAACGGGGCCGGGTGGCGATCCATGGTGAGAAGATACCCCAGACAGGGTTGTTCCATCAATTACGTTGACCGCCTCCGAACCCCGAACGGACACCGGCGGGAGCGTATCAGGCCAACGCGCGCGTCCGGGTCGCCTCGGACGGCTTGCCGCAGCGCGGCCTGACTGCCGCGCGGCTGGCGGAGCTGGCTACCGGGCAATCGGCCGATGGCTGCCGGCCGGGGAAGCCGTCGGATGAGTTTCGGCATTCGACGCCGAGATCGACCGGCTCTACGCGCTGATGGATGCGCGCATCGACGCCGGCTGACCCGGCTTGGTCAGGCCGGCACTCCGGCCAGCACCATCTTCGGCAGCCAGTGGCGGATCGGCTCCGGCTGCCAGTCGGGGTCCAGGCGGTAGCCGCCGTCCTCGTTGACCAGCAGGGTGATGCGGGCGGCGTCGGGTTCGATCTTGCGGCGCAGGCGGTAGATGTGGGTTTCCACGGTGTGGGTGGTGACGTTGGGGCTGTAGCCCCAGACCTCGCGCAGCAGCGCCTTGCGGCCGACCGGGGCGCCGGCGGCATGGTGCAGATGCTTCAGCACCGCGGTCTCCTTCTCGGTAAGACGGATGCGGCGGCTGCTGCCGGGTTCGTGCAACTGGCGGCTGGCGGGGCGGAACAGATAGGGGCCGATCGCCAGCTCGGTGTCCTCGGTGACCGCGAAGGCGCGAAGCTGGGCGCGCAGGCGGGCGGCGAGCTCGGCCGGGCGCACCGGCTTCACGACGTAATCGTTGGCGCCGGCGTCCAGGCAGCGGATCGTCTCGGCCTCGCTGCTATGCGGGCTGACCAGGATGATCGGCAGCCGCAGGCCGCGGTTGCGCAGGCGGGCGCACAGGGCCGCGCCGTGCTCGTCGGGCAGGTCGGCCTCGATCACCATGGCGTCGATGCGCGGGTCGCGGGCCAGCACGATGGCCGAGGCCTCGGCGGCGCTGGCGGCGTGCAACAGCACCGGCGGCGCCTCGGTCTGGCCAGTCCAGATCGCCGAGAGCCAAGCCTGCGAGGCACGATCGGCGTCCACAATCAGGATGTGCTTCTGCATGACCATGATCCAGTTCCCCCGACGCACCGGATGCCGGCTGCGTTGGCGGGAGAATGCCGGGAGATCGGGCCGAGGGGTGTGAGCGGGATCACTCTGCATTGCGAAAAACGCAGGGCGGCGTGGTTTTCGGGCGCGGAGAGAAGGAAGGCCTTCTTTTTGTGAACAAAAAGAAGCAAAAAAACTTTTCATCCATTGGAGTGTACG
>JBEPTZ010000040.1:0-34459 GCA_041691815.1 Rhodospirillales bacterium | reverse complement strand
TGTTCTTGTTTTGTACAGCCTTCCAAACGGCTGAGCAAGGTGGGTAAGCAGGAAAGTTTTTTTGCTTCTTTTTGTTCACAAAAAGAAGGCCTTTCTTCTTCACTTGCGCAATTCGATCTTGGCCAAAGCCGCGCTGTGCACCTCATCGGGGCCGTCGACGATGCGCATGACGCGGGCGCGCGCCCAGGCGTAGGCCAGGTGGAATTGCTGGCTGACGCCGCCGCCGCCGTGGACCTGGATGGCGCGGTCGAGCACGTTCAGCACCATGCGCGGCGCGACCACCTTGATCATGGCGATCTCGGCGCGGGCGGCCTTGTTGCCGACGCGGTCCATCATGTCGGCGGCTTTCAGGGTCAACAGGCGGGCCTGCTCGATCTCCATGCGGCTGTCGGCGATCCACTGCATGATCAGGCCCTGCTCGGCGAGTGGCTTGCCGAACGGGCGGCGGACGCGGGCGCGGGCGCACATGGCTTCCAGCGCGCGTTCGGCGACGCCGATCTGGCGCATGCAGTGGTGGATGCGGCCTGGCCCGAGGCGGCCCTGGGCGATTTCGAAGCCGCGGCCCTCGCCGAGCAGGATGTTGCTGGCGGGCACGCGGACATCCTTGAAATCGACTTCGCCGTGGCCGTGCGGGGCGTCGTCGTAGCCGAACACGGTGAGGTTGCGCAGCACGGTGACGCCTGGGGTGGCCATTGGCACCAGGATCATTGATTGCTGCTGGTGTTTGGCGGCGTTGGGGTCGGTCTTGCCCATCACGATGAGGATTTTGCAGCGCGGGTCGTTGGCGCCGGAGGTCCACCATTTGCGGGCGTTGATGATGTAGTGGTCGCCGTCACGCTCGATCCGCGCTTCGATGTTGGTGGCGTCGGACGAGGCGACGGCGGGTTCGGTCATCGCGAAGGCGGAGCGGATGCGGCCATCGAGCAGCGGGGCGAGCCATTCGGCCTTCTGGGCATCGTTGCCGTAGCGCAGCAGGGTTTCCATGTTGCCGGTGTCCGGCGCCGAGCAGTTGAACAGTTCGGGGGCGATGTGGCTGCGGCCCATCATTTCGCACAGCGGGGCGTATTCCAGGTTGGTCAGGCCGTCCTCGTGCTCGGCGGCGGGCAGGAACAGGTTCCATAGCCCGGCGTCGCGGGCCTGCTGCTTGAGGGTCGCCTGGATCGGCGGCGGCTGCCAGCGGGTGGCGGCAGCGGCGAGTTCAGCGTCGAACACCGGTTCGTTGGGGTAGACGTGCTCGTCCATGAAGGCGCCGAGGCGGGCCTGGAGGGCGCGGACCTTGTCGGAATACTCGAAATTCATCGGGCGGGCCTTCATCAAGGGAACCACGGGGGGGCAGAACCATTACACCGCAGGAACGCCGGCGCGGCACCGGGAGTGTAGCGCGCGCCCGGACGCGAACCCAAGCGCCGGCCGGGTGTCGCCACCGGCAAAGTTGATGTGTGTGTATAGAGAGGTCGCCCACACTGGATATGGAAGGCTCCCGCATCACGTTTCGGAGAGTTCTGATCGAATTGCGGTTGTCTTACATGAACAGACTGCACATGTAGCATCCACGTCTGGCTTCGGCGTGAACGTTATTCGTCAATCACGACAGGAGACTAGGATATGCCGATTCTTCTCTGGCTGTTGGGGATCCCCATTCCGATCATCATCCTGCTGATACTGTTCTGGCATTGAGCGCGCAGATGTCGGGGCACATCGTCGAGACGGTGGTACCGGTCGTACCGGTGGTACCGCCTTTTCGTAACGGCATCGCCTGGGGGCCTGTCCTGGGCGGCGCCGTGGTGGCGGTGGCGGTAACCGTGCTGCTTGGGGCGATCGGCTCCGGGTGGGGGTTGGCGTCGCTGTCGGTGTATGGCGACAATCCTTCGGCGACCACATTCACGGTGATGGCGGCGATCTGGCTGCTGATCGTGCAGTGGGTGGCAAGCTTTTTCGGCGGCTACCTGGCCGGGCGGCTGCGTGCCGGCTGGGGCGGGGTGCATGGCGATGAAGTGATGTTCCGCGATACCGCCTGCGGCTTTGTCGCCTGGGCGGCGGCGACGCTGTTCATCGTCGGGCTGGTCGGCTCGGGCGCCGGTTCGGCACTGAGCGGGATCGGCCATGCGGCCAGCGAAATCGCCGGGTCGGCGACCGGCGGGGCGGTGCATGCCGCACAGGCCGATAGCCATGATGGCGGCTCGTATATGGTCGACACGCTGTTCCGCAACACCTCGCCGGATGGCAAGGAGACGCCGGCCGAAGCGCGGGCCGAAGCCGGGCGTATCCTGGCGACCGGGGCGGTCGGCGAGATTAGCAAGCCGGACCATGACTATCTGGTGCAGATGGTCGCGGCGCGCACCGGGATGCAGCCGGCCGATGCCACCAAGCGGGTGGACGCGGTGATAGCCGCCGAGAAGCAGGCGGTGGAGAAGGCGAAGCAGGCGGCCGATGCGGCGCGCAAGGCAGCGGCGCAATTCGCGCTGTTCACCGGATTCTCGATGCTGATCGGGGCGTTCATCGCCTGCGTTGCTGGCGCGATGGGCGGTCGGCAGCGCGACGCCTACTGATCCCTGACCACAGGCTGGATGGGCAGAGGCCGGGGCGGTGCTCCGGCCTTTGTCGTGCCTGATACCAACCAGCCGAAAGGCCGACTCTTCCGGCCTTTCGGCTGGTTGGTATCGCGCGCCGGGTTGGCGGGCGGCGGCGCGCCAAACCAAGACTCATGCCGATCCGCGGGTGACCCAGCCTTCATGGGTCACCCGCGGGTCGGCATGAGGCGATGTCCTCGGCGAAATGGCAGGCGACGTCGTGGGCGGGGCCTAGGCTGCGCAGCGGCGGCTGGGTGGTGCGGCAGATGGCTTGCGCGTGCGGGCAGCGGGTGTGGAAGCGGCAGCCGGGGGGCGGGTCGGCAGGGTTGGGCACGTCGCCGCGGATGGTGGCGAAGTGCTGCTTGCCGTCGCGGCTGGAGGGGACCGAGGCCAGGAGCGCCATGGTGTAGGGGTGCAGCGGGGCGTCGAAGATTGCCGCCTTGGGGCCGATCTCGACGATCTGGCCGAGATACATCACCGCGACACGTTCGGAGATGTGGCGGATGACGCCGAGGTCGTGGCTGATGAACAGGTAGGTGAGGCCGAGTTGGCGCTTGAGGTCTTGCAGCAGGTTGAGGATCTGCGCCTGGATGGAGACGTCGAGTGCCGAGGCGGCCTCGTCGCAGACGATGAAGCGGGGGTTGAGGGCGAGCGCGCGGGCGATGCAGACGCGCTGCTTCTGGCCGCCGGAGAATTCATGCGGGAAGCGGCTGGCGTGGTGCTCGGCGAGGCCGACCAGGGCGAGCAGGTCGCGCAAGCGCTGCTCGCGGCTGAGGGCGTCGCCGATGTGGTGGATGAGCAGCGGTTCGGTGATCTGTTCGCCGACCGTCATGCGCGGGTTGAGCGCACTTTGCGGGTCCTGGAAGACGATCTGCATGTCGCGGCGGATGGCGCGCAGGGCGCGGGGGCTGAGGCTGCGCAGGTCGTGGCCGTCGAATTCGACGCTGCCGGCGGTGGGCTCCAGGATGCGCAGCACCAGGCGGCCGGTGGTGGATTTGCCGCAGCCGCTTTCGCCGACCAGGCCGAGGGTTTCGCCGGGCTGGATGTCGAACGAGATGCCGTCCACCGCACGCACGGCGCCGCGGCGGGCGCCGAGGCCGCGACGGGCGGTGGCGAACTCGCGGTGCAGGTCGCGCACGCGCAGCAGCGGCGGCGTCATGGCGGGGCGTAGCCGGTGTTGCGCCAGCAGGCGGCGCGGCTGCCGGGGCCGAGTTGCACCATCGGCGGCTGGGTGGTGGTGCAGATGTCCCGCGCGTAGCCGCAGCGGGGGGCGAAGCGGCAGCCGGGTGGGATGGCCCAGGGCGGCGGCACGGTGCCTTCGATGGCGATGAGGCGTTCGACGTCGTGGTCGGTGGCCGGGATGCTGGCGAGCAGGCCCTCGGTGTAGGGGTGCATCGGCTGGTGGAAGATGCGGTCGGCCAGGGCTTCCTCGACCACCTGGCCGCAATACATGATCGCCACGCGGTCGGCAAAGGACGAGATCACGCCGAGGTCGTGCGAGATCAGGATTATGCCCATGTGGTATTCGGCCTGCAGGCCCTGCAGGAGTTCGAGGATCTGCGCCTGGATGGTGACATCGAGGGCGGTGGTGGGCTCGTCGGCGATCAGCAGGCGGGGTTCGCAGACCAGCGCCATGGCGATCATCACCCGCTGGCGCATACCGCCGGAGAGTTGGTGGGGGAAATCGTCGATGCGGTGTTCCGGGGCGGGGATGCCGACGCGGCGGAGGGCCTCGATGCTGCGGGCGCGGGCTTCGCGGCGGGTGATTTTGAGGTGGCGGCGGGCGGTTTCGCCGATCTGGCTGCCGATGCTCAGCACCGGGTTGAGCGCGGTCATCGGTTCCTGGAAGATCATGCCCATCTGGCGGCCGCGCAGGGCTTCGAGGCGGTGCGGGGTGGCGGTCAGCAGGTCTTCGCCGTGCAGGGCCAGACGGTCGGCGGTGAGGCTGCCGCCAGGCGGGAGCAGGCGCATCAGGGCGAGCGCGGTCATGCTTTTGCCGCTGCCGGATTCGCCGACCAGGCCGAGGACTTCGCCGGCGGACAGGCTGAGCGAGACGCCGTCGACCACCGTCATCGCGCCGAAGTTGATGCGCAGATTGGCGACGTCGAGCAGGTTCGGCGGGGTGTCGGACTGGGGCGGGTGCAAGTGTGCCGCCTCCCCGCGGCGGGTGGTTGTTGGGGTGTAGAATATACAATCATACAATGTGTGCAAGCAGGTGCCGCAAGCGGCGTTCGCGGCGGCGGCGATTGCTTGACCGGCGGAAAAAGCTCATCGTATACTATTAGACGATATCACCACATAAACGCGTCGAAAGCGGCGGCTCCGGGCCACGCGACCTCCGGGCACCCCGCGAACAGGAACGCAGAAGGGAGACCGGATATGAGCGAGCATACGACGATATCACGGCGCGGATTGATGGCCGGCACCGCGGCGGCGGCACTGGTGGTCGCGGGCCCGAAGAGTGCGGCGGCGGCGGGCAAGCCGAGCGAGTTCATCTTCGTGCAGGCGTCCAACCCGCCGAGCCTGGATGCGATGTCGACCTCGTCGCAGGCCTCGCGCAACATCAACATGAACATGTATGAGACGCTGTACGGGTTCGACGAGCACCAGAAGCCGATCCCGATTCTGGCCGAGGGGGTGACGATCTCGGCGGACGGGCTGAGCTATCGGTTCGCGCTGCGCAAGGGCGTGAAGTTCCATAACATGCAGGAAATGACGGCGAAGGACGTGAAGGCGTCGCTGGAGCGCTATCGCAAGGTGGGCGCCACCGGCAATCTGCTGGAGCCGGTGAAGACGATCGAGGTCACCGGCGACCACGAGGTGACGCTGACCATGACGAGCGACACGCCGACCTTCCTGGAATCGTTCTGCTCGCCACGGGCGCCGGCGGTGATCATCCCCGAGGCGGACGGGGCGGCGCCGGTCGGCAAGACCTCGTTGATCGGCACCGGGCCGTATAAATACGTGGAATATGTGCCGGACAGCCATGTGAAGCTGGCGCGGTTCGCGGAATATTCGCAAGACACCCGGATGAAGGTGATGGACGGGTTCGGCGGCCGCAAGACCGCGTATCTGGACAGCGTGACCTTCCGGGTGATGCCGGAGATGGGCGCCCAGGTGGCGGCGCTGGAGACCGGCGAGGTACAAGGGGTGGAGATCGTCGCGGTGCCCGCCAGCAAGCGGCTGGAGCACAACAAGGCGGTCAAGATCTACAAGAATCCGCAATGGGCGATGCTGACGCTGATCATGAACATGAACGAGGCGCCGACCGACAACGTGAAATTCCGCGAGGCGGTGCAGGTGGCGCTGAACATGGAAGAGATCATGGCGCTGGCGACCACCGGGTTCTACCAGCTCGACCCCGACTGGCAGTACAAGGGCACGCCGTATTACGGCGGCGATATCGGCAAGAGCTTCTACAACCAGCATGACGTGAAGCGGGCGAAGAAGCTGCTGCAGGAGGCCGGCTACAAGGGCGAGAAATACACCATCCTGACCGACTCCGCCTACCCCGAGCACAACAAATCGGCGGTGGTGATCGCCGCCAACCTGAAGGCGGTCGGCATCAATGCGGTGATCAACCAGGTGGACTGGCCGACCGCGCTGAAGCTGCGGCTGGAGCCGACCGGGTGGAACGGCTGGACGCTGATGATGGGCATCGAGCCCTATGTCGGGCCGGTGGCGCTGGCCGCCACGCTGACCGGCAAGCAGCCGCATTTCGTCAAGAACGATCCGGAGATCGACAAACTCTATCAGCAGTTGATCACCGGCAAGACGGTGGCGGCGCGCAAGGCCACCTTCGATGCGTTCCAGAAGCGGCTCTATTCGTTCTTCGGCATCGTCAAGCTCGGCAATACCGGGCTGATCCAGGCGACCCGGGCCAATGTGGAAGGCTTCAAGTCGTTCCGCTTCCCGCGGCTGTACGATGTGAAATACAAGGCCTGAGGCGAACGGGCGGCAGCGAGCGGCGGCTGAGCCATGTGGCTGTTCCTGCTGCGCCGGCTGGCCAGCGCCATCCCGGTGCTGTTCGTGGTGTCGGTGGTCAGCTTCCTGCTGATCTGGATCGTGCCCGGCGACGTGACGGCGGAGATTGCCGGGCCGGACGCGACGCCGGCGCAGATCGTCCGGTTGCGCCACGATCTTGGGCTGGATCAGCCGCTGCTGGGGCGGGCGGTGATCTGGTATGGCAGGCTCGCGCATGGCGATCTCGGGCAGTCCTACCTGCTGAACCGCTCGGTCGCCGCGGCGGTGCTGGAGCGGCTGCCGGTGACGTTGTCGCTGGTGGCGCTTGGGCTGCTGCTGTCGGTGGTGATGGGGGTGCTGCTCGGGGTGCTGGCGGCGGTGCGGCATAACAGCTGGGTGGACCAGCTGGCCACCTCGGTGGCGCTGCTCGGGCTGTCGATCCCGGATTTCTGGTTCGGGCTGGTGCTGATCGTGTTCTTCGGGGTGCAGCTTGAATGGTTGCCGACCGGCGGCTTCGTGCCGATTGACGTCAGCCCGCTCGGCTGGCTGCGTTCGATGACGCTGCCGGCGCTGACCTTGGCGTTCACCCAGATGGGGGTGGTGGCGCGGATGACCCGCTCCTCGATGCTCGACGTGCTGGGGCAGGACTATATCCGCACCGCGCGGGCCAAGGGGATGCAGTCCTGGGTGGTGATCTTTCGCCATGCGCTGCTGAACGCGCTGATCCCGATCGTGACCGTGGTCGGCATCCTGACCGGGGTGCTGTTGGGCGGTGCGGTGGTGGTGGAGCAGGTGTTCTCGCTGCCCGGCGTCGGGCGGCTGATCATCGGGGCGATCCAGCGGCGGGATTTTCCGATCATCCAGGGCGGGCTGCTGATCACCGCGGCGACTTTCGTGTTCGTCAATATCGGCGTCGACATCATCTATGGCTGGCTGGACCCGCGGGTGCGCGATGACCGCTGAGCTTGCCATCGGCGGCGGACGCGGCGAACTGGCGCGGCAGATGCGCCGGGCGCGGCGGCGGCGGGCCTGGGCGTTCTGGGCGCGGCTGTTCAGCCATCGCTCGTTCCTGCTCGGCTTCGCGCTGTTTGGCGCCATCGTGGTGCTGGCGGTCGGCGCCGATTTCCTCGCACCGTATAATCCTGACAAGAACGACTATACCAATTTCCTCGCCGGCCCCTCGGCGCTGCATTGGCTGGGCACCGATGATTTCGGCCGCGATGTGCTGAGCCGGATCATTTTCGGCACCAGGGTGTCGCTCTGGGTCGGGGTCGGCACGGCAATTGCCTCGGGGCTGCTGGGCACCGCGATCGGCGCACTGTCTGGCTATGTGCGCTGGAGTGACGGCGTGATCATGCGTTGCATGGACGGGCTGATGGCGTTTCCCGGCGTGCTGCTGGCGATCTCGCTGGCCGCCGCCCTGGGGCCATCGGAGACCAGCGTGATCATCGCGCTGACCGTCACCTTCGTGCCGCGCACCGCGCGGATCGTGCGGGCCAGCGTGATCGTGACCTCGCGGATGCTGTATGTCGAGGCGGCGCTGGCCGCGGGTGCCGGGCATCTGCGGGTGCTGCTGCGCTATATCCTGGCGAATGCGCTGTCGCCGTTGATCGTGCAGTTGACCTATGTGTTCGCGGTGTCGATCCTGGCCGAGGCGATCCTCAGCTTCATCGGCGTCGGGCCGCCGCCGCCGGCACCGTCGCTGGGCAATATCATCGCCGGCGGGCGCACCTATATCCAGGAGGCGCCGTGGGTGACGCTGTACCCGGGCATCGCCATCGCCTGCGCGGTGCTGGGGCTGAACCTGATCGGCGACGGCCTGCGCGACACGCTCGACCCGCGGCTGGGCCGCGTGCGAACCCCGAAATAACCGGCGCCCAACACAGTGGACATTCGATGACCCGCGAGGCCAGCAGCCGCATGACGCAGACCGCCCGGCGCGACAGCCGGTGGGAAGCCGGGCGGCCGCAGACCATGGTGGACCGCGCGGTGGCGGCGATCATCGCCGGTGCGGCGCGCGGGGTGATCCTGCCCGGCGACCGCATTGTGGAGGCCGAGTTGTGCAAGGGGCTCGGCATGAGCCGGGTGCCGATCCGCGAGGCGCTGCGCATCCTGGAGAGCCAGGGGGTGGTGACCAGCGAGCCTTACAAGGGCATCCGGCTGATGGAGGTGACCAACGCCCGGCTGGAGCAGGTGCTGGAGGTGCGGGCGACGCTGGAGATTCTCGCCGCTCGGCGCGCGCTGGAGGCCGCGGCCAACAGCGCCGGCAACCTCGACCTGCTGCGCCGGGCGCGCGACGAGATGGAGTTGATGGCCAGTCGCGCCGACCGCTACGGCTTCGCGCTGGCCGATGCGGCATTCCATCGCCGGTTGTGCGAATTCGGGGCGAACCCGGTGCTGTCGGCATTGTGGGAGTCGCTCGCCCGGCAGGTGACGATCATCGGCGGGCTGGCGACACTGGGCAAGCCGATGCCGGAGATCGTGCGCGAGCATGACGACCTGATCGCCATTTTTGCCGCTGGCGACCAGGAGGCGATAGCACGGGAGTTGCACCAGCACATCATCGTTTTTGCCCATCGGATTGATTTCGACGCCATCATCGCCGCGCGCCGCCAGGGCGGGGGCTGACCGGTTGACACCTGGGTAGTGGTATACAATCATACATTATACCAGCGGGAGGGGCCGGCATGGCGCAAGTGGAAATCGTGCAGTCGCGGGTGGTCAATCCGATTGATTTCGACAAGGCCGGGCGCCAGGCGGGCTATCTGCGCGCGCCGCTGTCGCGCAACACCGCCGGCTGGGGGATTGTGGAAATCCCGATCATCTCGATCAAGAACGGCAGCGGGCCGACGGTGCTGCTGACCGGCGGCGTGCATGGCGACGAATACGAGGGGCCGATCGCCATCTCGCATCTGGCGCGCACGCTGGACCCCGCGAAGGTGCAGGGCCGGGTGATCATGATCCCGGCGTTCAACGTGCCGGCGGTGCTGGCCAATACCAGGCTCAGCCCGATCGACGACCGCGACATGAACCGCTGCTTTCCCGGCAATCCGCGCGGCACGTTTTCGGAGATGCTGGCGCATTTTCTTGATGGTTGCGTGCTGCCGCATGCCGATCTGTCGCTCGACCTGCATACTGCCGGGCATTCCTGCGATTCAGCGTTTTCCACCAATATGCACTACCTGCCGACACCCGAGGCGCGCGCCCGCACCATGGCGGCGGCCAGCGCGTTCGGGGCGCCGTTCAACGTGGTGTTCTGGGGAGTGGATGAGGGGGCGACGTTCACCTCCTGCGTCGAGCGGCGGGGGATCGTGTCGCTGGGCACCGAGTTGGGCGGCTGGGGGCGGGTGGCGATCGAGGGGGTGCGGATCGGGCGGCGCGGGATCGACAATATCCTCAGGCATATGCGGATCATCGAGGGCACGCCGGAGACCGGGCAGCGCGACGGTTCGCCGGCGACCAGGCACATGATGGTGCGTGGCGAGGCCGGCTACTCGTTCGCGCCGGCGGCCGGGCATTTCGAGCCGACCAATACCGCCGGCGAGGCGGTGCGCGCCGGCGATCCGGCCGGCTGGCTGCATTTCGTCGAGGATGTCGACCGGGCGCCGATTGAGGTGCGCTATGGCGTCGATGGGGTGCTGTGGATGTGCGCCGGGCCGGGGCGGGTGGCGCGCGGCGATGTCATTGGCGTGGTGATGACCGATTACGCCGAACCCTCGGCCTGAACGGGAGCAGCGTCATGAAGATCCTGATCGCCGAGTGCATGCAGGAGATTTCGTCGTTCAATCCGCTGCCGAGCGAATACGCCGATTTCACCGTGGAGCGGGAGGCGGCGTTCGAGCGCAACAGCGGGCGGAATACCGCGCTGGCCGGGGCGCTGGCGGTGTTCGATCGCAACGCCGATGTCCAAGTGGTGCCGACGATTTCTTCGCGCGCCGGCAGTGCCGGCATCCTGTCGGCCGCCGGGTGGCAGCGGCTGTGGACCGAGTGGCTGGAGGCGGTGGCGGCGCATGCCGGGCCCGCTGCTGCGCCCAAGGTCGATGCGATCTATATCTCGCTGCATGGCGCGATGGGGGCCGAGGGCGAGCCGGACCCCGAGGGCTTCCTGCTGGAGCGGGTGCGCGCGCTGTTCGGGCCGGATGTGCCGCTGGTGGTTTCGCTTGATCTGCATGGCATCCTGACCACGCGGATGCTGCGGCAGATCGACGGGTTGACGGTCTATCATACCTATCCGCATGTCGATTTCGCCGATACCGGACGGCGCGCCGCCGAATTGCTGCTGGATATCGTGCGGCGCGGACTGAAGCCGGTGATCGCGCGGGTGCGGGTGCCGCTGCTGGCGCGCGGCGATGAGTGCATCACCAAGACCGGCTGCTATGGCGACGTGATTGCCGATGCGCAGGCGCTGGAGCGAAGTCGTGGGGCGCTGGCGGCGGGGGTGATGATCGGCAATCCGTTCACCGATGCGCCGGAGCTTTGCACCCAGGCGCTGGTGGTGGCCGAGAGCGACGCCGCGGCTGCCGGTGCGGCGGCAACCGTGCTGGCCGAGGCGATGTGGGCGAGCCGGCATCGGCTGGTCGGCAAGTGGGTGTCGGTGGAGAAGGCCGTGGCCATGGCGCCGACGATGAAGGGGCCGATCCTGTTCACCGATGCTGCCGATGCCACCTCGTCGGGCGCCAGCGGTGATTCCAATGTACTGATCAAGGCATTGTGGGAGGCGCACTATCCCGGCCGGGTGTTGGCGCAGATCGTCGATCCGCCGGCTGCTGCCGCAGCGCATGCCGCAGGGGTCGGGGCCAGGATCGAGGTCAGCCTTGGCGGGGTGTTCGATCCGGGGCGGTTCACGCCGATGACGGTGACCGCGACGGTGGAAAGCCTGTCGCGCGGGCGTGCCAGGTTGGAGACCATGGGCCAGCCGCTTGATGCCGGGCCGACCGCGGTGCTGCGGTTTGGCCGTTTCACCGCGGTGGTGATGACCCGCAGCGTGATGCTGTTCGACCGGGCGATGTATTACAGCAACGGGCTCGACCCGGTCGATTTCGACCTCATCGTGGTCAAGTCGCCGCATACCGAATTCCACATGTACGACCAGTGGGTGACGAAGAACTTCAATGTCGACGCGCCGGGCGCCACCTCGGCCAACCTGCCGACGCTGGGGCATCGGTTGTGCGCGCGGCCGATGTTCCCGCTTGACGCCGATGCCGGCTTCGTGGCGCGGACCGAGTTGTTTGGCCGGACGGTGGCGAAAGCGACCGCATGAAGATTGATCGGGTCGACCTGTTCTACCTAGCGATGCCGGAGGTCACCGAGGCGGCCGATGGCAGCCAGGACGCGCTGGTGGTGCGGGTGGTGGCCGGGGGGCATATCGGCTGGGGCGAGTGCGAGGCGGCGCCGCTGCCGTCGATCGCTGCGTTTGTTTGCCCGATGTCGCATGGCGCCTGCCGGCCGGTGTCGGCCTCGGTGATCGGACAGACGCTGGACGGGCCGGAGGATATCGCGCGCATCGCCGCCGCTGTTGCCTATCGCAGCATGGATCTGCTGCAGGCGCCGCATACCTGGTCGGGCATCGAGATGGCGCTGTGGGACCTGCTGGGGCAGGTGCGTGGCGAGCCATGCTGGCGGCTGCTCGGCTATGACCGCGCCTACAACAAGACGCCGTACGCCTCGGTGCTGTTCGGCGGCACGGCGCAGCAAACGCTGGAGCGGGCGCGCGAAATTCGTGCCCAGGGCTTCATCGCGGCCAAATTCGGCTGGGCGCCGTTCGGCGACAGCCTGCAGGGCGACCGAGACCAACTTGCCGCGGCGCGCGAGGGGCTGGGGGCGGAGGGGCTGCTGCTGGTCGATGCCGGGCAGATCTTCGGCGACGACGTGGCGGCGGCGGCGTTGCGCGCGCCGGCGCTGGAGCAGGCGCGGGCGCTGTTCATCGAGGAGCCGTTCCATGGTGCGGCCTATCATGCCTATGCGGCGCTGGGTGCCGGGTTGCGGACGGTGAAGACCGCCGGCGGCGAGGCCTCGCATAATCGCCACATGGCCGAGCATCTGATCGACTTTGGCAAGGTCGGCTATATCCAGATCGATTGCGGGCGGATCGGCGGGCTGGGGCCGGCGAAACAGGTGGCCGAGTATGCGGCGGGGCGCGGGGTCAGCTATATCAACCACACGTTTACCTCCAACCTGGCGCTCAGCGCCTCGCTGCAGCCCTATGCCGGACTGCAGGGGCATCGCATCTGCGAGTATCCGACCATCCTGCGGCGGCTGGCGGTCGAGCTGACCCGCAGCCACATCACCCCCGATGGCAATGGCGAGATCGCGGTGCCTGACGGGCCGGGGCTGGGCATCACCCCCGATCCCGCGGCGCTGCGAGACTACGCGCAGGACGTGGAGATCAGGATCAACGGCAGGACGCTGTTCCGCTCGCCGGTGCCCGATTAGGGCCAATTGCCGCCGCTCGTTGAGCGTGTGGGTGTGGATTGCCGGCGATTCCGGGCTTGCGTGGCCATGCTTCGGGCGTTATTAGTCGACTAGTCGACCAGTTACGATCCGCAACCCGAGGAGCAGCCATGGCCACCACTTCCAGGATTTCCCGCCGCACATTCGGTGCCGGACTCGCCGGCGCCGGCGCCCTGCTGGCCACCGGCCGGCCGCACCGCGCGATCGCCGCCGGGCGCATCACCCTCAAGCTCGGCCATCTGGCCAATGAGCAGGACCCCTGGCACAAGGCGTCGCTGAAGTTTGCCGAAGAGGTCGCCGCCCGTACCAAGGGGGCGATCGAGGTCAAGGTGTTCCCCAACGAGCAGCTTGGCAAGGAGACCGACCTGATCAAAGGGGTGCAGCTCGGCACGGTGGATTTCACCATCACCGGCGAGACGTTGCAGAACTGGGCGCCGGCGGCTGCCCTGCTGGCGGTGCCGTACGGGCTGCGCGACATCGCGCAGATGGACAAGGTGGTGCGCGGCGCGGTGGGTGCGGCGATCGCCAAGAATATCGAGCAGAAGACCAGCCTGCTGCCGCTGGCGTATTTCGCCCGTGGCCCGCGTGAACTGACCGCCAACCGCGCCATCAAGAGCCCCGATGAGTTGAACGGCCTGAAGCTGCGGGTGCCGAACGTGCCGCTGTTCGTCGCGGTGTGGCAGGCGCTGGGTGCCAAGCCGATTCCGATGGCATTCTCCGAGGTGTTCACCTCGCTGCAGAACGGCACGCTGGATGCGCAGGAGAACCCGCTGGCGCTGATCAAGTCGGCCAGCTTCGCCGAGGTGCAGAAGTTCGTTAATCGTACCGACCATGTGCTGAGCTGGATCTATCTGGTCGGCGGCTCGAAGAAGCTGGCCCGGCTGCCGGCCGCCCAGCAGACCGCGATCCGCGAGGCGGCGGTGGTGGCGCGCGACTACGAGCGTGGCCTGTTCCTGGCCGACGAGAAGAGCCTGGAAGCGGAGTTGAAGGCCAAGGGGATGACCTTCGTCGAGGTCGATCGCGCCGCCTATGCCGCGAAGGCCCACCCGGCGGTGGACAAGGCGCTGCCGGCCGAGATCATCCCGCTGTACAAGCAGATGCTTGCGGTCAGCTGAAAACCGGCGCGCCGGGGGCGGGCATCCGTCTCCGGCGGCCATACCGAGCGGGGTCTGCCGTGCGCACTCTCATCGCCGCCCTGGTGGCCGGTGC
Source organism: Rhodospirillales bacterium (assembly GCA_041691815.1). Taxonomy (GTDB): domain Bacteria; phylum Pseudomonadota; class Alphaproteobacteria; order Acetobacterales; family Acetobacteraceae; genus 70-18. The sequence goes on along the minus strand of JBEPTZ010000040.1, from coordinate 20,267 downwards.
CCTGGCGCTGTGCCGGGCCGGAACCCTGGCCAGCTTCGCCGTGCTGATCGGCGTGGTGACGTTGCAGATCCTCGGCCGGGTGCCGGGCTTTCCGTCGCCGGCCTGGACCGAGGAGGTGGCGCGGTTCGCGCTGGTCTATCTGGTGGCATTCTCCTGCGGCATCGCGTTGCTGCGCGGCGAACTGGTCAATGTCGACCTGTTCACCGCGCCGCTGCCGGCGCCGCTGCGGCGGTTGGTGGAACGGCTGGTCGATCTCATCGTGCTGGGCTTCAGCCTGGCGATCCTGCCCGGCGCCTGGCTCTACGTCGCCGGCAGCGTCGGCGAGCGGGCGCGCTCGCTCGATGTGCCGATGATCATCGTCTACGTGGTGACGCTGCTGATCCCGGCGGCGCTGGCGTTCTTCTCGCTGGCGCGGCTGTGCGGCTTCGCGGCCAGCCGGCCGCCGGCCGACCATGGGGAGATGGTCTGATGCTGGTCGCCATCCTGTTCGGGGTGTTCGCCGGATGCCTGGTGCTGGGGGTGCCGATTGCCATCGCACTCGGGCTGTCCTCCGCGGTGTATCTGTATCTCGCCGACATCAGCCTGTCGGTGGTGCCGCAATACATGTACGCCGGCATGGATTCGTTTGTCCTGCTGTGCATCCCCGGCTTCGTGCTGGCGGGCAACCTGATGAACGGCGGCGGCATCACCGACCAGATCGTGCGCTTCGGCAATGCCGCAGTCGGGCATGTGCGCGGCGGGCTGGGGCTGGCCAATGTGATGGGCTCGATGATCTTCGCCGGCATCTCCGGCACCGCGGTGGCAGAGACCGCCTCGATCGGCTCGGTGATGATCCCGGCGATGAAGAAGTCGGGCTATGACGGGCCGTTTGCCGCGGCGGTGACGGCGGCGGCGGCGACGGTGGGGCCGATCATCCCGCCCAGCGTGCCGATGATCATTGTCGGCACCCTCACCGGGCTGTCGGTCGGCAAGATGTTCCTGGCCGGCGCGGTCCCCGGCCTGCTGCTCGGCGTCGGCATGATGATCACGGTGGCGATCGTGTCGCGCCGGCGCGGCTACCCGAAGGGCGCCTGGCAGGGCTTCCGCCACCTGCTGCACACCAGCAAGGGGGCGTTCTGGGCGCTGCTGATGACCGCGGTGATCCTCTACGGCATCGTCGGCGGGGTGTTCACCCCCACCGAGGCCTCGGTGGTCGCCTCGCTGTACGCCTTCGCGGTCGGGCTGTTCGTCTACAAGGGGTTCCGGCTGGCGCAGTTGCCGGGCATCCTGATCGAGAGTGCGATCGGCTCCGGTGCGCTGGTGCTGCTGGTGGGGCTGGCCAACGTGTTCGGCTGGATTTTGACCAGCGAGCAGATTCCGCAGGCGATCGCCACCGCCATGCTGTCGGTGACCAGCAACAAATACCTGATCATCCTGATGATCAACGTGCTGCTGCTGATCGTCGGCACCTTCATGGAGACCATCGCGGCGCTGATCATCCTGTTCCCGCCGCTTCTGGCGGTGGCGCTAAAGGTCGGCATCGATCCGATCCATTTCGCCATCTTCGCGGTGCTGAATTTGATGATCGGGCTGACCACACCGCCGGTCGGGGTCTGCCTGTTCGTCGCCTCCAGCATCGCCGAAGAGTCGCTGGCGCGGGTCAGCCGGGCGATCGTGCCGTTCCTGGTGTGTAATGTCATCGTGCTGATGCTGGTGTCCTACGTGCCGTGGATTTCGCTCTGGCTGCCGGGGCTGTTTTATAAGTGACGCCGGCATGAGCATTTCCCTCCCCTCCCCGCCCCAGGCCGACCGGCCGGTCAACGCCCGGGCGATCCACGCGGTGTTGCGCCAGGACATCGTCAGCCTGCGGCTGCCGCCAGGCGCGCGGCTGTCGGAGAACGAGCTGGCCGAGCGGTTCGGCACCAGCCGGGCGCCGGTGCGTGAGGCGCTGATCCGGCTGGTGGAGGACGGGCTGATCGAGGTGCGACCGCAGCGCGGCAGCTTCGTCACCCGCATCTCGCTGGCGGCGATGGAAAGCTCGCGCTTCGTGCGCGAGGCGCTGGAGGTGGCGATCATCCGCCAGGCGGCGGCGCTGGGCATCAGCGCGGCGGCGCAGGCGCAGATCGAGGCGGCGATCCTGGCGCAGATCGACACCCACGGCGCGCCCGAGCGGTTCACCCAGCTTGACGACCTGTTCCACCGCGGCTTCGCCGAGGCGGCCGGGCTGGCCGCGGTGTGGGCGATCGTCGAGCGGGAGAAGGCACAGTTCGACCGGGTGCGGTTCCTCAGCCTGCCATCCACCACCCCGGTGGAGGTGCTGGTGGCGCAACATCGCGCCATCCTGGCGGCGGTGCTGGCCGGCGACCCGGCCGCCGCCGAGCGGACGATGCGGGCGCATCTGACCGAGGTGCTGAAGATCACCCGGCGGGTGGCCGAGCAGTATCCCGACTACATCCTGGCCGATTTGTAGCAGCCGGGAGCAGCATCGCATGTCCCCGCCCCGGCTGTCGCCCGCTACCGCCGCCGCTGCCCATGCCGATGTGGTGCAGCCACGCTATGACCGGGCGCGGTTGCGGCCCGGCATCGTGCATCTCGGGCTCGGCGCGTTCTTTCGCGCCCACGGCGCGCTGTATACCGAGGACGTGCTGGCGCCCGACCCGGACCCCTGGGGGATCATCGGCGTCAGCCTGCAACGGCCCGACCAGCGCGACCGGCTGGCGCCGCAGGGTGGATTATATGTGGCGCGGGAATGCGAGGCGGACGCGCCGCTGAGCCGCATCGTCGGCAGCGTGCTCGGCGTGCTGGTGGCGCCCGAGGACCCCGGGGCAGTGCTGGCGGCAATGACGGCACCGGAGACCGCGATCGTCAGCCTGACCGTCACCGAGAAGGCCTATTGCCTGGATCCGGCGACCGGCCGGCTGGACGCGGCGCATCCGGCCATTATCCGTGATCTTGCCAACCCGCTCGCCCCACGCACCGCCATCGGGCTGCTCGCCGCCGCGCTGGCGCGTCGCCGTGCCGCCGGGCGGGCGCCGTTCACCGTGCTGTGCTGCGACAATCTGATGGGCAATGGCCGGCTGCTGGCCGGCCTGGTGCAGGATTTCGCGGCACTTTCCGATGACCGGCTGGCGCGGTGGATCGCCGGCAACGCCACCTTCCCGGCCACCATGGTCGACCGCATCGTGCCGGCCACCACGGCGGAGGACATTGCCGCGGTGGAGCTTGCCACCGGGCTGCACGACGCCGCGCCGGTGCTGCATGAGCGGTTTCGCCAGTGGGTGATCGAGGATCGGTTTGTCGGCGCCCGGCCGCCGTGGGAACGGGCCGGCGCCGAACTGGTCAGCGATGTGGCACCCTACGAGCACATGAAGCTGCGGATGCTGAACGCCAGCCATTCGGCGCTGGCCTATCTCGGCTATCTCGCCGGCCATGCGACGATCGCCGAGGCGGTGGCCGACCCGGCGCTGGCCGGCTATCTGCGCCGGTTGTGGGCGGAGATCACACCGATGCTGCCGGCACTTCCCGGTGTCAGCCTGGATGGCTATGCCGAGACGCTGCTGACCCGCTACGGCAATCCGGCGATCCGCCATCGCACCTGGCAGATCGCCATGGATGGCTCGCAGAAGCTGCGGGTGCGGCTGCTGCCGACCATCCACGAGCGGCTGCAGCGTGGGCTGCCGGTGCCGTGCCTGGCGCTCGCGGTCGCCGGTTGGCTGCGCTATGCCGGCGGGATCGATGAGCGGGGGGGCGCGATTGAGGTGCGCGACCCGCTGGCCGGCGAATTGCGCGCGGCGCTGGAGGCTGCCGGGGCGGAGCCGGCGGCCAAGGTGCGGGCGGCACTCGGCTTTGCCGCAATCTTCGGTGCCGAATTACCCGCCGAGGCGCGGTTCGTGGCCGCGCTGACCGACGCCTATGCGGCACTGCTGCGGCTCGGCACCCGCGCCGCGGCGCAGACCCTCTGACCCACGGAGAGACGATATGGAACAGACCTGGCGCTGGTTCGGCCCCGCAGATGTCGTCACCCTGGCGCAGTTGCGGCAGGCCGGCGCCACCGGGGTGGTGACCGCGCTGCATGACATTCCCTATGGCGAGGTGTGGAGTGTGGAGGCGATCCGCGAGCGGCTGGGGCTGATTGCCGCCGACCCAGCGCTCGGGCTGCGTTGGAGCGTGGTCGAGAGCCTGCCGGTGCATGAGCGGATCAAGATCGGCGAGGGCGACCTCGGCGCGCTGTTCGAGAATTACCGGCAGTCGATGCGCAACCTCGCCGCCTGCGGGCTGACCACCATCTGCTACAACTTCATGCCGGTGCTGGACTGGACGCGCACCGATCTGGCGCATCCGCTGCCGGGTGGCGGCACCGCATTGCGGTTCAACGCGCATGAGTTTGCGGCGTTCGACTGCTTCATGCTGGAGCGGCCCGGTGCCGAGGCTGACCATCCGCCCGAGGTGCTGGCCCGCGCCCGCGCCTGGTTCGATGCCTCGCGGCCGATGCAGCGTGAGCGGCTGCTGGCCAACATCATGGCCGGGTTGCCCGGCGCCTATGACCGCTACGACATCCCGGCACTGCGGCAGGCACTGGCCCGCTACCACGGCATCGACCGGGCCGGGCTGCGGGAGAATCTGGCGCGGTTCCTGCGCGAGATCGTGCCGACCGCCGAGGAGCTGGGCATGCGGATGGCGATCCATCCGGACGATCCGCCGCGCGGACTGATGGGCCTGCCGCGCATCGTCTCCTCGGCGGAGGATATCGGCTGGCTGCTGGAGGCGGTGCCGTCACCGGCCAACGGGCTGACGCTGTGCTCCGGCTCGCTCGGCGCCGGGCCGGGCAACGATGTGCCGGCAATTGCCGCGCGGTTCGCCGGGCAGATCCATTTCGCGCATCTGCGCAATGTCGCCAAGGCGCCGGACGGCTCGTTCATGGAGGCCGACCACCTGGCCGGCGACACCGACATGGTGGCGCTGGTCGCGGTGCTGCTGCGCGAGCAGGCGCGGCGCAAGGCCGGCGGCGGCGCCGACTGGCGCATCCCGATGCGGCCGGACCACGGCCATGCGCTGCTCGACGATGTCGGCAAGGCGTCGCATCCCGGCTACCCGGCGGTGGGGCGGCTACGGGGGCTGGCGGAACTTCGCGGCGTGATGACCACGCTGGCCAAGCTGGAGGGACTCCCCGTCTGATCGGATCGGCGCGCCGGGTGCGGCAACCGCGATCACGACATCGTTCTCCGATTGCGGAACGCCAATAAACGCGGCAATGCTTGCGGCATGGATACTTCGATGTCCGAAACCATCTCGCTGCCGGGTGGGGCGGCCCGGGTGGAGTGGCGGCGCAGCCCACGGGCGCGGCGGGTTTCGCTGCGAATCGACCCGCGCGAGGGCCATATCGTGGTGACCCTGCCGCCGCGCACCGCGCGCAACGCCGGCATGGCGCTGCTGATGAACCATGCCGCATGGGTGGTGGAGCGGCTGGCGGCGCTGCCCGGGGCGATCCCGTTCGCCGACGGGGCGCTGGTGCCGCTGCATGGCGAGTTGCACCGCATCCGCCACGATGCTGCGGTGCGCCTGGTGCGGGCCGCGGCGGGGGAAATCCTGGTCGGCGGCGCCGCCGAGTTTCTGCCGCGTCGGGTGGCCGATTTCTATCGCGCCGAGGCCCGCCGCGCGCTGTCGGCGCTGGTGCTGCAAAAGGCCGAAATGGCGGCATTGCGGCCGCGGCGGGTCAGCGTGAAGGACACCAGCAGCCGCTGGGGCAGTTGTGCCGCCGACCGCAGCCTGGCGTTCAGCTGGCGGCTGGTGATGGCGCCGGCCTTCGTGCAGGACTATGTGGCGGCGCACGAGGTCGCGCATCTGCGGCATATGAACCACGGCCCGCGGTTCTGGGCGCTGGTGGCGCAGTTGACGCCGCATACCGCGGCGGCAATGGCATGGCTGAAACGCGAGGGGCCGGCGCTGCTGCGGGTCGGGTAGCCAGACGGCGCGCGAGGCCCCATACCAGCAGCATCGCCGCTGGACAGGAGCCGCCCAATGCAAGCCGTCGTCTATACCCATTCCCGCCAGATCAGCGAACCCGATGCGCTGATCGACGCCACCCTGCCGGACCCGGTGCCGGGGCCGCGCGATCTGCTGGTGGAGGTGCGGGCGATTTCGGTCAACCCGGTGGACACCAAGGTGCGCAAGCGGGCCGATCCGAAGGGCGAGCAGCGGGTGCTGGGCTGGGATGCCACTGGCATCGTGCGCGCGGTGGGGGCAGAGGTGACGCTGTTCCGGGTGGGCGACGAGGTGTTCTATGCCGGCAGCATCGCCCGGCCGGGCGCCAACAGCGCGCTGCATTGCGTCGATGAGCGGATCGTCGGGCACAAGCCGAAGAGCCTGTCGTTCGCCGAGGCGGCGGCGCTGCCGCTGACCGCGATCACCGCCTGGGAGATGCTGTTCGACCGGCTGGGGCTGCCGCGCAAGCCGGCCGAGGCGGGGACGCTGCTGATCATCGGCGGCGCCGGCGGGGTCGGCTCGATCGCCATCCAACTGGCCCGCGTGCTGACCGGGGCGCGGGTGATCGCCACCGCCAGCCGGCCCGAGACGCGGGAATGGTGCACGAAGCTGGGGGCGCATGATGTGATCGACCATCATGGCGACATGGCCGCACAGGTGAAGGCGCTGGGGGTGGGCGGGATCGAGCGGATTTTCTGCACCAACGGCACCGATACGCATTGGGCGGCGATGGTGCGGATGCTGGCGCCGCAGGGGCGCATCGGCATCATCGATGATCCGGGGCCGGTGGATGTCCGCGAGCTGAAGACGAAGTCCGCCTCGCTGCACTGGGAGTCGATGTTCGTGCGCTCCGGCTTCACCACGCCGGATATCCTGGAGCAGCACAAGCTGCTGGAGGAGGTGGCGGGGCTGGTCGATTCGGGGGCAATCCGCACCACGCTGGCGGAGAATTACGGGCGGATCAATGCTGCCAATGTGACCCGCGCGCATGCGGCGATCGAGTCCGGGCGGACCCGGGGGAAGATCGTGCTGGAGGGGTTCTGACGCGGCGGGAGCGCGAAGGAAGGAAGATTAACCACAAAGACACGAAGACACGGAGAAGCAAGCGGAGAAGGCTTTCTTGCTTCCCGATGTCGCTGTGGTGAAACTTCCTTGCCTGCGTCCTGTCAGTCCGGAAGTGCGGATGCCAGGGCCTGTTCGATTGCGGCCGGGCCGAAGCTGGTCCAGGCGGCCTGGGCGGCGGCGATGTCGGCCGCGCCGCGGGGGAATTCCAGGGCTGGCGGCAGGCCGTGCGGGCGGACATGCACGGCTGAGCACAGCGGATAGTCGCGGACCCGCCAGGCTGGGTCGTGGGTGGTGAAGAAGGCCAGGCAGCGGATACCCATTGCGTCGGCCAGATGCACCATCGCGGTGTCGGCCGAGACCACCAACCGGGCGCCGCCGACCAAGGCACAGAGTTCCGGCAGGGTACGGGCCGGGGGCAGCACGGCCTGACTGCGCACCTTGAGGCCGCGGTGGGTCAGCCAGTTCAGTGTCAGCGTCTGCACCCAGTCGGGCATATCGCGCATCGGGTTGGCGGTTTTTGGGCACAGCAGGACGTAGTCTTGCGGCGCCGGCGGCGGCAGCAGCGGCGCCAGCCAGGTGTTGCGACGCCAGGCCGGCGGCACCGCCTGGGGGTCGATGCCGAGGCGGCGCAGGAAATAGTCGATCATCGCCGTGCCGCGGAACGCCGGGTCGAAGGCAAAATCGCGCATGTCGATGACCTCGGCGAAGCTTGCCGCGCCGGCGAAGGAGTGGTCGGGGGTGGCGTCGGCCCAGGGGAGTTCGCGGATTTCGGCGAGTTCGGTGGCCAGTGCGTAGACGCCCTCGATCACCGGGGATGGCATTACCAGGCGGAACAGCACCGCCTCGCGCGCCAGCAGGCCGAGCGAGCGGGCGGCGTGCAGCGCCTGCATGCCGATGATGCTGTCGCCGAGGGTGCGCCCGAAGCCGTTGAGGATCGCCAGCCGTTGGTCCATGCCGCTAGTTTTGGCGGTCGCGGCCGGGTTGGGCGGCGCCAGCGTAGAGGATCTGCTGGGTGCGGGCCAGCATCTCGGCGTGGAAGGCCGCGCATGCCGGGTCGCGGTCGGTGGTCGGGCGGGGTTCCGGGCGAAAATGGCCGAAGCGGTCGACGCCGCGCACCAGGGTGGCGCTGTCTTCCTGGCCGACGGTCTGGCGCAACCGGGTGGGGATGTAGCGGATCGCCAGGCCGATGCGGCGGTGGGCGGCGCGGTTCGGCTCGGAGCCATGGATCAGTCGGACATGGTGCAGCGACATTTCGCCGGGGTGGAGCACCAGATCGACGGCGCGGCGCTGGTCGACCTCGACTTCGATCTCCTGGCCGCGGCTCAGCAGGTTGTCGGCGGCGAAGGTGTCGCGGTGCGGCAACTGGTCGGTGGTGTGGCTGGCCGGCAGCACGCGCATGCAGCCGGATTCCGGCGTGCTCGGGGTGAGGGCCAGCCAGGCGGTGCAGATATCCGGCGCCGAGAGGCCCCAGTAGGTGGAGTCCTGGTGCCAGGTGATGCGCTTGCCGTCATTGGGGTTCTTGGCGAAGAAGCCGGACGCCCAGCACAGCAGGTCGGGGCCGAGCACGCCTTGCACCGCATCCAGGATGCGCGGGTCGCGCACGACGTCGGCCAGGAACGGGAACAGCAGATGCGGCTTCTGGTTGGTGGCCGCCGAGAGTTGGCCGCCCTCGGCGCGCTCCACCGCCTCCAGGCGGGCGAGCAGCTGTGCCGCCTCCGCCGCCGGCATTACCGGCAATCGGGGCAGGAAGCCATCTCGCGTGTAGTCTGCCTGTTGGGCTGGGGTGAGCTGGGTCATCCGGGCAGCCTAGCCGTAATCGATGCGCGGATCGATATAGGCGTAGAGCACATCGACCAGCACGTTGATGCCGATATAGATCAACAGCACGAACATGATGCAGCCCTGGATCAGCGGGTAGTCGCGGGCGTCGATCGCCTGGATCAGCAGGCGGCCAAGGCCGGGATAGGTGAACACCGCCTCGGTGACCACCGCGCCGCCGATGAAGCTGGCGGTCATCAGGCCGACGATGGTAACGAACGGCAGCAACGCGTTGCGCAGCACATGGCGGCCGATCACGTCGCGCTCGCGCAGGCCCTTGGAGCGGGCGGTGCGGACATAGTCGGCGCGGAGTTCGCCGAGCAGGGCGGCGCGCAGGAAGCGGGCGAAGATGCCGGAGACGTAGACGCCCAGCGTGAGTGCCGGCAACACGGTGTTGCGCAGCGCGCCGAGCGGGTCCTGCAGCACCGGCACATAGGCGGAGACCGAGGGCAGCCAGTGCAGCCGCACCGCGAACAGCAGGATCAGCAGGATGCCGAGCCAGAAGGTCGGCACGCCGAGGGCAAGGGCGCTCCAGCCGGACAGCATCCGGTCGAGCCAGCCGCGCGGCTTGAGTGCGCTGGCCAGCGCCACCGGCACGCCGAGCACCAGGCCGACCACCGAGGCGCTGAGGCCGAGCTGGATGGTGGCCGGGATGCGCTGCAGGATCAGGTCGAGCACCGGCTCGCGGTTCTGGATCGACAGGCCGAAATCGCCGGCCAGCGCGTGGTGCAGCCAGGACCAGTATTGCAGCAGCATCGGGCGGTCGAGCCCAAGGCGGATGATGGTGGCCTGGATCTGCTCTGGGGTGGCGTTCTCGCCAACCAGCGCGCCGACCGGGCTGCCGGGCACCGCATAGACCATTGCCCAGATGCCGAGCGAGGCCAGCAGCAGCACCGGCAGCAATTGCGCGAGGCGGCGCAGCACGAAGCCGATCATGCCGGCTCGTCCAGGGCGGCGACGACATGGGCGCCCTGGCGATCTTCCAGCACCCGGCCGAGGGTGCGGCCGATGGTGTCCAGCGACAGAATGGTCAGCGTCAGCACGATGCCGGGCAGCACCGCGTAGGTGGGCGCCTCATAGAGATAGGCCTTGCCGGTGCGCAGCATGTCGCCCCAGCTTGGCGCCGGCGGCGGGATGCCGACGCCGAGGAAGGCCAGTGCTGCCTCCAGCAGGATCGCCACCGAGGTGAGGATGACCACCTGCACCAGGATCGGGCTCCAGGCGTTGGGCAGCACGGTGCGGAACATCGCGTAGCTCGCGGAGCCGCCCATCGCCTCCACCGCCAGCACGAAATCCAGCCGGCGCAGCGCCAGCACCTGGGCGCGGGTGATGCGGGCGAAGCCGGGAATGCCGGTGATGCCGACCGCGACCAGGGCGGCCATCTGGCTACGGCCGATCACCGCGATCAGCGCCATGGCGAACAGGATGCCCGGCAGCGCCAGCAGCACGTCGACCAGGCGCATCAGCACCGCGTCGCGCCAGCCGCCGAAGAAGCCGGCGATGAGGCCGATCGGCACGCCGACGATACCGGCGATCGCGACCGCGCCGGCAGCGGTGGTGAGCGAGGTGCGGGCGCCGGCGATCACCCGGGCCAGGATGTCGCGGCCGAGTTCGTCGGTGCCGAACCAATGCGCGGCGGTGGGTGGGTCGAGCGTCGCGGTGAAGTCCTGCGCCAGCGGGTCGAGCGGCAGGATCAGCGGTGCCACGAACGAGGCCAGCAGCACGATCGCCAGGAAGGCGATGCCGAGCGCTGCACCGGGGTATTTCAGGGCGAGGCGCATCGGGCCGGTTCCGGTTCGGTTGGGCCGGCGTGGTGGCAGGCGCAGTGGGTCGGGAGGCCGGGGTAGGCGGCGAATTCGGGCACCTCGGCGGCGCAGATCGCATCGGCGCGGAAGCAGCGGGGGTGAAAGGTGCAGCCGCTGGGCAGGCGGGCGGGGCTGGGGATTTCGCCCTGCAGCACGATGCGGCGACGGCTGTCGCGCAGGTCGGGGTCGGGCAGCGGCACGGCGGAGAGCAGTGACTGGGTGTAGGGGTGGACCGGGGTTTCGTAGAGCACGTCGCGGTCGCTCTCCTCGACGATGCGGCCGAGATACATCACCGCCACCCGGTCGCAGATATGGCGGACCACCGAGAGGTCGTGGGCGATGAACAGGTAGGCGAGACCGAGTTGCTGCTGCAGATCCTGCAGCAGGTTGACGATCTGCGCCTGGATCGAGACGTCGAGTGCTGCCACCGGTTCGTCGAGGATCAGCAGGCGCGGTTGCAGCGCCAGGGCGCGGGCGATACCGATGCGCTGCTTCTGGCCGCCGGAGAACTGGCGCGGCATCCGGCTCATCATGTCGCGTGATAGCCCGACCCGCTCGAACAGGCCGCCGACATAGGCGGCGCCGCCCATCTCCTGGTAGAGGCCGTGGATGCGCAGCGGTTCGGCGACGATCTCGCCGGCGGTGCGGACCGGATTGAGCGAGGCGAACGGGTCCTGGAAGACGTATTGCATCTGCCGGCGGATGCGGCGGAGTTCGGTGCGGCTCATGCCGGTGATGTCCTCGCCGGCGAAGCGGACGCTCCCCGAGCGGATCGCCAGCAGGCCCATGATGGCGCGCCCGGTGGTGGTCTTGCCGCAGCCGGATTCGCCGACCAGGCCGAGGGTCTCGCCGGCACGGATCGACAGGTTGACGCCGTCGACCGCGCGCACCCAGCCGATCTGCCGGCGAAGAAGGCGGCTGCGGATCGGGAAATGGACGCGCAGGTCTTCGACCAGCAGCAGTTCGTCGCCCTTTGGCCTGGCGGCGGTGGGGTCTGGCCGGGGCAACGGCGGCGGCGGGCCGGAGAGCGGGAAATGGCAGGCGGCGGCGCTGGCCTGGCCATCACTACTGAGGGCAGGGTCGGTGGTGGCGCAGATGCTCTGGTCACGGCCGATGGCGCAGCGCGGGCGGAACGCGCAGCCGGACGGCAGGCGGGCGGCCTCGGGCGGCTGGCCGTCGATCGGCAGCAGTCGGGCCGCCACCGTGTCCAACCGCGGCAGGCTGCGCAGCAGGCCGGCGGTGTAGGGGTGGCGAGGGCGGTGGAAGATGGCGTCCACCGGGCCGGTCTCGACGATGCGGCCGGCATACATCACCGCCACCCGGTCGGCCACTTCGGCGACGATGCCGAGATCGTGGGTGATCAGGATCACCGCGGCCCCGGTCTGCCGGCGGCGTTCGGCCAGCACCGCCAGCACCTGGGCCTGCACCGTAACGTCGAGTGCCGTGGTCGGTTCGTCGGCGATGATCAGGCGCTTGTGGCCGGCCATCGCCATGGCGATCACCACGCGCTGGCGCATGCCGCCGGAGAACTGGTGCGGATACTGGTCGATGCGCGCCGCCGGGTCGGGGATGTCGACCTCGCGCAGCAGCGCCGCCGCCTGGGACGGCGCCGCGGAGGCCGCGACCAGGCCGTGCGCCACCTGGCCCTCGGTGACCTGGCGGCCGATCGGCAGTACCGGGTTCAGCGTCGTGGTCGGGTCCTGGAAGATGGTGCCGACATCGCGGCCGCGCATCCGGCGCAGCGTTTCCGGGTCGGCGGTGGTGACCTCCAGACTGCCGAGGCGAATACTGCCGCGCACCCGCGCCGAGGGGTCAAGCAGCCCGGTGATGGCCAGCGCGGTGACGCTCTTGCCAGAGCCGGACTCGCCGACGATGCCGAGCACCTCGCCGGCATGCACGTCGAAATCCACCCCGCGCACCGCCTGGCCGCCGCCGGGGAAGGCCACCTCCAGCCCTCGCACCGACAGCATCGCATCGTCCGGCATCCGACGGGTCGGGTCAGCCGGCGGTCATGACTTGAAGCCGACGCCGCGCAGCACCAGCAGATTGTCGATATCGGGGATGAAGCCGGCGACCTTCTTGGCTGCCACGATCAGGAACACGTCGTAAGAGTTGGTGGCGATGCCGAACGAGTCGTTGACCATCGCCTTGTTCAGCACGTCATACGCCGCCTTCACTGCCGGGCCACTGCCCATGGTGGTGTCGACCTTTTGGATGGCGTCGACATAGTCCTTGAACGGATTGACCTTGCCCAGCACCGGGTTATTGACGGTGCGATAGATGCTGTTGGTAGAGATGCGGCTGGGGAATTTCTGCACGTTGCCGACGCCGCCGAACATCGCGTTGAAATGCCCGCCGAGCATGGCGTCGACGAATTCGGTGCCACCCTTGAGATCGAGTTTGATGTTGATGCCGGCCTTGACGAGCGTGGCCTGCACCACCTGGCTGATCCGCACCGAGGCGTCGTCGCCGCTGTTGACGGTCAGTTTCCAGTCGTTCATCTGCGCGGCGGACAGCCCGGACTGCTTCAGCAGCGCCTCGCCCTTGGCGAGGTTGAAGGCGTAGGTCTTATCGTAGGAACGATCGGCCGCGGGGCTGGACGGCGCCCAGGGCAGCGCCGTTACCTCGCCAAGCCCGGCATAACCCACCTTCAGGATCGCCGCGCGATCAATCAGGTAGTTGAATGCCTGGCGGAATTTCTCGTTGTTGAACGGCGCCATGGTGGTGTTGATGCGGAACACCTGCACCAGTTGCCCCGGCCCCTGGATCAACTGGTAGCCGGCATCGCGCAGCCGCACCGCGTCGCGCGCGCCGCCGCCATAGATCATGTCGGCCGCACCGGATTCGAGCGCCGCCGAGGCGGAGGCGTTGTCGGTGAACACGGTGAACACCACGTCCTTCAACGTCGGCTCGCTCTTGCGCCAGTAATGCGGATTGGCGACGAGATGCAGCTTCTGGCCCAGCACGCGCTCGGCCACCATGAAGGCGCCGGTGCCGGCGGCCTTGGTCTCGACGGTGTCGATGCCGGAGGCTGCGATCACCGGCATGAATTCCAGCAGGTCGGTGATCTGGCGATCGGGCACCGGGGCCTTGAAGTCGATCCGCACGGTGTGCGGGTCCAGCACCTCCCAGCCTTTCACCGCCGACATGGTGGGGTAGACGTTCTTGCCCTTGGCCGGGTCGTTGGCCTTTTTCAGCGTCGCATCCAGGGCCGCGCCGTCCATTGCGGTGCCGTCCTGGAAGGCGACGCCGGAGCGCAGTGTGAGAGTGACCGAGGTGCTGTCCGGCGCGACCTTCCAGGCCGTGGCCAGCGCCGGAATGGCTTTGCCATGGGCATCGTAGTCGATCAGCGTGTCGTAGAGGTTGCGCATCACCGTCGCGTTCTGCGAGGAGAACTGCATCGGATCGAAGTTGACGATGTCGGCGAGTACCGCGATCCGCAGGGTGCCGCTTTTCAGTGCTGCGGCCTGGGCGCCGGCGCTCTTGGCCAGCCCCACCCCCGCCAGCACCGCACCGGCCAGAACCGCACCAGCCTGCCGCCGCGACACGCGCATGAAACCCTTGGCCATAAGCCCCCCCTGTTCGCAATTCGAAGTTGCGCTGTAGGATGCAACCACCGCATCGTGCGGCAGTCAAACACATTCCGGCCGGTTCGCATCATGGTTTCGCCGCTACGCCCGAGCCGCGCGCGCCGCCCGCCTTCTGGCCCCCGTTCCGTCTCGTGATTCTGTGAGGACACCATGCGCGTCGCCGTGATCCATGTCGGCCAGGAAACCAACGACTTCAACAAGCTTCCGACGACACTTGCGGTTTTCGCGGCGCACGGACTCTATGAGGGCACGGACCTGCTGGAACGCATGCGCGGGCTCGGCCAGGTGGGCGGCTGCGTCGACGCGGTGGCCGATGCCGGGTTCGCCGTCGAGTGGGTGCCGATCATCTCCGGCTGGGCGGTGGCCGGCGGGCGGCTGGATACCGCGACGCGGATGTTCTTCGAGGAGCGGATCGGCAGCGGGCTGCGCGCGGCCGGGCGGATCGACGCGCTGGCGCTGCACCTGCATGGCGCCTGTTCCGCCGAGGGGGTGGACGATGTCGAGGGTGCACAACTGGCAATCTGCCGCGCGGTGCTCGGGCCGGATGTGCCGATCGTGGTGTCGTTGGACCACCATGCCAACGTGACCCACCAGATGGTGAGCCTCAGCACGGCGATCGTCGGCCACCGCACCCAGCCGCACGACGTCTACGACACCGGCCGGCTGGCCGGCGAGATGCTGGTGCGCATCCTGCGCGACGGGGTGAAGCCGGTGATGGCGTGGCGCAAGCTGCGGATGATCACCCATCAGGAACAGTTCCTGACCGTCGCCGGGCCGATGAAGACCTGGTTCGATCAGGCGCGGGCGATGGAGACCGATCCGAAGGTGCTGCAGGTGGTGCCCTGCCCGATGCAACCCTGGCTGGATGTCGCCGAGGGCGGCTGGGCGACCATCGTGGTGACCGACAATGACCGCGCGCTGGCCGAGCGGCTGGCCGATGAAAGTGCCGATCTGGCCTGGGCGATGCGCGAGCAGTTCATGGTCCGTGAGGCGGTGGCGATCGACGACGGGGTGCGGATGGCCGATGCCGCCGAGCACGGCGTGGTGGTGCTGAGCGATACCGGCGACACGGTGTTCGGCGGCGCTGCCGGGGACAGCAACCTGATCCTGGAGGCGATCCTGCGCCTGGGCATCAAGAGCCGCGCGCTGCTGCCGCTGGTCGAGCCGCAGACCGTGGCCCGGCTGGTGGAGGCCGGTGAGGGTGCCGAGGTGACGCTCTCGGTCGGCGGCAGAATCAGCGGCTATTTCCAGCCGCTGTCGATCACCGGGCGGGTGCGCCGCATCGCCGATGGGTTGGTTCGGGTGCAGATGTTCCAGCAGCCCGAGTTCAACCAGGGCCGCACGGTGATCTTCGAGACCGGGCCGGTGACGATGCTGATCTCCGAGGGCACCGGCGCCGGCGGCAACGTGCCGGACGTCTACCGCGCCTTCGGGCTGGAGCCGGCAGACTACAAGATGGCGGTGCTGAAGACCGCCTCCAACTTCCAGTATTTCGCGCCGATCAGCAGCCGGGTGATCCGCATGGACACCAGCGGCCCCGGCCAGTCCGACGTCGCCGGGTTGCCGTGGCGGCGGCTGCCGCGGCCGATCTTTCCGCTGGACCCGGTCGCCGGCTGGCGCGGGTGAGCGGGGTGGCCGACGACGCACCGCAGCCCCCTGCCCGGCTGTTCGATCTTACCGGACAGGTGGCGCTGGTCACCGGCGCCTCGCGCGGACTGGGCTGGGCGATGGCCCGCGCGCTGGCGGCGGCCGGCGCGCATGTGGTGCTGAACAGCCGTGATGAGACTGCCTTGCGCGGCCGACAGGCGGAACTGGCCGGCTGGGGGCTGGCCGCCGATATCGCAGCGTTCGACGTGGCGGATGCGGCGGCGGCCACCGCGGCGGTGGCAGCGATCGGCGCGCGGCATGGGCGACTGGATATCCTGGTCAGCAATGCCGGCACCACGGTGCGCAAACCGCTGCTGGAGCAGACCGACGCCGACTGGCAGCGCGTGCTGGACACCGACCTCTCGGCCAGTTGGCGGCTGGCGCGCGAGGCGGCGCGGCTGATGATCCCGGCCGGATATGGGCGGATCGTTCTGGTCGGCTCGATCAACGGCATGGTGGCACGGCCGGGCATCACCTGTTACGTCGCCGCCAAGACCGGGCTGCACGGCCTGGCGCGCGGGCTGGCCGCCGACCTGGCGCCGCATGGGGTGACGGTGAACGCGCTGGCGCCGGGCTACTTCACCACCGATGGCAATAGCGGGCTGCGCGCTTCCGACCCCGGGTTCCAGCCGCGCATCGCCGCGCGCACCCCGGCCGGGCGCTGGGGCGAGCCGGGGGAACTGGGCGCCGCGGTGGTCTATCTGGCGTCGCGGCAGGCCGGCTTCACCAACGGCGGCGTGCTCGTGGTGGATGGCGGGCTGACGGCGGTGATTTGAGGAAAAAGACCGGAACCATGCGCATCTTCGCCGCCAGTCTCGGCACCGAGACCAATACCTTCGCGCCGATCCCGACCGATCGGCGGGCGTTTGACGACACCTATTACCCCCCGGGCACCCACCCCGACACGCCGACCCTGTGCAGCGCCCCGGTGGTCGCCGCGAGGCAGGCCGCGCGGCGGGGCGGGCATACGCTGATCGAAGGCACCACCGCCTGGGCGGAACCGGCAGGGCTGGTCGGCCGCGCCGCCTATGAGGAACTGCGCGACGAAATCCTCGACCAGTTGCGCGCCGCCATGCCGGTGCAGGTGATCCTGTTCGGGCTACACGGCTGCATGGTCGCGCATGGCTATGACGACTGCGAGGGCGATCTGCTGGCCGGCGCCCGCGCCATCGCGCCGGATGCGGTGATCGGCGCGGAGCTGGACCTGCATGCCCATCTCTCAGCGCAGATGGTCGAGAACACCAATGTCGTCGTCGCGTTCAAGGAGTTTCCGCATACCGACTTCCTACCCCGTGCCGAAGAACTGACAGCGCTGTGCCTGCGCGCGGCCGCCGGCGAAATCGCGCCGGTGGCTTCGGTGTTCGACTGCCGGATGATCGGCGGTTTCATGACCAGCCGCGAACCGGGGCGCAGCTTCGTCGATCGGCTGAAGCAGATGGAGGGGCAGAACGGCGTCCTATCGATCTCGGTCATCCACGGCTTCCAGGCGGCTGATGTCTACGACGTCGGCAGCAAGGTGCTGGTTTACACCGATCGCCACGCCGCCGGCTGCGCGCTGCTGCACGAACTGCTGCGGCGCGAAATGATCGGCTGGGGCGGCGCCGGGGTGCCGGTGCATCTGAAGACCGCCGAGGCGGTGGCCGAGGCCATCCGCATGCCAGGCGGGCCGGTGGTGCTGGCCGATCGCTGGGATAATCCGGGCGGCGGCGTGGCCGGGGACAGCACGTTCCTGATCGAGGAGTTGCTGAAATTCCCCGCTGTGCCCGCCGCGGTCGGCGCGCTGTGGGACCCGGTGGCGGCGCGGTACTGCATCGCCGCCGGGCCGGGGGCGGAGCTGCCGCTGCGGTTCGGCGGCAAGGCCGCCGCCACCTCCGGTCGGCCGATCGACGCCATGGTGCGGGTGCGGGCGACCACCGAGGACCTGCTGATCCCGTTCGAACAAAGCCAGGTGTCACTCGGCGCTGCCGCCGCCATCAGCATCGGCACGCTGGATGTGGTGCTGGCGAGCGGGCGGGCGCAGACCTTCAACCCGGCCGTGTTCACCCGCCTCGGCATCGATCTGGCGGCCAAGAAGATCGTGGTGGTGAAATCCTCCAACCATTTCCACGCCGCCTTCGCGCCGATCGCCGCCGGGATCATCTATGTCGATTGCGGCGGCCCCTACCCGCCCGATCCGGCGCGAATTCCCTACACCAAAATCCGCCGACCGATCGCACCGCTCGACCCCAATCCCTGGCTCGCCTGAGGAGGCCACGATGCAGGACAGCACCGACCCGATCATCGGCGAGGGCCGGCACCGCTACCGGTTTCGTCGCGCCTGGGCACGGCTGCCGCGCTGGTGGAATTTCGGCGACGACGCGCCGGGGCGCCCGCCGCAAACCGCGGTGCAGGGCGCGGTGGCGGCGAACGGGGATGTCTACGTGCTGTCGCGCGGCGCGCACCCGGTAATGATCTTCAACAGCGACGGCAGCTTCATCAGCGCCTGGGGTGAGGGCCGGTTTTCGCCGTTCGTCCACGGGCTGGCGATCGATCCGGCTGGGCATGTCTGGATCACCGATTCCGGCACCCACACCATTACCGAGCACCTGCCCGACGGCACCGTGCTGCGTACCCTTGGCGGCGCCGATTTTCCCGCCCCCACCTTCTATGGCAACCCGTTCAACATGCCGACCGGCGTCGCCTTCGCGGCCGATGGCGATATCTTCGTCTCGGACGGCTATGGCAACCGCCGCGTGCATCGCTTCGCACCGGACGGCACCCGCCGCCGTTCCTGGGGCGGGCCGGGCGCCGGCCCCGGCGAGTTCGCGCTGGTGCATTACATCGCGATCGACACCCGCGATCAGGTGTATATCGCCGATCGCGAGAACAACCGCATCCAGATTTTCGATACCTCCGGCGCCCATCTGCATGACTGGACCGATTTCAGCCTGCCGAGCGACCTGGCGTTCGGGTGCCGCTCCATCGTGGTCGCCGGCCAGGACGGCCTCAGCCTGTGGACGACCGATCGCAAGCTGCTGATCCGCTGGTCGCGCGACACGCCGTTCAAGGATGCGCTCAACCTCCATGGCGTCTGGCTCGACGCCGAGGAGAACATCTATTTCACCCAGTTCGACCGTACCGTCTCCAAGCTGACCCGCATTCCGTGAAGGACTCCCGATGATCGGCGCCCCAATCGCCTCGCTCGACACCCCTCGCCTGCTGGTCGATCTCGACGTGCTCGACCGCAACGTGGCCCGCATCATGACGGTGGTCAGCCGGCACGGCATCGGCTGGCGGCCGCACACCAAGGGGATCAAACTGCCGGCGATCGCGCATAAGCTGATCCGCGCCGGCGCGATTGGCGTCACCTGCGCCAAACTCGGTGAGGCGGAGGTGATGGCCGCCGCCGGAGTGCAATCGATCCTGATCGCCAACCAGATCATCGGGCCGGAGAAGATCGCCCGCCTGGTCGGCCTGCAGCGCCATGCCGAAGTGATCGCTTGCGTCGACGACGCCGGCAACATCGCCGCGATCGCCGCCGCCGCGCGCACAGCCGGGGTGGAACAGGGGCTGCTGATCGAGGTCGATACCGGGATGCAGCGCTGCGGCGTCGCCCCCGGTGCGGCGACGGTGGCACTGGCGCGGGTGATCGCCGGGACGCCTGGGGTGCGGCTGCGCGGGCTGATGGGCTGGGAGGGGCATCTGGCGGGCATGCCGGCCGGCGAGCAGAAACGCGCCGCCGTGGCCAGCGCGGTCGGCCTGCTGACCGCCAGCGCCGACGCCTGCCGGGCCGCCGGGCTGGCGATCGAGATCGTCAGTTGCGGCGGCAGCGGCACCTACGCGATCACCGCCGGGCTGCCGGGAGTGACCGAAATCCAGGCCGGCGGCGCGGTGTTCCATGATCTTACCTATGCCTCATGGGGGCTGGAGCATGAATTCGCGCTGACCGTGCTCGCCACCGTGATCAGCCGGCCGACCGCCACCCGCGTGGTGCTGGATATCGGCAAGAAGGCACTTTCGAGTGACGCCACCGCGCCGCGCCCGCGCGACTACCCGGATGCGACGCCGCTGCGCTTGTCGGCCGAACACGGGCAGTTCGACCTCGCCGCCGGCTCGGACCAGCCGCGCGTCGGCGACCGTATCGCCTGCCTGATCGGCTATGGGGACACGACGGTGCATCTGCACGAGACCCTGGTCGGCACCCGCAACGGCATCACCGAGGTCGTCTGGCCGCTGCTGGGGCGCGGGCGGCTGCAGTGAGCGGCGCAGAGACCGTTTAGAGCGTGATCGTTGCAGGTGGAAACGCCGGAAACGTGAATCACGGGATCAAACAAGGGGCTAGAGCACGTCCGCCTCTGAATGAATCGCGGGGTTCCGGCGCGGGCTGAAATCTGATTCAAGC